>DASUFV010000168.1:0-2236 GCA_036274415.1 Actinomycetes bacterium
AATAGGCCGGAGTACCCACCCCAGAACGTCTCGGCCCCGGGCCGTCCGATGCGAGCACCGGCTGCGGACGCGGCCGCGAGGACGGCGTCGACGTCGGCTGGTGACCCCACGTTGTGGGCCAGCGTCACGCCACCCCAGCCACCACTGTCGGTGACGCACGAGTCTTCGGCGAGCTCGGCGCGTCCCCAGAGGGCCAGCACCATGCCGCCGGACTGGAAGAACGCGACGTCGTCTTCGGGGCTGGCTGACGTCGTCCATCCCAGCGCTTCGTAGAAGGCTCGCGATCGGGCCAGGTCGGCCGTGCCGAGTGTGACGAGGCTGACGCGGGGCGGTGGAAGCGCTGGAGCCATGGCTCCTTTCTACGCGGAAATCGAGATCGAGGAAACACAGGTGAAATCGGAGACGACTGGTGTGATGACGCAGGAGTCTGTTTCACCAGAGCGGGTGAACGCGTCTGCGTCGTTCTTGGGAAAGGGGTGCCGATAGACTGGGCGGACCCCGCCCCCTCGAGCGTCCGGAGAAGCCCGTGGCTCGCGTCGTCGTCGACGTCATGCTCAAGCCGGAGATCCTCGACCCGCAGGGTCAGGCCGTCCAGGGGGCCCTCGCCCGCCTCGGCCACGTCGACGTCACCAGCGTCCGCCAGGGCAAGCGGTTCGAGCTCGAGCTCGACACGGCACCCGACGCCGAGGCGCTCGACCAGATCGCCAGCACCCTGCTCGCGAACACCGTGATCGAGGACTACGCGATCCGCGTCGAGGACGCCTGATGACCGCCCGGATCGGTGTGATCACCTTCCCGGGCTCGCTGGACGACCGGGACGCCGCGCGTGCGGTCGGGCTCGCCGGCGCCGAGGCTGAGCCGCTCTGGCACGGCGACCCAGACCTCAAGGGCGTCGACGCCGTGGTGCTGCCTGGTGGCTTCTCGTACGGCGACTACCTGCGTTGCGGGGCGATCGCGCGGTTCGCCCCCGTGATGCGGCAGGTGATCGACGCCGCGCGACTCGGAATGCCGGTGCTTGGTATCTGTAACGGCTTTCAGATCTTGTGTGAGTCGCACCTGCTGCCAGGTGCGCTGATTCGCAACGACATCCGCAAGTTCGTCTGTCGCGACCAGTGGTTGCGGGTCGAGAACAGCACCACTGCTTGGACGTCAACGTTCACGAGCGGGCAAGAGATCCTCATCCCTTTGAAGAACGGCGAGGGCGGCTACGTGGCCGACCATCGCACCCTCGACGAGCTCGAAGGTGAAGGACGAGTGGTCGTTCGTTACCTGCACGACAACCCCAACGGCTCGTACCGCGACATCGCCGGCATCACCAACGCACGCGGAAATGTCGTTGGGCTCATGCCGCACCCTGAGCACGCTGTCGAAACGTTGACCGGACCGTCGCTCGACGGTTTGCAGTTCTTCGCGTCCGCGATCAAGCAGCTGGTGGCTGCATGAGCATCGACACGGTCAAGAACGCCGACTCGACGCCTGACGTCGAGCAACCGTTCGGCGAACTCGGTTTGCGGCCAGACGAGTACCGACGCATCCGAGATCACCTTGGGCGGCGTCCGACCAGCTGTGAGCTGGCGATGTACTCGGTCATGTGGAGCGAGCACTGTTCGTACAAGTCGAGCAAGGTTCACCTGCGACAGTTCGGTGACAAGGTTCCGGCTGAAGCCAAGGACGTACTGCTCGTCGGCATCGGTGAGAACGCCGGAGTCGTCGACGTCGGAAACGGTCTCGCGGTCACGTTCAAGATCGAGTCGCACAACCACCCCTCGTACGTCGAGCCCTACCAGGGCGCCGCGACGGGCATCGGCGGCATCGTCCGCGACATCCTGTCGATGGGGGCACGACCCGTCGCCGTCATGGATCCCTTGCGCTTCGGACCCGCGGACGCCTCCGATACCCATCGTGTGCTTCCGGGTGTGGTTGCGGGGATCGGTGGGTATGGCAACTGCCTCGGCTTGCCGAACATCGGCGGCGAGGTGGTGTTTGACGACAGCTACGCGGGCAACCCGTTGGTCAATGCGTTGTGCGTTGGCGTTGTGCCACACCACTTGATCCAGGTATCAGCCGCTACCGGCAACGGCAACCACGTCGTCCTGTTCGGCGCCAAGACCGGTGGCGACGGCATCGGTGGCGTGAGCGTGCTGGCGTCCGAGACGTTCGATGACAGCGACCGAAGCGGCGGGCCGGGCACCCGTCCCAGCAAGCGCCCGAGTGTGCAGGTGGGTGATCCCTTCGC
>DASUFV010000169.1:0-8672 GCA_036274415.1 Actinomycetes bacterium
CGGCTATTACGGCGACACCGGCGACCGCGTCGTGGACGAATCGGCACCTGCCGGAAGCGGCTTCCTGGCGAACGTGGTCGTTGCCTGGGAGTCGTCAGCTGCGCCAGCGGCCGAGGCTGGCATCAGGGTCGTCCACCCGCGCGCGGGAATCGTGGTGGCAGGGCACGGAGGCGCATGGGGTCGGTTATGGCCGCTGTTTCGCCTCGGTCTCGGTGGCCGCCTTGGGGACGGAAACCAGTACTGGAGCTTCGTGTCGCTGCGTGACGAGGTGCGTGCCATCCGGCGGATGATCGACGACAGCACAATGACAGGCGCGTACAACGTCACCGCGCCCAATCCCGTCACCAACCGCGAGATCACGAAGGCAATGGCCGACCTGCTGCACCGCCCCGCCATTGCTAGAGTCCCGCAGTTCGCCATTCGCTCAGCTCTCGGTGAGATGTCCTCCGAAGTCCTGAGCAGTATCAGGGTCGTGCCTACTCGCCTCCTTGACGCAGGATTCGAATTCATGGACCCGACCATCGAGGACGCCCTCGCGTTCGCTTACGCCGAACGGACTTCCTGACCGTCGACCCATCTCATCGGCAGCGGTTCGGGCGTTGCCCACGTCATGAGCCGACGGAGCAGCGGAGCGCCTTCCAACCCGTCGAACGCCTCCCACCGGAGAGCACGTGCGCGATGACCCGCTCCCATCGACCGACCAAGTCGAACCAGCCCGACCCAGTCGTCGTGGCTCGTCCAACCCGGTGGCGGAGACACCGGCAGCAGCTCAGGTCGCCCGTCACCGCCAACACAGACGTGCGCAGGGTGAATGGGACCGAAGACCTCGCCTCGTTGGTGAATCTGCTCGAGGCAGGTGCCTAGCCCGATGAGGAGAGTCACCACCTGCCCGTCGCTCAATGTTCCATGCTTGCGGAGAACCTCGTGCACGCACCTGAGCCTGACGTCCCCGGAGGAGGAAAGAGGGAAATCCACATCTCATAGGCTGACGACCGCGCACGAGAGAGGTGGAGCTTGACGACACGACGGATCATGGCGACGAGCGGCGGGTTCGTTCCAGGCGATCGGTACTCGTCACCGAAACCCGGCGAGACGATGCGTCGACTGCTCGAGCTGACCGGGAAAACACGCCCGACGCTGACGCTGGTCATGACCGCAAGTGGTGACGACCGTTCCTATCTCACGCGTTCATACGCCGCGTTCCGCGGCTGGAGTGTGGACGTCCAGCACCTGGAGCTCTTTCCGATGCCGAACGCCGAGCCGGCCGAGCTGATCGGCTCGAGCGACGCCGTCTGGGTGGGTGGCGGCTCGGTTGCGAACCTGCTGCAACTGTGGCGACTGCACGGGCTCGACGACCTATTGCGCGAGGCATGGGAGCGAGGGGTTGTGCTGGGCGGTGTCAGCGCCGGGTCGATCTGTTGGCACGAGGGCGGCACCACCGACTCCTTCGGACCAGAGCTGCGGCTCGTGACCGACGGTCTCGGCTTCCTGCCATACGGCAACGGCGTCCACTACGACTCCGAAGAGCAGCGACGTCCGCTCGTGCAGTCGCTGGTCGCGGATGGCTCGCTGGGCACCACGTACTGCACCGACGATTACGTGGGTCTGTTATACGAGGACACTGAGCCGGTCGAGGTGATCGTCGACCGCGAGGGCGACGACGACAAGCAGCCCATGGCGTATCGCGTCGAGCGTGTTGGTGGCGAGGTGATCGAGACAGCGCTGCCGGCTGGCGTCCTCCGCTAGCTGCGCACGTACGCCACTGACGCAGCCTCTTGCTCGGCGGCCGGGGCTTCGTCGTGACGAATGCTTTGCGATGGCCACCAGATCGGTCGACCGATGTCGTAGCTCGATGCCGGCACCAGCAGCGACCTGACGACGAACGTGTCGAGCAGGACGCCGAATGCGACGGCGAACCCAATCTCTGCGATGAAGACCAGAGGCAGGATGCCCAGCACAGAGAAGGTTGCGGCCAAGACGATCCCCGCGCTGGTGATGACCCCTCCCGTCACCGTGAGGCCTTTGAGAATCCCGGGTCTGGTGCCGAGCTTCACCGACTCCTCGCGCACGCGGGTCATCAAGAAGATGTTGTAGTCGATGCCGAGCGCCACAAGGAACACGAACGTGAACAACGGGAAGGCACTGTCCTCACCCGCGAAGTCGAACACGTACTCGAACACCACAGCACAGACACCGAGCGTGGCCAGATACGAGAGCACCACGGTCGCGATCAGCAGAAGCGGAGCTGTGATCGCACGGAGCAGCAGCATCAGGATCACGAGGATCACCGCGAGCACGATCGGGATGATGACTCGATTGTCACGCTGACTGGACGTCTGCACGTCGTAGTTGACCGCGGTGAAGCCGCCAACCTTCGCGTTCGCGCCGTCCAGCTCAGAGAGGTTGGTCCGTAGTTCCTTGACCGTCTGCTCAGCAGCTGGCGAGTCAGCCGGTTCGCTCAACGTTGCTTGCAGCTCAACCAGCCCGTCGACGATCAACGGCTCGACCGGCTCGACCGGCTCGTCCGGTGCTGGCGTGCCCTCCTCCCCAGTGAAGGGGACGACGGCCTCGACTCCATCCGTCGACTCAACCACCTCGGTCATCGCCTCGATCTGACTGGCGTTGCCGATGATGATGACTGGCGCACCCGAGCCGGCCGGGTAGTGCTCGGTCAGCTCCTCCTGGCCGACGACCGAGTCGACGTCCTTGGTGAAGCCATCGGTGAGGGCTATGCCATCCGCCTTGAGGGTGGGCGCGAGCGCGGCAAGCGCGAGCAGCACCACAGCGGTCGTGATCCAGACGGTGCGCGGTCGGCGTCCGACAAGGCGAGCAACCCGCGACCAAACCCCCGTGAGCTTGTCATCGATGTCGTCATGTCGCGGAACGCGTGGCCAGAACACGCCACGCGGGAACACTGCGAGGAGCGCAGGAAGAAAGGTCAGCATCACGATGACTGCGGACACGATCCCGATCGCGGCGACCGGCCCGGTGCTCTTGTTCGCACCGAGCTCGCTGAACAGTAGGCACAGCAAGCCGATGGCAACGGTAGCCCCCGACGCGACGATCGGTGCTACGACTCCGCGCCACGCCGCACGCATAGCAGCGAAGCGATCGTCGTGATGGTGCAGTTCTTCGCGATATCGGGAGACCAGCAACAGGGCATAGTCCGTCCCTGCCCCAAAGACCAGGACGAACAGGATCGCCTGGTTCTGACCGTTGACGTCGACGATGTCGTTCACGGCGAGCGCGTAGATGATCCCGCTGGCCATGCCCAACGCGATCCCCGCCGAGACGAGCGGAAGCAGCCAGAGGAAGGGGCTGCGGTAGACCAGGATCAGGATGATCGCCACAACGATGGCCGTCGCCATGAGCAACGTCGTGTCAATCTCGCCGAAGACCTCGACTTGGTCAGCCAGCAGCCCACCGGGGCCGGTCACGTTGACTTGCAGGTCGGCGAGCTCGTCACTCGCGGAGTCGCGAATCGCCTCGGTGGCTTTCACGAGCGGGGACGTCGCATCCTCGTACGGCTCGGACGCTTTCGCCTCGTCGAGCGTCACTGTCACGAGCAGCGCCTCGCCGTCCTCAGACGGGATGGGCCCCGCCACTGACTCGGAGAGGTAGTCGGCAACGGTCGTTCCTTCAGGAAGCTCGAGCTCGGGTATCCCCTGCATCCACGCGGAGACGTCGGTGGTCGCGTCCGATGGGAGCGCGCCTCCACCGGGGTTGGTGACGATGACGACGAGCGGCACTTCTTGCCCGCCCTCGATCGACTCCTGCAGTTCGAGCGCCTGAGTCGACTCGGCGTCCGTCGGCAGCCACGTGGCGTTCTCGTTCTCTTGCTCGGCGGCGAGCTGCCCCGTGAACGACCCGGCGAACCCACCCACGACCAACCAGAACGCGACGAGCGCCAGCGACCACCAGAACGCGCGCCGGTTCTTGCCGGGCGGATCGGCTTGCGGGGATGCCTTGGTCGTGGTCGTCGAAGTCACAGGCACACCTTTGGGGAGATTTGTCGGGCCTATGGCACAGGGAAGTTACCCCAAACCCTGTGCCCCGAGCGGCGGTCAGCCCGTTCTCGAGTGCCGACGTAGGCTGGTGACATGTCCCTTGACGTCGTGAGAGTTGGATTTGCCCCACCGGTGGGCGAAGGACTGATCGACTACGACGACGCATGGACGCGGCAGCGCCAGACCCACGAGCAGGTCGCGCTGGGTACCGCCCCAGACACCGTCCTGCTGCTCGAGCACTCCCCCGTCTACACCGCCGGCAAGCGCACCAACTCGTGGGAGCGGCCCACCGACGGCACGCCGGTGATCGATGTCGATCGTGGCGGACGCATTACCTGGCACGGGCCTGGCCAGATCGTCGGCTATCCGATCCTGCGACTCGCCGACCCGATCGACGTGGTCGCCTACGTCCGCCGTCTCGAGCAGCTTCTGATGGACGTGTGCACCGAGCTTGGCGTGACAACACAGCGGGTCGACGGCCGCAGCGGGGTCTGGGTGCCTGCCGACCGCCACGGCCCCGATCGCAAGGTGGCCGCGATCGGCGTCCGCGTGGCGCGCGGCGTGACCATGCACGGGTTCGCCCTCAACGTCGACAACAGCCTCGATCCATTCCACGTGATCGTGCCCTGCGGCATCACCGACGCCGAGGCCACCACGCTCGCGATCGAGCGCGAGCGGCTCGGCCTGACGACCGTCTCGATCGGCGACGTGCTGCCGCTGGTTGAGCAACATGTGCCCAGCCTCGTGGCGTCGTCGGTGGTGGCGGCATGACCGTCGCTCCAGAAGGCCGCAAGCTGCTCAGGCTCGAGGCACGTAACGCGCAGACGCCCATCGAGCGGAAGCCCCCGTGGATCAAGACCCGCCTGCGCACCGGCCCGGAGTACCAGCAAATCAAGCAGCTCGTTCAGGACGAGGGGTTGCACACCGTCTGCCAGGAGGCTGGCTGCCCCAACATCTTCGAGTGCTGGGAAGACCGCGAAGCGACCTTCCTGATCGGTGGCGACCAGTGCACGAGACGTTGTGACTTCTGCCAGATCGACACCGGAAAGCCCGCGGCATTGGACGCGTCCGAACCCCTGCGCGTCGCAGAGAGCGTCCGGACGATGCAGCTGCGGTACGCCACCGTGACCGGTGTTGCGCGCGACGACCTGCCGGACGAAGGAGCCTGGCTGTATGCCGAAACCGTTCGACAGATCCACGCGCTCAACCCGGGCACGGGTGTCGAGCTGCTGATTCCGGACTTCTCCGGGAACCCAGAACTGCTGAGCAAGGTATTCCAGTCCGCACCGGAGGTGCTCGCACACAACGTCGAGACGGTTCCGCGAGTGTTCCGTCGCATCCGGCCAGGCTTCCGCTTCCAGAGGTCGCTGGACGTCATCACCGCCGCTCGCGAGGCGGGCCTCGTGACCAAGTCCAATCTCATCCTCGGGCTGGGCGAGGAGACGGACGAAGTCGTCGAGACCATCGACGACCTGGTCGCCGCCGGGTGCGAGCTGCTGACCATCACGCAGTACCTGCGACCGAGCGAGCGGCATCACCCGGTCGAGCGCTGGGTCACGCCGGAGGAGTTCGACGAGCTCGGCCAGATTGCTCTCGACCACGGAATCGTCGCGGTCATGAGCGGGCCCCTGGTGCGTTCGTCCTACCGCGCGGGCCGGCTCTACCGCGAGGCGATGAGCGCTCGAAGCCGCGCGTAGACCCGTACGGCTACTCGGCCCGCAAGGCGCCGTAGGCTTTCCGGCATGGCCCTCCTCCGTCGGAAGAAGCAGGACGAGTCTGCCGAGCCCAAGAAACCGGGTCGGATCGCTCAGATTCGCCAGACCTACCGGATCACCAAAGAGCGCGACCCGGCGATTCCGTGGATCCTGCTGGCCTCGTTCCTCGTCCCGTTCCTGATCCTCCTCGGCATCGGGTTCGCGATCGGACGTCCGATTCTGCTCGGAGCGCTGGGCTTCATGAGCGGGCTGACGCTGACCGCGTGGATCTTCGGACGCCGGGCTGAGCGAGCCGTGTATGCGCAGATCGAGGGTCAACCGGGTGCAGCAGCAGCGGCGCTGAACATGCTGCGACGCGGATGGACGATCACTCCCGCCGTGGGCTTCACCAAGCAGCAAGACCTGGTGCACCGCGTCGTGGGGCGCTCGGGCGTCGTACTCGTCGGAGAGGGCAACCACAACCGCGTCAAGGGCGTGATGCTCGCCGAGCGCAAGAAGGTTGCTCGCGTTGCCCCCGACATCGCGATCCACGAGATCTACGCCGGGAACGGCCCGGACGAAGTACCACTCCGCAAGCTCCCACGCACCGTGACCAAGCTGCCGAAGTCGATCACGGCGGGCCAGGTCAATGAGCTCAACCATCGGCTGAAGGCGCTCGGCGCGCAGCAAGGTGCGATGCCGATCCCCAAGGGACCGATGCCCAAGAGCGCTAAGCAGGCGCGCAGCATGCGAGGCGGCTGACCGCCGTCCACCCCCGACCGCGTAACTCAGCGGACGCGGACTACGACGGTCGCGCCGACCTTGTCGTGCAAACCGCGCCGGTCACGGTCGTAGACAACTGCGGGTATCACCAGAGCGAGCAAGACACTGCGTCCAACGATGCGCAGTAGCGAGAGATGCTGTGACCCGAGCGGCATCACGCTGAGACCCATGAGCCACATCCCGATGGTCGCGCGCGCCGTCATGAGCAGAACGACGTACATGACGACGAGGACGCCGAGCGTCGTCCATCCGAACGTGTCATCACCCGGCTCCGGAGGGCCCACGATGGCCAAGGACACTCCGAGCACGATCATCCAGTCGATGAACAACGCGACGATGCGGCGCCCCCAGGAGGCAACGGCTCCACGACCCTCTCGCGGGAGCCCCAAACGCTCGCCGGGGTAGCCGGCGGATCCATCGACACCGGTGTCGACCCGCGGCCCCGAGAGCCAGGCACCGATGTCTTTGCGATCCACGCGTCCACGGTACGGGCCCAGGGCCCGCTTCTGTGCGCCGCCCTGGGCCCGGGTTTGTTGCCCTACTTGTTCTCGACCGTTCCTTCGATGACCGGCCGTGACTCGGACTTCTGAACGGGGATTCGTTGTGGCGCCGGTTCAGGCTGCGTCACACCCTTGATGCGAATCTCCAGGATCCCCTGGTCGTAGCGGGCCGTGACATCCTCCCCGGTCACCCCTTCGGGCAGCGCGAACTCGCGCCGGAACGATCCGTAGCGGTGTTCGCGGACCAGGATCTTGTTGTCGGCCGCTTCCTCGGTCACGTCGCTCTCGCGTTGGCCAGAGACAGTGAGCCGACCATCGTGCACCTCGACGTCGACATCCTTGTCGACATCGATGCCGGGCAGCTCCAGACGGACCAGCACGTCGGTTCCGTCCTTGATCATCTCGACCGCGGGGACGAACCCCGCGAACGTGGACCCACGCGAACCACCCCAGGTGCGACGTACCAGGTCGTCGAAGTCACGATCGAGCCTGGACAGGGTGGTGAACGGATCCCAGGACATGATCGACATGGCAGCACCTCCTTGGAGAGCGTTCCCTCCAGGCCCTTCCTGGAGGGCTACATTCCAAAGGATAAAACGCCTGGTCAGGCGTCCTGCAGGGACCTAGGTCCCGCGAGTAACGCCCGCGAAACATTACGGACACGGACGAGAAATCCCGCCCCCATAGCGTCGCGGCATCCGTTCGGCCCCGACTCGTGGGGAAGCGAGTCGGCCCTCACCTGGAGGCCTGTTGTTCACCAGCGCTGACGAAGTCCTCGGTTACATCAAGAGCAACGACGTCAAGTTCGTCGACGTCAGATTCTGCGATCTCCCCGGTGTCATGCAGCACTTCAATGTTCCGGCCGATAGCTTCAGCCGCTCGGCATTCGACGAAGGACTCATGTTCGACGGCTCGTCGATCCGTGGCTTCCAGGCCATCCATGAGTCCGACATGAAGCTAATCCCGGACCCGAAGACCGCCTTCCTCGACCCCTTCCGGTCAGAGAAGACGCTGGTCATGAACTTCTCGATTCGCGACCCGTTCACCGACGAGCCTTACAGCCGCGACCCCCGCAACATCGCTGCCAAGGCTGAGGAGTACCTCAAGAGCACCGGCATCGCCGACACGGTCTACTTCGGTGCCGAGGCGGAGTTCTACGTCTTCGACGACGTGCGCTTCGAGACCAAGCAGAACACCGCGTCCTACTCCGTCGACTCCGTCGAGGGTGCGTGGAACTCAGCTCGCCAGGAGGACGGCGGCAACCTCGGTTACAAGACGCGCTACAAGGGTGGCTACTTCCCCGTCCCACCCGTCGATCACTTCGCAGACCTCCGCGACCAGATGACCCTCGCCCTGCAGCAGGCCGGGCTCGAGGTCGAGCGCGCCCACCACGAGGTCGGTACGGGCGGACAAGCCGAGATCAACTACAAGTTCTCGACGCTGACGCACTCAGCGGACAACATCATGTTGTTCAAATACATCATCAAGAACGTCGCGTGGCAGAACGGTCGCACCGCGACGTTCATGCCCAAGCCGCTGTTCGGCGACAACGGATCCGGCATGCACTGCCACCAGTCGCTGTGGAAGGACGGCGCACCGCTCTTCTACGACGAGATGGGTTATGGCGGCCTTTCTGACACCGCCCGCCACTACATCGGTGGCCTGCTCTCGCACGCACCGAGCTTGTT
>DASUFV010000170.1:0-10063 GCA_036274415.1 Actinomycetes bacterium
CGAACACCGTGAGGTCTCCGGCCTTGCCCTCCTCGATCGTTCCGCGGTGACCCTCGGCCCTGATCGAGTACGCGCTCCCCCACGTGTAAGCGTGAAGGGCGGTCTCGATGTCGACGCACTCCTCGGGGACCCACGACTGGCCACCGTCGAGGTCGGCTCGGGTCAACGCGGTGTAGATGCCGACCAGTGGGTCCATCTCTGCGACGTTCCAGTCACTCGAGAATGCGAGCACGGCGCCCCGCCCTGCCAGGCTGCGCATCGGCCATGCGTACCGCCACCGTTGCTCGCCGACGTTCTCGCGCCACTGTTCGATGATCTCCGGCGCACAGTGACGGGGTTGCATGCAGGCCACGACGCCGAGCTCGGCGAACCGGTTGAGGTCACTCTCAGCAGTGCACTCCACGTGGACGACTTGATGCCGCGGTGGGCGGGCGCGGCGTCCAGCACCGGACGCGGCGTCGAGTGACGCATTGGACGTCCTCGCCGCGGCGAACGCGTCCAGCGTGGTCGTGATCCCGCGGTCGCCGGTGGCGTGCACGAAGCACGGGAAGCCGCGCCGGTCGAGCTCGGTGATGACCTGGGCAAGCTCCTCAGGGTCGTAGTACGTGTAACCGCGGGTATCCGGTCTGTTGGCGTACGGCTCGTGCATCGCGGCGGTGTGTGGCTCGACGATGTCGTCGATGTAGAGCTTGATGGCCTGCACGCGCAGCCAGTCGTCGTCGTACTCGTCACGAGCGGCGTCGAAAGCGTCGAGGGTGTCTGCGCTCGTCCCGACCGGGTGAAACAGAGCCGTTTCCACCCTGCTGGTCAGCCGCCCTTCGTCCCTGACCCGCTGAAAGACCTTCAGGTCGTCGATGGCGTTCTGCGGCTCGACGACTGTCGTGATTCCGAACCGGGCTGCCATCTCGAGACCCGAAGTGACCCGCCGGTACAGAGCATCTGGGGTGAACGCAGGTGACACCTTCGCCAGCGCCTTCTGCCCTGCGTCGGCGATGCCCTTGACCGCGAAGTCGGCGCCGTAACCGGTGGGGCGTCCGTCGTCATCGCGCTCGACCGTCCCCCACGCGACGTCGCCCGATCCTGCACCGATGCCGAACGCGTCCAACGCTGCCTGGTTGAGCAAGGCCGCGTGGACGCTGTAGTCGAGGATCATGATCGGTCGGCCGTTCCCGACGCCATCGAGGTCGCTGAGCCGTGGGTGGCGCGCCTCAGGAAGTGCGGAGTAGTCGAACCCTTCTGCGTGCACCCACGTCGCCGACGGGTTGTCGCGCAGCCAGTCGTTGATCCGCTGATGCACCTCAGGCATGGACGTGGCGCCTGACAGCTGCACTGCGTCAGTGCCAGTACCGAGGCGGACGTGGTTGTGCGCGTCGACGATGCCCGGCGTGACCAGACGCCCGCGGAGGTCGATGACCTCATGGCGGCCTGTTACGTCTGGGACGTCTCGGTCGCGCCCGACCCAGGCGATGCCACCGTCGCGCACGAGGACGGCCTCAGCGAACCCGAGACCGCGGCCTCGCCATATGCGTCCACTGCGGAGCAGCAGGCCTGTCCCGCTCGGTTCGTTCGTGCTGGCCGGTGCTGTGCTCACGGTCGGAAGTCTCCCCGATGTCGGACGCCTTCAACAGGTCGATGTGCGAAAAGATTGAACCAGATTCTTGAATGCTGTTCAAGAACCTGATTCAATGCCGCGAGACGAAGGGAGCCTTCATGCCGTCTGACACCCGTCCTGCTTTTTCGCGCCCTGCTATTTCGCGCCCTGCTATTTCGCGCCCTGCTTTCTCAGGCCCTGCTTTCTCTCGCCGGCGATTCCTGGGCAGCACCGCGTCCGTCGGGGCCGCACTCGGCGTCGCTCCTCTGCTCGGAGCATGCGGCGGGGACGCCGCCTCCTCGGACGCGTCCGTCGACCAGTCCGAGACCGACAAATCCCTCGTGGTGAGCAACTGGGCGTTGTACATCGACACCGACCGCAAAGGCCCCGACCCCTTTCCCACCGTGGCGCGGTTCGAGGACGAGACCGGCATCGACGTGACCTACAACGAAGACATCACGGCGAACACCGAATTCTTCGCCAAAATCCGCCCTCAGCTGGTCAAGGGATCCGGCGTAGGTCGCGACCTGATGGTGCTCACCGACTGGATGGCTGCACGACTCATCCGTCTGGGGTTCGTCAACGAGATCGACAAGTCCGCCATCCCCAACGCGAAGAACCTCATCCCCTCGCTCGCCTCCCCTTCGTTCGACCCCGAGCGCAAGTACTCCATGCCGTGGCAGTCCGGCTTCACGTCGATCGCCTACAACTCCAACGAGGTCGACCAGCCGGTCACGTCGATCACCGAGATGCTCACGCGTCCCGACCTCGCCGGACGAGTCGCGGTGTTCACCGAGATGAGGGACACGGTCGGGTTGGTCATGCTCGACCAGGGAGCCGATCCGTCCGACTTCACTGACGAAGAGTTCGACGCGGCGATTGCGCTGTTGCAGGACGCGACCGACTCCGGTCACATCAGGACCTTCGCCGACGCCAACTACGGGCAGAACCTGTCCAAGGGCAACTTCGCCGCGTCCATGACCTACTCCGGCGACATCAACCAGCTGCGAGCCGACAACCCCAACCTGGAGCTCGTCATACCTGACTCTGGCTTCATCCTGTGGTCGGACAACATGCTGATCCCGGTCGGCGCACTACACCAGAGCAATGCCGAGGAGTGGATGAACTTCTACTACCGACCAGACGTCGCCGCCGACGTCGCTGCGTGGGTCAACTTCATCACGCCGGTCAAGGGTGCGAAGGAAGAGCTGGCCAAGGTCGACCCCGGCCTGGCGAACAACGAACTCATCTTTCCCAGCGAAGAGTTCCTTGAGCAGGGCAGCATCTTCATGGCGCTCGACGAGGACACCGAGATGCGCTACCAGGCAGCGTTCGACGGGGTACGCGGACTGTAGCCAGTTAGTTGGTCGGCAGGACGCTCACGCGTTCGAGCGCCGCTGCCAGGCCGTGGTGCACGCGCGCTGTCACCAACGTGCCCTCCGCGCGATGCTCTTCACTCAGCACCTCGCCCTCGGAGTGCATGCGCGCAACCAGGTCGCCACGGTCGTAGGGCACGAGCACCTCGACACTTACCGGCGGACGCGGCAGCGCTGCGTCGATCCGGTCACGGAGCTCGTCGATGCCCTGCCCGGTACGGGCTGACACCACGACCGCATCGGGCTCGATGCGGCGAAGCCGAGCAATCGTCAGCGGGTCGGCGAGGTCTGCCTTGTTCAGCACGACGATCTCGGGCAGATCGGCCGCACCGATCTCCCCGAGCACCTCTCGGACGGAACGGAGCTGCCGCTCGGGATCTTCGTCCGAGCCGTCGACAACGTGCAGCACGACATCGGCGTCCGTGACTTCGTCAAGGGTTGACCGGAATGCCTCGACCAGCTGGTGTGGCAGATGTCGAACGAATCCCACGGTGTCGGCCAACGTGTAGACCCGACCCTCCGATGTGGTGGCCTGACGCACGGTGGGATCGAGCGTGGCGAACAGCGAGTCGTCCACGAGCACGCCTGCGCCGGTGAGCCGGTTCATCAAGCTCGATTTGCCGGCGTTCGTGTAACCGGCAAGAGCAACGGCCGGCACGCGCGCCTCGCGGCGACGTCCACGCTTGGTGACGCGCGCCTTCTCCATCCGACGCAGGTCGCGGCGCAGCTTGGCCATCATGTCGCGGATGCGTCGACGATCGGTCTCGATCTTCGTCTCACCAGGACCACGGGTTCCGACACCACCGGTCGCGCCGCCAGCACGTCCGCCGGCCTGCCGGGAGAGCGACTCACCCCAACCACGCAGTCGCGGGATCAGGTACTGCATCTGCGCCAGGGACACCTGCGCCTTACCTTCGCGGCTCTTCGCGTGCTGGGCGAAGATGTCGAGGATCAGCCACGTACGGTCGACCACCTTGACCTTGACGACGTCCTCGAGATGGATCAACTGCCCCGGCGTGAGCTCACCGTCACAGATCACTGTGTCGGCCCCGTGCTCGATCACGATGTCGCGCAGCTCTCGCGCTTTACCCGATCCGATGTAGGTGGCAGCGTCCGGCTTGTCGCGGCGCTGGATTACGCCCTCGAGAACAGCCGCGCCCGCGGTCTCTGCGAGCGCGGCGAGCTCGCGCAGTGACACCTCGGCGTCGGTCACGGTGCCGGTGGTCCACACTCCGACCAGCACGACTCGCTCGAGCCGCACTTGCCGGTACTCGACCTCTGAGATGTCCTCGAGCTCGGTGGAGAGCCCCTGGACGCGACGAAGCGCCGAACGGTCCTCGAGGTCGAACGATCCGGTACTGAGTGACTCAGGCGGTGCAGATTGGAGCGGTGATTGCTGCGGCTCCGACTCCTGGAGCTCTGTTTCGCGCATGGGTGATTCAGACATCCCATCCAGGATCGCACGCCTGGCAAGTGAATTCCTCCGCTCCTTGCAGGCGCTGGACCAGGGCGGGGGCATCATGGCCAGATGGACCACGACCAGCTTCAGGAGATCCAGCGACCACTGAAGGACCGCTATCGCGAGGACGCCGACGCCGCCAAGATCAGGCTGCATGCGAAGGGCGACCTCGGCGACGGAATTTCCTGCTCGGTCGACACCGGCCGCCGCATGGTCGAAGCGGGCTTGCACCCGGCAACCGGCGGCACCGGCATGCTCGCCTGCTCTGGCGACATGCTGCTGCAGGCGCTGGTCGCGTGCGCGGGCGTGACGCTGCAAGCGGTGGCGACCTCACTCGGCTTCAACGTTCGCGGAGGGACGGTTTCCGCGTCCGGCTTGTTCGACGCGCGAGGCACGCTCGGCGTCGACCGTGAGGCGTCCGTCGGCCTGGAGGACATCCAGCTCAGGTTCGATCTCGACGCAGACCTGGACGAAGAGCAGCGTGCGTCGCTTCTGAAGCTCACCGAGCGGTACTGCGTGGTGCTGCAGACGCTCCGCTCGACGCCGACTGTCACGGCCTCACTCGCCGTCGCCTGAGCAGCCTCAGCACCAGACGCAGGACGCCTCAGGCCGAGATGTGCGCGTGTGCCCTTGCCAATAGCGCGACGAACTCACTTTGCTCCTCGCGGGACAGCGCTTCGTACGCCGGCGCGACAAGGTCATCGGTGAGTTCCTCGACCCTTGCACGGAGTGCACGGTCGTTGTTCGTGGGCTCGGGGAAGGGTGGTTGCCATCCGTACTCGCTTGCGTTCTCCTCGCCGGCCTTACCGTCGGGGTTGCACAGGATCGCCACGAGCGGGCTCAGCTGCAGGGCGGCGAGCGCCACGCCATGACACGCACCGCGATGCTCACGCAGCACCTGACATACCTGCGCACATCGCTCCAGGTGGGCGCCCTCGTCCGTGCCAGCGGGCATCGGAACAGCCCGCCAACCAGCGAAGAGCGGTAGCCCGATCACGTCTGCGCCGTCGATGACTCGCTGACCAAGGTCGGCGAGCCGTCCGGCGTCCGAGAAGCCCGCGAGTCGTTCCCGACCCCAGCCGCGACACACCTCGAGGTAACGCGACAGTGCCTCCGCTGGCGTCATCACCTTGCGCGCTGCCGTCCACTCTTGGCGCAAGTAGTCGGCCGGAAAGATGTACGCGGCAGCCAGGATGACATCAGGATCGACGTCGCCGAGCACGCCGTGGCGTCCGAGGAAGTAGAGCTGCCAACCGGGGAGCCCGGCTGCTTCCGAGGCCTCCTCTTCGGCGTCGGACGACATCCATTCGCCACCCAGGGTTCCGATGTAGCCCTTCGCCTCGACGGCGGCGGCTCGTGCACTGTCGATCGTCACGCGTTCTCCTTCCACCACTGCTCGTCGAGTCTGCCGCGAGCGACGATGACGGCAGGGCCAGTGAGCGAAAGCTCGCCGTCGTCGTGCTCGGTGACGTAGACGGTCCCACCAGGAACGTCGACGCGCACTGTGTCATTCGACTGGGTGCTGCTCGACCGGGTGTTGTTGCTCGACCCGGTGTTGGCGACGCCGTCTACTCGGCGACGCCACGCCCACGCAGCAGCAACCGCACCCGTGCCGCACGACCTGGTCTCACCGACCCCACGCTCGTGCACACGCATGCCGATCCTCGGCGTTCCATCGTCGTTCACCGGATCGAGTCCACGGTCAACGACGAACTCGACGTTGACGCCGTCCGGGAACACCGACTGCGGTAGCACTTGCGGCGCCACGGTGAGGCGTCCTGCCTCGGCCAGGTCGTGCACGACCACGACGGCGTGCGGGTTGGGCACCCACACCGGCATCGCGGGCCATTCGCGATCAGGAGAGGGACGACCGTCGTCTAACACGCAGACCGACACCGCCTGCTCGGACGTGTGCGCCGCACCCATGGACATTGACACCGTCCAGCTCGAACCGTCGTACGACCCGATGCGCGCCTGGCGAACACCTCCACGCGTCACGATTGGAAACTCGTCGGCGTCCACCAGGCCGGCGTCCCGAAGCGCGACCGCAAAGAGTCGCGAGCCGTTGCCGCACATCTCCGCAACGCTGCCGTCGGCATTGCGGTAGTCCATGAACCACGCGCCGGACGCGTCCGGGACGGCGCGCAGGACGCCGTCCGCCCCCAGGCCGCGCCGTCGGTCGCACAGCGCTCGCACTTGGCCTTCGCTGGGCTCGAACGCGCCGTCGGCGTCGAACAGCACGACGAAGTCGTTCTGCGTGCCGTGACCCTTGACGAACTCGACGCCCCTACCGACGTTGCTGCTGCCGATGTCGCTGCCCACGGGGGCAGCCTAGGGGCGTCCGGGCCCCTGGGACGGCACGGCTTTGGGGAAGTTCGTCCGGGCTATGACCCCGAGGAATCACCCCAAAGGTGTGCCGGTCCATTCGATGCGAGGGTCCCGGTTGAACCAGGACTCCTGTCGACGCGCGAACCGCCGCGTTGCGCGGATCGTGTCCTCGCGCGCTTGTTCCTCGGTGCACTCGCCGGCGAGATAGGCCAGCACCTGTGCGTAGCCGAGCGCGCGGGACGCCGTGAGCCCCTGCCGCAGACCTTCGGCTTCGAGCCTGCGCACCTCGTCGACGAACCCGCGCTCCCACATGCGGTCGACGCGTTGCTCGATGCGGGCGTCCAGCTCGTCGCGGCTCGCCCGCAGCCCGATGATCCGAAGGTCGGGGTTGGGGTCGAACGACGGCAGCTGAGCCGAGAACGAACCCCGCATCGCAACCACCTCGAGCGCGCGGACGATCCGGCGTCCATTCGTCGGCAAGATGGCGATCGCAGCGGCTGGGTCGGCCTTGGCGAGCCGCTGATGCATCGCTTCTGGCCCCAACGTCGCCAGTTCGTGCTCGAGCTCCGCGCGAAGGTCTGGGTCGGTACCGGGGATGTCCCATCGGTCGATCACCGAATGCACGTACATCCCTGACCCGCCAACGACGATCGGGACCTTGCCGCGTCCGAGCACGTCGTCGACCGCCGCGAGCGCACGCTGCTGGTACTCGGCCAGCGTCGCCGTGCGGGTCACCGGCCAGATGTCGAGCAGGTGATGCGGGACGCCGCGCCGCTCGGCTTCGGTGAGCTTGGCCGTGCCGATGTCCATGCCTCGATACAGCTGCATCGAGTCGGCGTTGACGACCTCGCCGTCCACCTCGAGCGCCAGGTTGACCGCGTACTCAGACTTGCCAACGGCGGTCGCGCCGACAACGGCGACGACGCTCACGGGCCGACACCGTCCACGCGGGTCCACCACGCCACGACGTACCCCACGCCGTAGCGGTCGTCCGCGGCGATCAGCTCGGCTGACCACGCCCCTTCCCCAGACACGCCAGCGCCCGCGGCTCCGGCCAGGACCTGCCACGAGACGCGCCCCGCAGCGGCGAACCGGTCGGCGTCCTGGGGGTCGATGGCGGCCAGTGCCGCGCAATCGGCGGAGGCGAGAGCGGATGTGACTGAGGACTGCCACTCCTGGGCCCCCGGAACGATGTACCGCGGCGCCTTCGCCGACAGGGCCGCTGACCCGTCCCCCATCGCTACGAGCACGACGCGGTCCGCCGATGCCGCGAGCTCGCGCCCCAGCGCAGCAGCCTCGGCCGGCTCCAGGTCAGAGGGCACGGACTCTGCGCGGACGCGTCCGCCCTCGGACCACTGGCCGATCTGCTTCATGAGCCACGCGCCGACCGTCAGCGAGAGGGGCAGCGACGGCAAAGGCACGTCGCTCTGCCCACCAGCTTCGCTCTGCCCACCAGCTTCGGTACCCGGCCCCGGAAGGCGCAGGTCGATCGGAACCCCGAAACCCCGCAGGCTCCCAACCGTCCCCGAGCCGAACGTCGCCCGCGTCGGACCGGCTCCGACCAACACGACGTCGCACCCCTCGCCATGCGCCTGCGCCACGTGCTTGAGCGTGGCGAGGCACCCCGCGCGGACTTCGTCGAGCTCCCCCGCGGCCTCAGCGGCAACCTCGGGAACGAGCACCGGCGGATGCGGCAGCACCGCAGCAGCGACCAACATGAGGCTCGGCGCTACGTGCCGATGACGACAGGCAAGCCCAGCGCCACCGGCGCAGCGGGCGCTCCGGGGATCCCACAACCATGACCGCCCTCACCGCTATCCTCGCTGTGGCCTTGACCACGTTCGAAAGCGTCGCCTGCAGCGGTGCGGCGCAGCGAGACCAACGGCCCATCTGCGACCAGATGATGCGGCGCGGCGTACGTCACCGTCACCGTCGCAGTGTCACCTGGACGGGGAATGTCTCCCGCCTCATCAATTGCGAAGTGGACGAGCCGGTTGTCCGGTGCGCGGCCCGACATGCGCCCGGTCGCGTCGTCCTTACGCCCTTCGCCGGACGCCACCAGCACGTCGAGCGTCCGACCCACCTGCTTCTTTGCCTCCGCCCACGCGACGTCGTCGACCAGCGATACGAGTCGCTGGTACCGCTCCTGCACGACGTCGGCAGGCACCTGGTCGGCCATCTCGGCCGCGGGTGTTCCGGGCCGTTTGGAGTACTGGAAGGTGAAAGCGCTCGCAAACCTGGCTCGCTCGACAACCTCAAGGGTTTGTGAGAAGTCGTCTTCGGTTTCACCGGGGAAGCCAACGATGATGTCGGTCGTGATCGCGGCGTCCGGGATCGCTTCACGCACTCGATCGAGGATCCCCACGTATTTGTCGCGGCGGTACGAGCGACGCATGGCCTTCAGCACTGCGTCCGATCCGGACTGCAGCGGCATGTGCAGCTGCGGCATCACGTTCGGAGTCTCGGCCATCGCGTGGATGACGTCGTCAGTGAAGTCGCGCGGGTGAGGTGAGGTGAAGCGCACTCGCTCGAGCCCGGGGATCTCACCGCAAGCGCGCAGCAACTTGCCGAACGCGAGACGGTCACCGAACTCGACCCCGTACGAGTTGACGTTCTGTCCGAGCAGGGTGATCTCGATGACGCCTTCGTCGACGAGCGCCCTGATCTCGTTCAGGATGTCGCCTGGCCGACGATCCTTCTCGACACCACGCAACGACGGCACGATGCAGAACGTGCAGGTGTTGTTGCACCCGACGCTGATCGAGACCCACGCGGAGTACGCGGACTCGCGTCGGGTAGGCAGCGTCGACGGAAAGACCTCGAGCGACTCGAGGATTTCGACCTGTGCCTCCTGCTCGACCCTGGCCCGTTCGAGCAGCACCGGCAGCGAACCGACGTTGTGCGTTCCGAAGACCACGTCGACCCACGGCGCACGTTCGACGATTTCGCCTCGGTCCTTCTGCGCAAGACAGCCACCCACGGCAATCTGCATGCCGGGATTCGTCGCCTTCACCGGGGCGAGGTGCCCGAGGTTTCCGTACAACCGGTTGTCGGCGTTCTCACGAACGGCGCACGTGTTGAAGACGACCACGTCCGGTGTCTCACCCTCGGCCGCCGCGCGGTAGCCGGCAGCCTCGAGCGACCCGGCAAGCCGCTCGGAGTCGTGGGCGTTCATCTGGCACCCGTAGGTGCGGACTTCATAGGTGCGCATGACTCTTCAAGGGTACGGTGCCACGCACCGGGACAGGCATCCCACATAGTGGACCGAACAGTCGCCGCTGAAGATCAGGGCCTGCCACGCTGGTCCTA
>DASUFV010000171.1:0-2112 GCA_036274415.1 Actinomycetes bacterium
CGATGAACACCGGAAGAGCGTTGACGAACCCAACGCCCGCGTCGATGGCCGCTTGCGCGTAGTGCCGCGCGGCGTCCTCGGACCCGACCGGCAAGTAACAGACGAGAACATCGGCGCCGGAGTCACGCAGCGCCTGAGCAACGTCGACGGGTTGCTCGTCGGACTCGGTGATGGTCTCGAGGTAGTACTTGCCGAGACCGTCCAAGGTCGGCCCGCGTTGCACAGTGATGTCGGTGGGGGGGACGTCGGCGATCTTGATGGTGTTGTTCTCGCTGCTGAAGATCGCGTGCGCGAGGTCTTGACCGACCTTCTTGGCGTCTACGTCGAACGCCGCAACGAACTGAACGTCGCGAACGTGGTAGTCGCCAAGCTGCACATGCATCAAGCCGGGGACGCGCGCCGCGGGGTCGGCGTCCTTGTAGTACTCGACGCCCTGCACGAGCGACGCGGCACAGTTACCTACACCCGCGATGGCTACGCGTACCGAACCCATGGTTACTCCTTTGTGGTGTTCCCGTGCCCTAAGCCCGGGAGTCTGTGTTGGTGCCTCTGTGGGTATCCGTGCTGTTGCGCTCGTCGTCGATGAGCTCGTTGAGCCAGCGGACCTCGCGCTCCACCGACTCAAGACCATGGCTCTGCAACGCCATCGTGTAGTCGTCGATGCGCTCGCGCGTGCGCGAGAACGACGACTTGAGGTTCTCCAACCGCTCCTCGAGCCGGCCACGGCGTCCGACCAGGATGCGCATGCGAATGTCGGCGTCGGTGCGGCCGAAGAAGGCGAAACGCACGCCGAAGGTCTCGTCGTCCCAAGCGGCGGGGCCGGACTCGCCCAGCAGCGCCTGAAAGTGCTCTTTGCCGTCGGCGGTCAACTGGTAGACGATCTTGGAGCGACGGTTGCCGGGCTCGGCCGGGTCGGTGGACTCGGTGATGTAGCCCTGCAGCACCAGTGACTTCAGGCATGGGTAGAGCGAGCCGTACGACAGGGCCCGGAAGGCGCCGAGTCGGCTGGACAGTCGCTTGCGCAGCTCGTAGCCATGCATCGGCGACTCGTGCAGCGAACCGAGCACGGCGAACTCCAGAACGCCGCTCCGCTTGGCCATGAGCCTCCTCAGCACCCGATTCGTCCGGTTCCTGGGCCTCTCGATGTATCGAGTCGATACATCTGGACGATGCGTCGTCACGATACGCATAGCCCCGAGGTGAACGCAAATCGCCCCGCACGGGGCCCGGGGGTGGACGTACCCTCGACCGATGGCAGGAAGGACTTCCGCAGGGGTGTGGTCGCAGCGGGCGGTCATCGACTACGCGTTGCAGCGCCGCGCCACGCTGGTGGCGCTGCGGCGTGGGCAGGCGTTCGCGAGTGACCTGTGTGACGCCGACCCCTACCTGCTGAGAGCGGCCGAACACCACGGCGTCCCGGCCGGACGCACCTGCCCCTTCTGCCGCCACGACGACCTGGTCGACCTGCACTACGTGTACGGCGACGAGCTCGGACCCTTTCAGGGCCGAATCCGAGCACCGCGCGAGCTCGAGATCATGGCGCGCGAGCACGGGGAGTTTCGGGTCTACGTGGTCGAAGTGTGCCGACGTTGCTCATGGAACTACCTCACGAGCACGTTCGTACTCGGAGACGGGACGCCGCGGCCGCCGTTGCGTGCACAGCGCGGTGACCCAGTGCTCTGACCCGCCTCTGACCTGCGGGTCGGGGAACGAACCACTCCCAGAGTCCGTCACACTGGAGGCTCTTAGCCAAGCCCCGGCCCGCGGGTGTGTGGCACTCCGGCTCGTGCATCAGAGAGGTCAGTGTGCGCATCGACTACCCGCGCCGTGGGCGTATCGGCTGGCGCAGGTTCATACCCTCGTGGCGTCAATGGCTCGGCATGGTGGCGCTCGGGGGCGCGGCGTTGTGCGCAGCCTTCATCGCGCTGTACCTGATGATCGATGTGCCACAGCCGAACGACCTGGCGACAGCAGAGACGTCGGTCGTGTACTACGACGACGGCAAGGACGTGATCGGCAGATATGCCGAGGTGAACCGCGAGATCGTCTCGCTCGACCAGATTCCGGACCACGTGCAGCTGGCTGTGTTGGCAGCAGAGGATCGGGGGTTCT
>DASUFV010000172.1:0-4073 GCA_036274415.1 Actinomycetes bacterium
GAGCTCGCGCTCGATCTCTTTCTCGAGGTAGTAGCGCCGCTCTTCGTCGAGCAGATCCCACTTGTTGTAAGCGATGACGAGCGCGCGTCCTGCCTCGACGACCATCGACAGGATGCGAGTGTCTTGCTCGCTGATGGGTTCACTCGCGTCGATCAGGACGACCGCGACCTCTGCCTTGGCCAACGCGGACTGTGTGCGGAGACTCGCGAAGTATTCGCTGCCGCTCGCCTCCTTCACCCGGCGCCGGATACCGGCCGTGTCGACAAACTTCCACTGCTCGCCACCGAGCTCGATCAATTCGTCGACCGGGTCCACGGTCGTGCCCGCCACGGCGTCGACGACGACCCGGTCTTCGCCGGCTACGCGGTTGAGCAGACTCGACTTGCCGACGTTGGGGCGTCCGAGCAGGGCGACGCGGTGGGGCCCTCCATATACAGAGGCACTCTCCGGCTGCTCGGGCAGCGCCTGCACGAGCGCGTCGAGCAGCTCGCCGGACCCGCGACCGTGCAGCGCGGACACCGGGTACGGCTCCCCCAGTCCGAGTGACCAGAGGGAGGACGCCTCGAGCTCGGTGCGCTCGTCGTCGACTTTGTTCGCCGCGAGAATGACCGGCTTCTTCGCGCGACGCAGCACTTGGACGACCGCCTCGTCGGTGTCGGTGATTCCGACCTCGGCATCGACCACGAGCATGACGGCGTCCGCGGCGCTGACCGCCAGTTCGGCCTGCGCGGCGACGCGCGCAGCGAGTCCTTTGGCGTCCGGCTCCCAGCCGCCGGTGTCGACGACCACGAAGTCGCGCCCTGCCCAGGAGGCGTCGTACGCGACGCGGTCACGGGTGACCCCGGGCCGGTCTTCGACGACCGCCTCACGGCGTCCGAGGATTCGGTTGACGAGGGTCGACTTGCCGACGTTGGGACGCCCGACCACCGCCACCACCGGGGGCGTGGAGTCGGGCTGCTCGGTTGCTTCTGTGTCGTTCACGAGGTTGCGAAGGAAGGGACGCGTTCGCGAACCAGCGCGATCACGCGATCGATGACCTCGTCGAGCGACAGCTCGGTCGAGTCGATCACGACGGCGTCCTCGGCTTGAGTCAGTGGCGACAGCTCACGCGTGGAGTCGAGTTGGTCGCGCAGATCCAGCATCGCCGCTGTGCGTTCGATCGTGATGTCGTGCTCCTCAGCCCACTCTGCTGCTCGCCGCGCTGCCCGCGCCTCCGTCGTTGCCACAAGGAACACCTTCACCGCGGCGTCAGGCGCGACGACCGTGCCGATGTCACGACCCTCCACGACGACAGGACCGCGCTCCATGATCTCGCGCTGCACCTCGACCAGTCGCTTGCGGACGGCCGCGACGGCGCTTACCGCGCTGACCGATGAAGTGATCCCCGGGTCACGGATTTCCGCGCTCACGTCCTGCCCGTTCACGAAGACGGCTCGCTGGCGCGGGTCCGCGGAGATGTCGAGGGTCGGCTCAACCACTCTCCGGGCGACCTCGGCTGGGTCGTCGACGTCTACGCCTTGCTGGATCAGCCACCAGGTGAGCGCCCGGTACATCGCGCCGGTATCGACGTAGTTCCAGCCCAGCCGCTCGGCCACTCCCCTGGCAGTACTCGACTTGCCCGAGCCGGAAGGGCCGTCGACCGCGACCGCAACGAGGGCGCCGGTGCCGTCGTGAACCATGGCGGCTCCTCCCGTTGCTGTGATCTACGCGCGCGCCAGAGGCAGGTGTCGCGCCATTTCTCTCTACGAGGGTGGAAAAGCAGTCGGCCGAGGCTACCCGGTCGGTCACCGTGGCGTCCCGGACCCGATGATCAGTGGTGCGGCCAGCCGTCCGCCTGCAGCGCACCCACCAGAGCCTCGGCCTGGGCTGGGTGCACGGACAATTCGATGATGCCCACGGGGTGGCCCGGCGAGTGCTCGAGCGCAATGTCCTCGACGCTGGCCCCCGCCTTGGCCACCGTGGTGAACAGTCGCGCGAGCGCCCCTGGCTCGTCGGGGATGACCACGGGAATCACCGTGTACTCAGTGGGAGCCGACCCGTGCTTGCCCGGGATGCGGGAGTGCCCCTGCTTCCCGCGAGCAAGGAATCGTTCTATCGATTTGTCGACTTGTGGTTTTGCCTCTTCGTCCGAGCTTCGGTCCCGCAACGCATGGGCCAACGTCGTGAGCTCGTCAGCCAGCCGGTTGACGAGTGGCGCGAGTGCGGCGGCATTGCCTTCGAGGATCTGGGTCCACAGCGCCGGATCGCCACCGGCGACGCGCACGGTGTCGCGCAGCCCCTGCCCCGCGAGAGTCATCGCTACTTCATCGGCCGCGGACAACTGTCCCGCGACACCGCATGCGGCGATATGCGGAAGATGCGAGACGAGTGCGACCGCCGAGTCGTGAGTCTGTGCGTCGATGCGCACCGGGTCGGCGCCGCAGTCGCGGGCAAGACGCTCGACCAGCTCAACGCGAGAAGGCTCGGAGTGCTCGGTCGGACAGATTGCCCACGGCCGAGCGTCGAAGAGGTCGGCCTGCGCGGACTGTGCACCAGATCGTTCGCGGCCGGCCATGGGGTGACCGCCGATATAGCGCGCCGACAACCCCAAACTCTCAGCATGACGTAAAGGTTCAGTCTTAATGCTGGCTACATCACTCACCGTCGCCTGTGGGAATAGACGGCTGACTTCCTCCATGACCTGTCGCATGGCTCCGGGTGGCACAGCCAGCAAGACCAGGTCTGGTTGCTCGGACGCGTAGCCACCGGTGCCCGCTCCGAGCTCTGCCGCCAGCGCCTGCGCGCTGGGGTCGGCGTCAGCGATCCACCGCTGCCAGGGCGAACGGGACAGAGCCAGGCCCACGGACGTGCCCAGCAGCCCCGCCCCCACGATCTGGACCGAGGGGCTCACTGGGCGAGGTCCTGTCGCAGCACTTCTGCCCCGCGGAGGTAGACGTGGGCTACGTCCTTGCGCGGGCGGTCGAGCATGACGTGCGCCATGACCCGGACGACTCGCGGCAGGGCGCCCTCGACGTTCAGCTCCTGCGCACAGATCAAAGGGACGTCCCCGATCTCGAGAGTCCGGGCAGCTGCTGCCGGAAACGTGCTCCGCAGATCCGGGGTGCTGGTGAAGATCACGCTGACCAGCTCGTCAGTGCTCAAGTCGTTCCTGGCGAGCATCTCCGAGAGCAGTTCGACGACGGCGTCAGCCATCTCTTCGGGGTCATCGGCGGTCAGCTGAGTGGCCCCGCGCACTGCTCGAATCACGGCGGCAACACTAGCGGCACCTCGACCAACCGAGGATTCGACACGGCGACAAGTCGACTTGTCGAGGTGCCGTAAGTCGACACGGATCGCTTCGCTCTAGACGCCGACTGTCGGGGTTCAGATCGGTCGAGATGTCGACATCTCGACCGCCAAGGCATCGCATCAGTCGAGGTCACTCGACACTTGTCTCGGGACGCGGCAGCGTCACACCGCTGCACCGGTCGCGGTCGTCTTGTCGACATCCGAACTCCCCGCAGCGGCTCGGCACTCCAGGTGCGGTTTAGCACTATGTCGACAAGTCAACTGAGTCGAGCAGTGCGCCCACCTCGTGCCGGGTCAGGGCACGCACCCCACCTGGACGTAGTCGACCGAGCTTTACCGGTCCGAACTGAAGGCGCATCAGCTGTCTCACCGGGTGCCCCACTTCCTCCATCAGCCGGCGCACCACGCGGTTCCTCCCGACGTGGATCGCAACCTCGAGCTGGGCCCGGTCCGCGGTCGTGTCGACCAGCTTGACCCGGTCAACGGTGACCGGCCCATCGTCGAGCTCGACCCCCTCCCGGAGCCGTCGGAGAGTCGCCTGTGAGGGCCGGCCGGACACCACCACCCGGTACAGCTTCTGGACTCCGAACGACGGGTGAGCAAGGCGGTGCGCCAGGGGGCCGTCGTTGGTCAGCAGCAGCAGCCCCTCGGTCTCAGCGTCCAGGCGGCCGACGTGGAAGAGCCGTTCTGACCGATCAGCGACCAGGTCCCCCACGCAGGGGCGTCCATCAGGGTCAGACATCGCCGAGATCATTCCCAGCGGCTTGTTGGCCGCCAGGTAGACC
>DASUFV010000173.1:0-8933 GCA_036274415.1 Actinomycetes bacterium
GTCGTTCCCGGCGGAGGCAGTGCATTGATGAGCGCCGGCGCTGCTCTCGACGGTTCTCTCGCGGTTGAGGGTGATGAGCGCATCGGCGTGCAGATCGTCGCTTCGGCACTCAGCCAGCCGCTGCGCGCCATCGCCGACAACGCCGGCCTGTCCGGCAGCGTGATTGCAGCGCATCAGGCAGAGCAGCAGGACGGCTGGGGTTACGACGCCGCCACCGCGGCGTGGGTCGACTTGCGCGACGCCGGCGTCATCGACCCGGTCAAGGTCACGCGGTCGGCGTTGGAGAACGCCGCCTCGATTGCGGCGCTGGTGCTGACGACCGAGGCGCTGGTGGTCGAGAAGCCCGAGGAGCCGGCGCAGGATGCGTCGGGTGGGCACGGTCATGGGCACAGTCACGGGCCGGGCGGTCACGCCCACTGACGCCCGCACCTGGGCACCAGCTCAACCTTTAGCTCTGCAGCGCGCCAGTCAGCTGACCAGCTCCAGCCGGCGTCCGCGATAGATCGCGTCGCGGTCGTCCTCGCTGAGCCCGCCCCAGACTCCGTAGGGCTCACGCACGGCAAGGGCGTGGGATGCGCACTCTCGGATCACCGGGCAGGTGGCACAGATGGCCTTGGCGGCGCGGTCTCGGGCCTCGCGCGACGGCCCGCGCTCGCCCTCGGGATGAAAGAAGACAGCTGAGTCGACGTCGCGGCAGGCGCCGAGGTACTGCCATTCCCAGATGTCCGCAACCGGCCCGGGAAGTCGAGAGATGTCAGCCATGGGGTCCTCCAGTCGGCGGCAGGTGGGACCGCGTCCACCGTAACAATCGCGTCATGTATTGGTCAACAACGACAGATGAAGTATCTATGGCGCTATCTCTGTCCACGAAGTAGGCGGTACCCAGAGGACGGAGGTCTTACTCCTCCCGGCCTTCTGCTTCCCCCGAATGCCCTGCTCCTGCCGCCTACTCACGCCGCCTACCCACTCGAGGGTGTCGACATGCGTGCAGCGAGGTCCGCCTCCACAATCAGGTCCCATGGTGGGGCCAGAGGCTGGGACGACTGGGGTTGGGACAACGGGGAGCCCTACCGCGTCGTTGACTGTCGCGGCGGTGGCCCGCCGCCTGGGCATCGCCCCAGCCACGCTGCGCACCTGGGACCGCCGATATGGCTTGGGTCCCAGCGGCCACGCCGCGGGTTCGCACCGTCGCTATACCCCCCGGGACGTCGAGCGGCTGGAAGTGATGCGCCGGCTCACCCGACAAGGAGTGCTGCCGGGGGAAGCTGCCCGGGTCGCTATGGCCGAGGACCCAGTCCGCAGCAGAGTTGGTTCCCCGGACGAGACTCGGTTCGTCCCGGTTGATGATGCCGAGGCAACCGTCCGGGGCCTGGTGAAGGCGGCACAGGCACTGGACGCCGGAGCGATGGATCGCACTGTGGCGCTCGCACTCACGACCCACGGCGTGGTGTGGACGTGGGACCGACTGCTGGTGCCCGCCCTCACCGCGGTCGGCAACAAATGGGGCACCAGCGGGGCAGGCGTCGACGTCGAGCACCTGCTGGCTGACCGCGTTCTTCGCGGGTTGTGCGCGGTGAGCGCCGCTGTCTCTGAACCGCGGAACGCGCGACCCGTACTCCTCGCTTGCGCACCTGAAGAGCTGCACTCTCTGCCGCTGCACGCCCTCGCGGCCGCGCTTGCCGAGCGCGGAATCGACGCTCGCGTACTGGGCGCCAGGGTGCCGTCGGAGGCCCTCGCTGCCGCGGTCCGCCGCGCCGGCGCGAGCGCCGTGTTCGTCTGGGCCCACGATCAGAAGGTGGCCGACCCGGGCCAACTGGCGGCGGTCCCCGCGATGCGGCCGCCTGTGGCGCTCGTCGTGGGTGGCCCAGGCTGGGGTGAACGCCCACCGGAGGGCGCCAGCGTCGCGTCGCAGCTGAGTGATGCGGTGACGCTGCTACAGCGCGCTTCCCTGGGCTGAGCGGCAAGGCCGCCGAGGCTGTGCCCTCAACACCGGCACTGCTTGTGCCGAGACAACTCAGCAGGCGCTCGTTCGGCGTCCGCCAACCCTGCCCGGCCCCAGTTCTCGAGGTGTCATCGGTGACCATCGACACGGCCCAACCGGCCGACCTCGCCGAGCTGCTTGCGGCGGGAGAGCGAGCGGCGTTCCACGGTCGTCCCGCCAGCGGGGTGGCCGCGCTCGAGTCGGCCTTCGAACAGGCACGCAGCGAGGGCAAGGGCGCGGAGGCGACTGCTGCGGCCTGGTTGCTGGGTGTCTGCCTCGAAGCCGCTGGCAAGTTCGGTGGTTCGTTGGCAGTGCTCGAGCCGTTGGTTGCGGCCGGAACCTCTGAAGTGCCCGAACGCCGACTGTTCGCTGCCCTCGCGGCGTCCACCTCGGCCGCCGTGAGACGACAGCTCGGCCAACACGAACACGCACGTCAACTCGATGAGGCGGCACTCGCCTACGGTGACGGTGCTCCCGAGGCAGTCTTCGACGCGACGGTGGGTCTTGCGGCCGACGCGGTGGCGGCGGAGGACGCGGCTGCCGCGACCCATCTGCTCGATCGCGCCAGGGCGATCGCAGAAGGACACAACGACTGGTGGCAGCAGCGCGTGCGCCTCGCTTGGGTCGAGGCCGAAGTCGCGTTGCTGGTTGGTGACACCGACCGCGCTGCTGAGCTGCTGCAGGCAGCTGTCCAGCTCGCGGAAGGCTCAGGCGCGCCCCGCCACGTCGCCAAGACTCTGTTGCTGCTGGGCGTGGCCCACGTCCAGGCGGGGGACCTTTCGGGAGCTGAGACCACGCTCCGACGGTCGGCCACCCTGGCCGAGAGCCTAGGGGCGCTGCCGACGTTGTGGCCGGCCCGCGCCCTGCTGGGTGCGCTCCTCGAGGAGTCCTCGCCCGCTGAGTCCGCAAAGTCCCTGGCTGCCGCCCGCAGCGGGGTGATCGCCATCGCCGACGACCTCCCGGACGACCTGCGGGACGTCTGGCTGGACCGGCCAGACGTGGCGGCCCTGCTCGGTGGTTAGCCAAATGTCGCGATCTCACGGCTCACGCTGGGTGGCAAACGTGCCGAAAGGACTGGAAAGACAGTCGGGCTCCCCTCACCCGAGAACCACGACGCGCTCGCTCGCCGAGCGCCGCAAGGAGGCGCCGTGACCACGGTTCTGGTGTGCGACGACTCACCGCTCGCACGCGAGACGTTGCGTCGCGCCGTGGCCGCCGTTCCCGGGGTCGACCGGGTGACGGTGGCGGGGAGCGGCGAAGAGGTACTCAGTCGCTGGGCAGGGGAGCGCCCCGACCTGGTGTTGATGGACGTCCGCATGCCTGGGCTGGGCGGAGTCGAGTCCGCCCGTCGGCTCGTGGCGACGTACCCGGACGCCGCCGTCATGATGCTGACGATGGCCGAGGACCAAGACGGAGTGGCTCGTGCCGTTGCCGGAGGCTCGCGTGGCTACCTGGTCAAGGACGCGACGCGCGAAGAGCTCACCGCCACGGTGTCGTACGCGCTGGCCGAGGCCACGTGGCGCCGGGTTCCGCGCCGGACTCAGCACGTCGAGATGGGCGCACCCCCTACGCTGACCGAGCGGGAACTGCAAGTCTTGGGCGGCATGGCCCGGGGACGCAGCAATGCCGAGATCGGACGCGAGCTGTATCTGTCGGAGGACACGGTGAAGACCCATGCCAGGCGGCTGTTCCGCAAGGTCGGTGCCGCCGACCGCGCGCAGGCTGTGGCGATGGGCTTTCGCTGGGGCCTCGTCCGCTGACCGTCGGTTGGGGGTGAGCGCGACCACTTTGTGTGGTCCGTGGGTGCTGCTATGGCCAGCGATGTAACGAACCGAGCCAGCGAAGCGATTCTCCATCGAACTGAGGATGGCGATCTTCGCAGCCTGGTCCGCCTTGCCGTCGGCGGCGACACGGCGGCCGCCGAGGCGTTGTTGAGCCACCTTCGTCCACTGGTGGTTCGCTACTGCCGGGGAAGACTGGGTCGCGCGCCGGCAGCCGACTTCGCCGCTGATGATGCGGCTCAGGAGGTTCTGCTCGCCGTGCTGCACGCCCTGCCCCGATACCGCGACGAGGGACGCCCGTTCGAGGCGTTCGTCTTCGGTATCGCCGCGCACAAGGTGGCCGACCTGCAGCGAGCCGCCTTCCGGTCCGGCATCCCAACCGACGTTGTTCCAGACACGACTGATCTGAACCCAACGCCAGAAGAACGAGCCATCCAGTCCGGCGACCTCGACATGGCGCACACCTTGTTGGACCGGTTGCCGAGCAACTTGCGTGAGCTCCTCGTCCTGCGGGTGGCAGTCGGGCTGTCGGCAGAAGAGACCGGACGCGTGCTCGGCATGACGCCCGGGGCCGTCCGCGTGGCACAACATCGTGCGCTGACGCGGTTGCGCGCCTATGCCGCTGAGGAGGTGGCGGTCTGATGGCGACTGACAACGTCGACCGGGTCGCCGTTCAGCGCGACGCCTTGCTCGTACACGCTTTGGCCACTCGCTCGCTTCCCGCCGACGAGGTCGACATCCATGACCCGGTGGTCGGTTACCTCGCTGCCTGGGTCGACTGGGTCGACGAGAGTGTCGACGATGCGGCGGCGTTCGAGCCGTTCGTGGGCGACCAGGCAATGGGCAAGGACCGCCTCGCGGCTGCACGCACCAAGAAGCGCAACCGTGCTGCACTGATCGCCGGCTCGACGGTTGCTGCACTCGTCGTCTCCAGCGGTGCGGCCGCGGCTGTCACCGGTGACCCATTCCTCGTGGCCAAGGCACCTCTGCGGGTGCTCGAGAAGGTCAACCCCTTCGACGACGACGGATCCGACCACGACGCGCGTAACACTCTGCCGGAGCAGACCCCAGACGTCGCCAAGGCCAACAAGCTGCTGGCCAATGCGCAGCGTGCCGCCGCGCAGGGTGACACCGAGAAGGCACAGCGGCTGCTCGACAAGGCCTCGGAGATGTTGGGTGAGAACCCGACGCCGGGGCAGCAGGCTCGGATCGACCACATCGTTGCCGAGATCACCGGCGACGGCACGGCAGGCGGCGAAGGCGAACAGCCGGGAGACACGGGACAACCGGAGGATCCGCGCAGTCAGCAGCACGGTGACCATGGGCCCACTGACAAGGACCCGGCGGACAAGCATCCGGTCGACAAGGATCCGAACGGATCGGGCAAGGACAAGGATCCGATCGACAAGGACCCAGCCGACCACGACCCAGCCGACCACGGGGCCGACCACGACCCGGATACCGGCTCAGGTGACCGAGGGACCAAGCCCGATGATCCCGGCGGCGATCAGGGAAAAGGACAAGGCTCGGGGAAGAGCGAGACACGACCGACCGATCCGGCAGACCGTAAGGATGGCAAGTCGTCCGGGCAGTCGGGCGACCACGGTGGAACGAGCAGCACTCCCTAGCCGACCTTCGACCGCACTTCTCGGCAGTCGGCCGTCGCGGCGGGGTCGGTAGACTCGTTGGTAATGGACGACAACCTCGCAGGTCAGACCGGGACAGCCGGACCGTTCGACGCGTGGGGCCTGACCTACGACGACGTGCTGCTGCTACCGGGCGAGACCGACCTGGAACCGTCCGACATCGACACGAGCACTCGGCTCACCCGAGAGATCGAGCTGAAGACGCCGCTGGTGTCGGCGGCGATGGACACCGTCACCGAGTCACGCATGGCGATTGCGATGGCTCGCCAGGGCGGCCTCGGCGTCCTGCACCGCAACCTCTCGATCGAGGACCAGGCGTATCAGGTCGATCTGGTCAAGCGCACCCAGACCGGGATCATCTCCAACCCGGTGACGATCGGTCCGGACGCGACGCTCGAGGAGCTCGACAAGGTGTGCGGGCAGTACCGGGTCTCCGGCTTGCCGGTGGTCGACGAGACGAACACCCTGCTGGGGATCATCACCAACCGCGACCTGCGCTTCGTCCCAGTGGCCGAGTGGGCAAGCACGAAGGTCAACGAGGTGATGACCTCTGAGTCGCTGATCACCGGGCCGGTCGGTATCTCTCGTGACGAGGCCACTGCGTTGCTGCGCAAGCACAAGCGTGAGCGTCTGCCGTTGGTGGACGAGGCAGGACGCCTCGGCGGTCTCATCACGGTCAAAGACTTCGTGAAGTCCGAGCAGTTCCCCTTGGCATCGAAAGATGCGCAGGGCCGACTGATGGTCGGTGCGGCGATCGGTTACTTCGGCGACGCCTGGGAGCGAGCAACGACGTTGGTCGAGGCCGGGGTCGACGTTCTCGTCGCCGACACCGCCCATGGACACGTGCGCATGCTGCTCGACATGGTCCGCAGACTGAAGAGCGACCCTGCCACCAAGCACGTGCAGGTCATCGGAGGCAACGTCGCGACCCAAGCAGGGGCACAGGCTTTCGTCGACTCCGGCGCAGATGCGGTGAAGGTGGGCGTAGGCCCCGGGTCCATCTGTACGACCCGCATCGTCACGGGCGTCGGCGTCCCGCAGATCACGGCCGTGTACGAGGCATCCCGTCCGTGCAAACCGGCTGGAGTGCCGGTGATTGCCGACGGAGGCTTGCAGTACTCCGGAGATATCGCCAAGGCGATCGTGGCCGGAGCAGATGCGGTGATGGTCGGGTCGCTGCTGGCTGGGTGCGACGAGTCTCCCGGTGACCTCGTCTTCGTGAACGGCAAACAGTACAAGTCGTACCGCGGTATGGGGTCGCTTGGAGCGATGTCCAGTCGCGGCAAGCGCTCGTATTCGAAAGACCGGTACTTCCAGGCCGAGGTTGCGAATGACGACGAGCTGATCCCGGAGGGCATCGAAGGCCGCGTCGCCTACCGCGGCCCACTTTCTGCCGTGGCCCACCAGCTGATCGGCGGGCTGCACCAGTCGATGTTCTACATCGGGGCGCGGACCATCCCAGAGCTGCAGGCGAAGGGCAAGTTCGTCCGCATCACGTCCGCTTCGTTGAAGGAGAGCCACCCGCACGACGTCCAGATGACAACGCCGGCCCCCAACTACACGTCGCGCTGACCGGCGCATGACGATCATTCGACGACTGGACGACCATGGCTGAGATGGAGATCGGACGCGGCAAACGTGGGCGGTCGGCGTGGCGGTTCGACGACATCGCGATCGTGCCGCATCGGCGCACCAGAGACCCCGAAGAGGTGTCGATCGCGTGGCAGATCGACGCGTACCGGTTCGAGCTTCCGCTCATGGCAGCGCCCATGGACTCGGTCGTGTCCCCTCAGACGGCCATCATGATCGGACGCCTGGGTGGCGTCGGCGTCCTTAACCTCGAGGGCCTCTGGACGCGGTACGAAGACCCCGCGCCGCTCCTGCAAGAGATCGCCGAGATCCCCGACGAGCAGGTCACGTCGCGCATGCAGCAGCTGTACACCGAACCGATCCAGGAAGAGCTGATCGTCCGAAGGATCAACGAGGTGCGAGACGCGGGTGTGATCACCGCAGCAGCCCTCTCGCCGCAGCGTACGAAGCAGTTCTGGAAGACCGTCGTCGACGCGGGTGTCGACCTGTTCGTCATCCGCGGCACAACGGTGTCCGCCGAGCACGTGTCGAGTCAAGCCGAGCCGCTCAACCTCAAGCAGTTCATCTACGAGCTTGACGTCCCGGTAGTCGTTGGCGGCGTCGCGACGTACACCGCGGCACTCCACCTCATGCGCACCGGAGCTGCCGGCGTCCTCGTCGGTTTCGGCGGAGGCGCTGCGCACACCACGCAGGACGTCCTCGGCGTCGCCGTCCCGATGGCGACCGCTGTTGCGGACGTCGCTGCGGCTCGGCGCGACTACATGGACGAGTCGGGTGGTCGGTATGTGCACGTTATTGCAGACGGAGGCGTCGGCAAGAGCGGTGACCTCGCCAAGGCGATCGCGTGTGGTGCTGATGCGGTGATGATGGGCTCGCCGCTCGCGCGCGCAACCGACGCGCCCGGATCCGGCTGGCACTGGGGCACCGAGGCGCACCATCACGAGCTCCCGCGCGGTGAACGCAAGCGCGTGGGAACCGTCGGCACTCTGGAGGAAGTGCTGGTCGGCCCCTCCCGAACGTCCGACGGCTCGATGAACCTGTTCGGCGCCCTCCGTCGAGCGATGGCGACGACCGGCTACTCCGACCTCAAGGAGTTCCAGCGCGTCGAGATCACCGTCCTGCCCTGAGTTGAGCCACAGTCAACGGCACACCTTTGGGGTACTTTCTCCGTGCTATAGCCCGGATGGATTTCCCCAAAGGTGTGCCGTGACGCTCAGTCCTCGTCGCGCCAGGAGCGCCAGAGCGCTGCGTACGCGCCATCTGCACTGACCAGCTCGTCGTGACTGCCGGCCTCTGCGATCTTGCCGTCCTCGACCACGACCACGCGCTTGGCGTCGTGCGCTGTCATGAGGCGGTGGGCGATCGCGATGACCGTACGGCCCTCGAGCACCGCCGCAAGCGACTGCTCGAGGTGGCGAGCTGCCCGCGGGTCGAGCAGGGAGGTCGCCTCGTCGAGCACGAGGGTGTGCGGGTCGGCGAGCACCAGCCGCGCCAAGGCCAGCTGCTGCGCTTGGGCAGGCGTCAGCTTGTGGCGTCCAGTGCCCACCTCGGTGAGCAGCCCCTTGGGAAGCGCTTCAGCCCACTCGGCCGCGTCGACCGCACCGAGCGCCTCCCACAGCTGAGTGTCATTGGCGTCCGGACGGGCCAGCAGCAGGTTGTCGCGGAGCGTTCCGATGAAGACGTGATGCTCCTGCGTGACTAACGCGACGTGCCGGCGCACGGTCTCGGTTGGCAGCGTCGCCAGTGCAACACCACCCATGTCGACGCTGCCGGTCCGGGGCGCGTGCAAGCCGGCCAACAGGCGTCCCAGCGTGGACTTGCCGGCACCGGACGGGCCGACGATGGCGACGCGTTCACCTGGCTCGACATCGAGGTCGACACCGTGCAACACGTCGCGTCCCTCGCGGTAGCCGTACCGCACCTCACGCGCGTGCA
>DASUFV010000174.1:0-3648 GCA_036274415.1 Actinomycetes bacterium
AGGCGAAACACCGACCATGCCGTGTAGCGAATGACGTTGTTCAGGTCGCGTGCTTGCTTTCCGCTGATCTGTCGACCTGTCGGGCCGGGCCGTGTGTCACTCATGGAGTCATTCTCCCCCCGCGATCTGGTCGGCGGCCGACCACCCCGAGGCGATGCACGCCGGGATGCCGACTCCGTCCCAGGCCGCACCCGCCACGGCCAACCGGCGCGGCAGGACAGCGCGCAGTTGCCGCACGCGGTCCCGGTGCCCGACCCGGTACTGCGGGAGCGACCGCTCCCACCGGGTGACCGCCGCGTCAATCGGTGGGCCCGCAATGCCGAGCAGCCCAGTGACCTCCCCCAGCACCGCCGCGACGAGCTCGTCGTCCGAAAGCTCGAGCCCGCGATTGTCGCCGTGCCTGCCGACTGAGAAGCGCAGCACCTCGACGCCGGGCGCGGCGTCCCGCACCCACTTCCACTTCCTGCTCATGAACGTCGCCGCCTTGGTGAGACGCCCCGTCACCGGTGGCACGAGGAACCCAGTCCCCTCAGGCAGACGACCGATCGAGCCTCGATCGACAACAACAGTGACCAGTGCGACCGACGCATATTCAACGGCGTGAACGGACGCTGCCTCCGGGACGACATCGCTCAGCAACTCGGCGGCCGCTGCGGCGGGCACGGCGAGCACGACGCCCTCTGCGTTCAGGGTCTCGCCGTCATCGACGCCGACCCGCCAGGCTCCTGACCCGCCTTTGAGATGTGCCGCACGCGTCCCGAGTCGCACGTCCAACTGAAGGCTCTGCACCATTGAACTCGGCAAGGTTCCCATCCCACCGCGCAACGATGCGAAGACCTCAGCGTCATCATCCCGACGCGCTGCCGACCGTAAACGTGCTGCCCCGCGCACCACCGAGCCCTCTTCAGACACCGCGTCGAGCAGACCGGGTATGGCCATGTCGACCGAGATGTCATCAGCCCGCCCCGCGTACACGCCGCCCAGTAGCGGCTCGACCAACAGCTCAACAACTGCGTCGCCCAGCTGTCGGCGAACCAGATCGCCGACGGCCTGGTCGTTCAGCGAACCGACGAGTGGTGGCTCGTCCCGGATACGCGCGACCGAGTCGGGCCCGAGTAAGGCAGTCAGCGCAGCATCGTCCGGGTCGGTCGGTATGCCGAGAACCTGCGCAGTCGGCAGCGGGACGAGGTCGTCGACCCACACCGATGCCCCTCGTGCCGCGGGGTGGACGAGGTCGTCGCCTCGATCGGCACGTTCAATCAGCTCGACGCCCTCCGCTCGTCGAACCAACACCGACTCAGCCCCGGCGTCCAGCTCGATCCCGGCGACGGAATGCCTGCGCAGCTTGCCGCCTACCCGATCCGAGGCTTCGAGCACGACCACGTCGTGACCGTTGTCGCGCAGGCGTTGTGCCGCGGCGAGACCGCTGATGCCACCGCCGATGACAACGACTCGGACACGAGACACGCCGGTCACTCTGTCAGACGGAACCTCACGGGCACGTGCGGCGTCCAACGCCCGACACAGAACGCGCTGCCGGACGATCCGGTGCGTGTCGAGGCCTGGAGGGGTCATGAGGGGTACGCGCACGACGGTCGCCGCAGTCTCGGTCGCCATGCTGGCCGGGTCAGCGCTGCTGCTCTCAGCGTGCAGTGGGGACGCTGACCGGTCGACCGGCGCCGCTGCCGGTGTTCAGGACGACTCTGCGGCGGCGGGAAGCGCGCCCGAGCCCTTGCCCGAGGACTCCCTCCAACGCGGTGCCGCTGACTCCGCAGCCGGAGTAGAACTCGGCCAACTGTCGGGCGCCGAACAGTCTCAGTCCGGCGCCAACGCTGCACCCGGCGGTGGAAGCCTCGCGGACGTCACGGTCGAGCGCGAGATCATCGCCACAGCCGAGGTGACCCTGCGGTCGACGAACGTTGACGCGACCGTGGACGCGATCGAGTCGATCGCCACGTCGGCCAGCGGGTTCGTCTCAGGGCGCGACGTTCAGAACAACCCGGACGATCCCGATCGCACGCGAGCGGTCGTGGTGATCCGTGTTCCCACCCCGAAGCTCGACTCAGTCATCGACCGCGCCCAAGAAGAAGGGGACGTCGTCCGGGTACTGTCGGACGAGCAGGACGTCACAGAGACAGTCATCGACGTCAACTCCCGCGTCGAGAGTGCAAAGGCCAGCGTCGAACGCATTCGCGCGTTGCTGTCGGAGGCAACGACGCTTGGGGAAGTCGTTCGGATCGAGAGCGAGCTCGCCAAGCGCGAGGCTGACCTCGAGTCGTTGCTCGCACAACAGCGGGCCCTGGCCGACCAGACCGAAATGGCCACGCTGAGCGTCACCGTTCTTGCCCCCGAGGCCGTCGAGACGAGCCCCAAGACCGACCCCGAGGACGAAGAGGGATTCGTCGCCGGACTCGAGAGGGGTTGGAATGCGCTGGTCGACCTCGTCGTGATCGCCCTGACCACGATCGGTCTACTGCTGCCGTTCCTCGCCGTCGGGCTGCTGGTGCTCATCCCGCTCGCTCTGGCCTGGCGGCGGCGACGTCTCGGACCACCTGCGGCACCGCCGGCGGGACCGCCCGCCGCACCCGCGGCATGACCGAACCCCGGTTCGGCTAACGCCATGCCGCAACGGGCATTTCGACCAATGATGCTTTCCGTGCGCCGCCGATTGACGTGATCAGGTTGCGGTGAGGCCTCCGGTGACCTAGAACGGCGGGGTCCGTTCCAAGACACGGGAGGAGCAGTACATGCTCGCAAGGCTCATTCGCTGGGTGCTGGCACCACTGGCACTGGCGATGGCATTCGCAACGGTGGCGGCGCCCCCATCAGGGGCAGTCACCGGACCAAATATCGTCGAGGATTTCGAGCACGAGTACGTCGGGCTCGTTGCGTTCTACGACGAGGACAACGAGTTCCTGCACAGGTGCACTGGGACGCTGCTCTCGGCTGAGGTGTTCCTCACCGCAGGCCACTGCGTATCAGCTGACGACGAAGGAAACGTCGCCCCCTTGGCACGGATCTGGTTCGAGCAGGACGCCGGCGCCGACTACGACCCCGTCACCGACACTCCGGCGACTTCGGGTTACCCCTACACCGGTGGCGTGACGTCCACTCACCTCTTCAACTACGGGTTCACCGACCTGTCGACGATTCCTGAGACCAAGGACGTCGGACTGATCGTCCTCGACCCGGGTGTCGTCGAGGCCAAGTACCCGAACATCGACAGCTACGGCGCGCTGGCCGAGGTGGGCGCTGCGACCGAGCTCGGCACCGGCAAGGACGCCGTTGTCACCGTTTCCGGCTACGGCGTAACGCGCACCAACGGCCCGAACGGCAACAACACCATCTCGTTGCGCGAGCGCCTGATGGGGCACACGTTCGTCATCAACAATCACAACTCCGACACCGCTGGCTACAACCTGCAGCTCGCGTCCAACTTCGGCCAAGGTCGAGTCGGCACGTGCTTCGGTGACTCCGGCGGTCCGATCTTCGCCGACGACACCAACTCGGTTCTCGCCGTGAACTCGTGGGTGAAGAACTGGAGCTGTGGTGGCCAGGGCTTCCCGTACCGCGTCGACACCGCAGAGGTGCAGGCGTGGATGGAGGACGTGCTCAGCGAGTACGGCCTCTGGGATGAAGTAGCCCCCG
>DASUFV010000175.1:0-3447 GCA_036274415.1 Actinomycetes bacterium
CCGTCGCGCGGAGGTTGCTTGCGCGCAGCTTGAGGGCGCGTACGAGTCCCGCTGCAGCGGCTCCGGCGACCGCAGGTTCTGGGCAGTAGGCACCCGGATGCGGCCGGCGACGAACGTGTCCTGCCCCAACCATTCGATCTCCTGGGCAACGATTCGGGAGCGAGCCGGGTGACCAGGCTGCCCGTCGCGGATTGGCTATGCTGATCAAACCGCATTTCCTCGCGACCTGTGGACCACCCTGGCCTGCATGCCGGTGGGGTGGAAGGAGGCGCAAGAATGCGGCCTCTCGCGTCAGGATCAAGGTCAAGGTTCAGCGACTCGAGTGAAGGCGGGGTTCACGCCGGCCGGCCGAGTGCTTCCGAGCGAGCAGCGCCCGAGACGCACGTTCCTGGCTTCTGGTTAAGCCGCTGCGAGGGATTTCGGGTCGACGACCGCCGAGGACCACTCGGATTCGTTGAGTCGGTGATCCCCGGCCATCCTCGCGGCCCGAGCGCGCTGATCGTTGCCGAAAGCCTGCCCGGCGGCCGACGACACTACGTTCCGGTGCGCGACGTCGGCGTCGTCCACTCCGTGGCTGAGCGAGTCGTGCTACGAACGTCGTTCCCGAACGGACGGGAAAAGACGACTCGCGACCGAACTGCCGCGCAAGCAACGAAATGAGCGTGCAGACGGGCACCGTCAAGACTTACAACCGACTCAGCGGACACGGCATGATCGTCACCGACACGACCGGCGACGACATCTGGGTTCACCAGCGAAACGTGCTCAGCGATTCGCCGGCCCTGTCGGCGGGCGATCGGGTTGAGTACGAGAGGCGAAACGGCGGCATGGGGCCGGAAGCCGTGAACGTCCGACTCACACCCTCGGCTGAGCGTGCCGAGCCCTGAGAGAGCTGTCTCACATCCGCCATCGCCTCACCACGGACTGGGCCCCCCGCGCAGATACGGGATGCCAGCCAGTCGTTGACCGCATAGGCGGATGACGATGGACAGGGCGGTCATGATCGAACGTTTCATCCGGCTCGACGCGCTCGGCAGTCTGCTGACGTATCTCGAGGCGTCACATGGATGGGGCGGTGGGCCTCTTCTCGACCAGGAGGTGCGAGAGGAAGTCTTCAACGACACCGTCCCGCGCGTTGTCCGGTCTCTTAGCGCTCAACTCGTCGGCGAGCTCTGGCCGGACCGGAGCGACCAGGTGAGCGCCGAGTTCATCCTCGCGACGACCCGGTCGGCTCTCCTAACTGCCGCGATCCTTCAACAGCTGGCCACTCATCCCGACCGGTGCGCTGAACTCGCACAGGCGATGACACGACGAGCGCAGCACGACCTCGCGACTCTCCAGCAAGTTCCGGAATAGAGCCCGACATGCGGCGGCTCCGGCCCATGCTATTGAGAGGTACACTGGTGATTCCTATTCGTTCGGGGGCTGACGCCGCGTCTAGCGCCAACTTTCCGTTCGGCAGCCGTCCGTATGGCGGTTGTGTCCGAACACATGCGCTAGATCGAAGGAGGGTCGCGATGAGCACTCCGCGGCCGAACATGGACAGCCTTTCTACCGCTCGCCTGGGGGACGATTCCGTCGTCACGCTGAACGAGCATGCCCCTGTCCTTGCCTCCAGCGAGGTTGTGATCGCGGCCGACCCGCAGATCGTCTGGGACGTGTTGACCGACTTCGGCCGTTGGCCGGACTGGAACGCGGACGTGAGGATGATGTGGCTCCAGGGTGACGGGCAGGCAGGCACGACGTTTCGTTGGAAGACGAGATCGAACACGATCAACTCCAGGATCGAGCACGTCGATTCGCCCTCGAGGATCCTTTGGACGGGCAAGTCCTCGGGGATCCGAGCGACCCACCTTCACGAACTGGAGGCGAGAAACGGCGGCACGTTCGTGCGGACGGAGGAGTCGTTTGAGGGCCTCGTCGCACGGATACTTCGCAGGCGCCTGAACAAGGTGGTGCAGGCGGCACTCGATTCCGAGCTCCGTCAGCTCAGGATCGAGGCCGAGAGGCGCTCAACACGTGCCGCACCCGACGTGACCGAAGGCGACTAGCCCGCTGCCTCACTGTGCCGGACTCGTCTTGTGGCTTCACGGTCGGTTTCAACGAGCGATGAATGGGTACGAGACCGCACAACCCCGACGGCACGCCGGTTCATGTCCTGACCGATAACACCTCACGCCGGTCATCCTCGACGCCCGATCATCGGTGATGTCTGCTCGGCCGCTTCTGCGAGGCGTGTCGCATCAGTTCGCGTTCGTCGCCTCGCTCGCCACGGGCTCGCTTTTGGTTGCCAGCAGCCGATCGCCGGTGGCGACGGTCGCCGCTGCGATCTTCGCTGCCAGCGTTGCGGCGATGTTCGGAGCGAGTGCGCTCTACCACCGAGTCAACTGGTCTGCAACCGCAGCACGATGGATGCGCTGTCTCGACCACACCGGGATCTTCCTCGTCATCGGCGGCAGCTACATGCCCTACGCGCTACTGGTGCTCTCCGGTCCGTTGCGAATCGCGGTGATCACCCTGGTTTGGACCGGCGTCGTCGCGGGCGTCGCTCTACGGTTCGCCTGGGTATCGGCTCCGGGGTGGCTGACGGTGACTCTCGGCGTCGCCCTCGGCTGGGCGTCCCTGATCGCACTGCCAGAACTGCTCCAGCACATCAACCCGATCGGGCTCACGTTGCTCGGTCTCGGTGGCCTCCTCTACACGTTGGGGGCGATCGTCTACGCGACCCGTTGGCCCAACCCGTTGCCGGCAGTGTTCGGCTTCCACGAGGTCTTTCACCTCTTCGTCATCGCAGCGGTCGCCTGCCAGTACGCCTCGATCGCATTCTTCGTTCTCCCGAACCACTGACCCTCGCCGACACCGAGGAAAATGCATAACCAGCAACGAGACAGGGGTCGACCGCTGCCACCCGCCGACCGTCAGCGACTCGCCATGACGGACGACCTGGAGCTGCGGGTGCGGACATTGATTACCAGTCGCCAGACTGCGACAGATCGAGCCCGCGACTACCGCAGCAGAGGCCAGCTCGTGCCCGCATCACTCGTCCACGAGATCACCGATCTTGGCAACGAGCTCCAATGGGCCGTCGGCCGCTACAGGGAAGCCCAGGCTACCGGCCAGACTCGGCGGGCCTGACTGCCGCTCCATATTCGGCTCTCGACCGCCAGCCGCAGCATCGAGACCAGTGGGCATGTGCGCGCATACAGCGCAACCGCCTCACGACGAAACTCCGGCGGATACGGCCTCTGAAACCTCGGGGGCATCTCGCTTCTCCTTCGTCGCCGGGCGACATGCTCGCCAAGCGACCGGCTGTCCAGAGAAACGGATGAGGCTCACGGGACCAATGGAGCCGTGCGCCCTCACGGCCTGCAACGGCCCTGAAAGCCGAATGGTTGACGGCGTCTGTCGCGGTTGGTCGTCAGGCGTCGCGGCCGCTGACGCGGCTTT
>DASUFV010000176.1:0-2691 GCA_036274415.1 Actinomycetes bacterium
AACCGCGCGTTAGCGAGTACTACTTCTTCAGGTTCCAGTTGACGATCTTGGAGTAGAGGCTCTTCGAGATTCCCTTGAGTGCGCCCGACATCGTCTTCTGCGAGTCATAGACCTTGGCGTCCTCAACGGCTCCCTTCTTGCCCTGGTGCATTTCCATGAAGAGCAGCAGGTAGCGGCTTTCCCCACCCGGAACGCGTAGCTTGTACGTTTCGGCCGTGCAAGCGTTGGCCGTAGCAAACGCGTTCGTCACGTCCGTCGTCACCTTCGGGTTCTTGCCACGGAAGACATGGGTGACGACGGGATCGCCAAACGGGGCTGCTGTGTTGTCGGCGGTGACGATCCAGCGATCGGCGTTCGAGTGGGCGCCGTTACTGGAGCTGTCCTTGAGGATGACCGTGCTGCCGTCCGATCCAACGTCGGAGCTCACGGTCACCGTCCGCGTGATCGTGTCCTTTGTTGGGTTCCGGAACTTGACGAGGTATTGCACAGCTGGTGCGGTTTGGAGGGCCCGAGCAGTTGAGTTCACCTTGAGCCCTGCCGCGGTTGCCGGTGCACCTGTGCTGAGGACATTGTTCTCGAGTGTCGCCGCGTCGTTGGGATCCTCGACGTCCGTGGACGCGACCGTGACAACCATGCCGCCGTCGAAGGCGTCCGAGGTGTTGAGGAGCGTTCCGTCATAGAACGGGGTGTATCCGCCGGTTCCTGCGGTGTCGCAGGTGGTCGCGTCGTCGTCGGTATCCCAGAGCGCCGCGCTTTGCGAAGCGAGCGCGTAGTTGTTGTTACTGATGACGACCTCATAGCTGTCCGAGGCGACCGCTGGCGATGCCGCTATCGCAATAGCGCTCGCCGCGCCGGCCGCTCCGATGGTCATTAATCTGCGCATGCCACTCCTGTGTCTCGGGGGAAGGTCGCAAAAGACACTAATGAGTTGTGGGCAGAACGTAGAAGCAACACGCCCCGAACGGAGTAAAGCGTCCGCAATCAAGCAGCGCATGTTCTTTCCGCACTCAAAGCGGGAAACGGAGCGCAATCCGCCGGTATACCTCGCGGTTCGCTTCTTGGGCTCGAGCAGCAAGATCTAGGCTTCCCACTGTGACGAATGACGACGTCGCACGTGAAATTCTTCGAGCCCACTCTTACGTGGTGCTTGCCACCGTCAACGCCGAGGGCGCGCCGTGGGCCTCGCCGGTGTGGTTCGCCATGGAGGAAAGTCCCGAGCTGTACTGGGTGTCCCGCCCCAACGCACGTCACTCGCAGAATATCGAGGCAAGGCCGCAGATCGCCATGGTCGTGTTTGACTCAACAGCTGCGCCGGGAGTCAGACAGGCGGTCTACCTGACGGCGATCGCAAGGCAAGTCACCGACCCCGTTGAGATCGAGCATGGAATCGCCGTCTTCTCGCGTAAGTCCGTGCGCGAAGGAGCCGGTGCGTTTGGGGTGAACGAGATCACCAGCCCAGCGGAGTTGCGGCTGTATCGCGCCAGCGTCCAAGAGTGCTGGATTCTCGATCCTGATGTCGATGTGCGCATCTCCGTCCCGCTGAACGGATGAGCGGATTGGCTCAGTGCCCTCGGCAGGATTCGAACCTGCGACGCACGGTTTAGGAAACCGACGCTCTATCCCCTGAGCTACGAGGGCTGCGGCGTATTTCATCATCGCAGGTGGGAAAGGCGTGCCACGGCCCCCGGGGAAACGAGCGCGGTCTCGTTGTTAGAGGTAATCGGATAGAACCCTCTGCGCGGTCACCCGGTGCCAAGGGCGCGCAGCAAGGGCGCTGGGTAGAACGTGCGAGGTTCGCCGTCACCCGCCCATGCTTCTTGAGGCACTGGCGCGTACTTGAAGAGGTCCAGGATCTGCTGCGGTGGCACCTCGTCGTGTGCGTGACGTCGGAGCAGCTGTTGGTCGAGCACGCTCAGAGAGTCAACCCAGACCGTGAAGTCTGCTGTCGCTAGGTCAGGCGCTTCATTGGGCATCGCCGCTGGGTTCGCGACAGGTTCGAAGATGGTTGCGTTGGACGTCATGGGTTGTCTCCCCTCCGAGTACGTTCGCCAATGCCATCGGAATCACCTCGGTCCTCATCGACGCGGCGAATGGGTGAATCCGCGCTGTGCGAAGGCATTCGGGCTGGCCCGGACGGACTAGGTAACGCTTGCCATCTCGGGCTGGATAGCCTCATCGAGGGTCGAGTTTCTTTTCGCATCTGGGAGCGGCATGTCGACGGATTCCTTCTGGCCGGCTCTGGTCAGGAGCCCACACGGCTGGACGCCGGAGGTTCGGCAGGAGGCGGTCAACCAGATGGAGGCACGCCTCGACGATTTGACCGACACGGTCGAGATCGCCGAAGCAGGTGCGGAGTACCTCTGCACCCTGCTCAAAGCCCGGACGGTCACCATCATTGCGCTCAGGCACGGGAAGTACTTCGACATCGTGAACGTCGGATATGTCCCGCCTGACAGCTTCCGATACCCGTCCAGTCGCGGTTATCCGACCTGGGAGTATCCGCTGGCCACCAAAGAGTTGGGTGCTTTCGGCGCCTACTTCACGAAGGACCCGAGCGACCCGCGGTTCGTCGAGTACGTCCGAGTCTGGGACGACCCCGGCGTCACGTCGATTATGGGGGTCGGGATCGTGGCTGACGGCGAACTCCACGGCGAGATCTTCCATACCGGTGATCGGACGCGGCCGCCGTTC
>DASUFV010000177.1:0-2377 GCA_036274415.1 Actinomycetes bacterium
CCTCGACAACGTCACGGTCGTCACCGTGCCGCCATCGGGAAGCGACCCCGATGAGCTGTGGCGACGTTTCTGCCTGGCTACGGACCTCAAGCCGTCCGCGTACACCACGTCGGGGGTCGCCAACGCGTCGCTCGGTGCCGCCTCGTGCGAGGTCCTGCGCCGGCTCAATGGCCTACCGGCGATTCGCAAGCTGTCACGTAAGACGTACGCGGTCGAGGTGAACGGAACGCTGACCCGCCGCGTGATGGACCGTCGGGGCGTGCCAGAACCAAAGATCACGCTGCCTGAGGGGCAGCGTGAGTGGGTGATGTCGAAGGCGGAAGAGATCATCGCCGACATCGAGGGTGTCGGTCCCAAGGTCATTGGCTCGTTGGACGATCTGCGACCCCGCCCGTTTTCCACTCCCTATCAAGCCCCCGAAGATCTGCCCACCGAGATGCTGCTCGAAGCTGCGCTCGACGCCCTGGGTGGCCTTGCGGTGGCGCATGCCACTGGCGACACCGCCCCGAAACCCGGACACGAGGGTCGCAAGAAGCGCGGCAAACTCGGCGAAGCACGAGACCGTCGAGGCGGCAAGCCCCAAGGCGGCCGACGGCGCGGCGCCAAAGCCCGTCAGGCCTGAGGTCTGTTCATGAGCGACCCACTTGACCGGTTCCAGCACCACTCGCTGATCACGTCCATGTTCTTTCCCCAGACGCGGTTGGTGGTCGCCGGCAACCCGAAAGCTGCCGGAACCAGCCTGCGATGGTGGCTGCTGCCACTCCATGGCGTCGATGTCGAGCAAGCGACACGGCGATCACTGTGGCAAGAGTCGGCGCCCTACCAAACGGTGTGGGATACCCGCGTGAACCTGCGCTACGCCTGGAACAACCTCCCAGAGGATGAGCGGCGCGACGCGGTTGAGTCCGAAGACGTCCTCACCGTTCAGCCGGTGCGCAATCCCATCACGCGCGCGTTCTCAGCGTGGTCAGGCAAGTACCTCAACGCAGAGCCGTACTACTCCGAACGCCTGCCGGCGTCCATTCCGGTTCCCGACGAGGATGTGGAATCACCACACCACATCACCGAACTCTTCGAAGCGTTCATCACAGCGCTCGCCAAGCACGTGCAAGAGCACACGTGGGCGGGCTCCGACGTCCACTTCTGGCCTCAGCACCTGATGTTGGGACGCCAGCCAGCGGGATCCGTCCTCGTCCTGCGTCAGGAGTCGATGGGCGAGGGAATCGCGGCCATCCAACACCACCTCGCAACGCACGGGATCACCGCCGGACCGGCGCCGCGCATCAACGAAACCATCGTCGCGTACCAACCCACGCTCGTGACCGACACCGCGCTGGACGCGCTACTGAGCCTCTACGGCGAGGACTTCACGACCTGGAACTACCTGCCCGAAAGACCCGAGGCGTCCGCTCGTGACGTCGACCTGGGGTGGTTGAACGACGTGCGCGGGAGGAACCGCCGATACCAAGTGATTCATGAGGCGGCCATGAGTGGCGAGCAGCGCGAGAAGGAGCTCATCGCCGAGGTGGCGCGCGCCCAGACTCGCGAGCGGGAGCTCCTGTCCAGCACATCCTGGAAGCTCACACGGCCAGTACGAGCAATCTCGCAGGCCGTTGGCAGCAGGCGCGGACGGTCTCGAAGCCGTTAATTCCCCAGGACTTCGGGGTAGCCAAATCAGGTTGACTCCGTAGGGTGGGGCCTCGACGTTGCCGTCTGTGTTGCCTTCTGTGCTGCTCGTCTGTGTTGGGAGTGTGGCGTGACGAACCATTCCGGTCAGCCGGTTGTCTACTTGATAGGCACCTCGGGATTTCCCAACTTCGGTGACGAATTCATCACGTCCGCGTGGCTGCGGCACCTAGCGCAGTCGATGCCGTCGGCCGAGGTGTGGGTCGACAGCCCCAGACCTGGGCAGAGCGCCGTCCTGCACGGTGATTCGCATCCCAATGTCCGATTCGTGGACACGCTGTATCACGCAGTGCAGAACGCGCCGTCAGAAGCGGCGTCGGACTGCATGACCTTTGGTCATGACGTCGTCGGCTCTCCTGGCCTCATCTCACGCGAGGCCTCAGGCGTCGAGTTCTTCGAGCATGTCGACCTTGTACACGTGATGGGTGGCGGCTACCTGGTGAATGCATGGCCGCGCAATCTGACACTCCTTGCCGCCGCCGGTGCGATGGCCGAACGCTATGGCACGCGCACGGCCATCACTGGCGCCGGCCTCGTCCCTGCTGACCCAGAGGCCGTTCCGTTGCTCGGCAAGCTGCTCGCCGACTTCGACGTCGTGGACGTTCGCGACTCAGCGACTCACGACTTGCTCAAGGACACGGTCACACACGCGACCTACACCGGTGATGATGCGTTCCTGCATTCCAAGCTC
>DASUFV010000178.1:0-9547 GCA_036274415.1 Actinomycetes bacterium
GTCCCAGCCGACCGTGGTCCGAGGTCGTTGCGGGTACCACCGCGGCTCGCAGGGCAAGGCAACCTGGCCGCCGTCGACGAGCGCGACGCCGCGTCCGATGGCTTCGCGAAGTTGCACACCGCCCGGAGCGCTCTGTTTCACGTCGATCGAGGCGTCGCTTCCAGGGTTCGCCCGACGTGCCTCGCGGGCGAAGTTCTTGCCGAACGCCACGACCATCGTGTGCGGGTTGACAGTCTTCCCCGTTTGCGTCCCCGTTCGCACGTCAAGGATCTTTCCCTTCTTGACCACCCACTCCACCGCGCCTGCTGGCCTGTTAGCAGTAGAGGTGTCGGCCCACGCCGGGGTGAAGATGGCCACGGCCCCGTCGCCGATCACATGCCAGTTGAGGCTGTCGACCTTGTACACCTTGGAGCCGTGGGAAACGGTGCCCTTGACGCCGACCTGTTCGTCGAACGGCACACCGTTCTTGTCGATGCCCACGACGCGAGTCCGTACCGGCCCCAGTCGAATCGGCTTACCGTTCTTCACCGAGGCGTTGCGCGGCAGATACACCGTCTGGCCGTCGATGCGGTAGCCGTAGAAGAAGTCGCCGTTGACCGCCGCGATGCCGCGCTTGCCCTTGGGGCTTTCCAGTTGGGAGCGCAGCTGGCCGAGCGTTCCGAGGTCCTTGGTGACCAGACGTGGCACTGCCTGCGCCGGCATGATCATTCGATGCACCTCGGCTGACTGCGAGCGGTCTGCGCCCCAGCTCACCTTCACGTTGTACTTCTGTCGCTCAACGCCGTTGGCGTACGTCACGCTGCTGACGCGGTCGAGGGTGACGCGCATTGTGCATGGGTTCGAAACCGCCGCGTCGGACGGACCAACCAGCAACAGGCCGCCGATCACCGCGACAGCCGTCGAGGCTGCGACCGCGCGCGCCACACGTATGCGGTGTCTCACGACCCGCCCCCAAGCGATGAATGACGATCAATGACGTGAAATGACAATGAAAAAGACCGTGAAGGTCCATCACTGGTATCGGTTCTCGCCGTTCCCGCCTGGTCACCCCCCTGGGTGACCGGCGAACGGGTGACAGGCCGCGTATGGCGAAACCTTGTGGCGACCGCCTCCGTCCGGACAGGATGCCGCCATGTCATCCAATGCGGCCGACCTGCTTCTGACCGACCTTGACGTCTACACCAACGACAACGGGCTCCCGTGGGGTCGCGAGATCGCCATCAAGGAAGGGCGCATTCTCGCCGTCGGCGCCGAGGACGGAGATCTTGCGGAGTTCCGGGAAGGCCCCACCACCGAAGTCATCTCGATGCCTGGTCGCATGGCATTGCCCGGGTTCCAGGACGCCCACATTCACAGCCCCTTCGCCGGCCGCAATCGGCTCCGGGTCTGGCTCAACGACGTCGTCGGTCGTGATGAGTACTTGCGCCTGATCGCGGACTACGCGGCGTCCAACCCAGACGAACCATGGATCATCGGCGGGGGATGGGCGATGGAAGCCTTCCCCGGTGGACTACCGCGGAAAGAGGACCTCGACGCGATCGTCCCTGACCGGCCGGTCTTCCTCTTCAACAAGGACGTCCATGGCGCGTGGGTCAACTCGGTCACGCTCGAACGTGCCGGGATCACGAAGGACACACCCGATCCGTCCGATGGCCGCATCGAGCGTGACCCTGAGACCGGCGAGCCGACCGGCGTCCTGCACGAAGGTGCCGCGTACACCATGAACGACAAGCTCCTACCTCCCGCCAGCCAGCAGGAGTGGGAGGCCGCGATCCTCAACGCCCAAGAGCATTTGCACTCGCTCGGTATCACCGCGTGGCAGGACGCGTGGATCACCCCGGGAACCCACGACGCCTATCGGGCTCTTGCCCACAGTGGACGCCTGACCGCGCGAGTGGTCGGGTCGCTGTGGTGGGACCGCCATCAAGGTCTCGAGCAGATCCCGCAGCTCCTGTCCCAGCGCGAGAACGGAGTCGTGGGGAACTATCACGCCACCACGGTCAAGATCATGACCGACGGGGTGCTGGAGAACTACACCGGAGCGCTGCTCGAGCCGTACTGCGACGGCTGTGGCGGGCATACCGACAATCACGGCCTGTCGTACGTGGAGCACGACCTGTTGGCCGCCGCGGTGACCGAGCTCGACCGGCATGGTTTTCAGGTCCACATGCATGCGATCGGCGACCGAGCCGTCCGCAACGCTCTTGATGCGGTCGCTGCGGCACGGGCCAGCAACGGTGTCAGTGATCATCGGCACCACATCGCCCACATCCAGATCGTCCACCCCGACGACATCCCACGGTTTGCCGAGCTTGACGTGATCGCCAACTGTCAGCCGCTCTGGGCCCAGACTGACGCCCAGATGGAAGAGCTCACGGTGCCGTTCCTTGGTCGGGAGCGCGTGGAGCAGCAGTATCCGTTCGGCTCGATCTTGCGATCGGGCGCCCGGCTGGCCGGCGGCAGCGACTGGTCGGTGACGACGGCGAACCCGCTCGAGGAGATCGATGTCATGGTCAACCGGCGCAACCCGGCTGAGCCCGAAGCAGCCCCATTCCTCCCCGAGGAGCGGGTGTCGCTGGAGCAGGCGGTCGCTGCCTTCACCTCCGGGACGGCGTACATCAACCACGACGAGCACGACTCAGCACGGCTGGCCGCCGGCATGCGAGCGGACATCGCCGTGATAGACCGAAATATCTTCCGATTGGCAGAGGGCACGGTCGCGGACGCGGCGGTCGATCTCACGATCGCCGCTGGTCAGGTCGTCTACCACCGCTGACCCTGGCTGTCACGGACGGTGACGTGGAGGTCACGACTTGGTCGCAAAATCCGGACCACGGCATGAAACTCTGCTTGACTGCGGCCGTAAGTGTTGGTCGTAGCACTGGGAACACTGGGACGCCAGGAAGAGGTGCCAACGCGTGACTGAACCGGTTCGCTCCGGGGGTGAAACCGGAGCGGTCGAGTTGATCGATGTCGTCAAGATGTTCGGTGACTTCACCGCGGTCGACAAGATCAACCTGACCGTTCAGCCAGGGGAGTTCATCTCCCTCCTGGGCCCCAGCGGGTGTGGCAAGACCACGACATTGCGCATGTTGGCCGGCTTTGAGGAACCGACCGCCGGCGAGCTTCGGATCTCAGGCCAGCCTGTCGCGGGGATCCCGCCGCACAAACGTGACGTCAACACTGTGTTCCAGGCGTACGGCTTGTTTCCGCACATGACGGTCGCTGAGAACGTGGCGTACGGCCTGAGGCAGAAGGGTGTGGGCAGGGCCGACATCGGCCACCGGGTTGCCGAGGCGCTCGAAATGGTGAAGATGCGTCCGCTCGCCGAGCGCAAGCCCAAGCAGCTCTCGGGAGGTCAGCAGCAGCGCGTTGCTCTCGCCCGTGCGCTGGTGAACCGGCCCAGCCTGTTGCTGCTCGACGAGCCGCTGGGTGCGCTCGACCGCAAGCTCCGCGAAGAGATGCAGATCGAGCTGAAGCTGCTCCAGTCACAGCTCGGCATCACCTTCATCTTCGTGACCCACGACCAGGAGGAAGCGCTGTCGATGAGCGACCGCATCGCGGTCATGCTCGATGGCAGGATCGAACAGCTCGGAGACCCCTACACGATCTACGAGCACCCCGATTCCGCCTTCGTCGCAGGCTTCATCGGCCAACAGAACTTCTTCAGCGGCACAGCCGCAGAAGGCGGCAAGGTCGTCAAGGCTGAAGGGCTGGTGGCTCGGTCGACGCGCCAGACACCAGAGCTGACGGACGGGGCGAATGCGCTGGCTGCCGTTCGGCCCGAAGCTGTTGACATTCTCGAGACTCGTCCCTCGAGCACCGAGAACGTGCTGGCGGGCACCCTCGCTGGCGTCTCGCACCTTGGCGACGTCATCCAGTTCGTGGTCACGACCGGCAGTCAAAAAGAAGTACTGGCGCGGCTACCACGCACCAAGGCACCACGGTTGCTGCCCGGTGCGGACGTCTGGTGCCAATGGAGTGCCGACCACTGTCACATCTTCACTGACGAGCAGGCCGAGTTTGTGCTGGCTGATCCCGCCAGTGAGCTGTCCGAGGTGATCGCCGGTGGATAGCGCGAAAATGCAACTGAAGGAAAGCAGTCACCACAACACGGAAGAGAGCGATCGATGACTGACAGGAACGACGTGGTCAACGTCCTTGCGCACCCCGCAGCGGCACGCCGCATCTCGCGTCGCGCATTCTTGGCCGGCGCCACGGTGACTGCCGCTGGAAGCTCCATCCTGATCAGCGGATGCGGTGGCGACGACGAGCCATCGAGTGGGGCGTCCGCCGCACCGAGTGGGGAGCTTGAAGACCAGATCAACATGTACACCTGGGGCGAGTACGACTGGCCCAAGGTGATGAAGGACTTCACCAAGGAGTTCGGCCCCGATATCGAGGTCAGCTCGTACAACTCCAACGAAGAGATGATCTCCAAGCTCGTGGCCACCGAGGGCACGTCGGGCTACGACATCGTGGTGCCGACGGGTGTCTTCATCCCGCAGATGGTCGAGAACGACCTGCTGCAACCGCTCGACCTCGAACGAATCCCGAACTTCGAGAACATCGGCGAGGAGTACCGCGACCAGCCGTGGGACCCGGGCAACGGACACTCTGTGCCCAAGGCCTGGGGCACGACTGGCTACGTGTACGACAAGAACCACGTGACTCGGCCGATGGCGACGTGGCAGGACTTCATCGACGCCGCGCAGAACGAGGCGAGCGGCCAGACGTCGATCCTCGATGACCCGAACGAGTCCATCGGCATCTACTTCTGGTCGCGCGACGAAGACTGGAACACCGAAGATCCGGCCGCGCTTGACCAGTGCGAGGACTTCCTGGTCAACGAGCTCGCCCCGCACATCAAGGCGTTTGAGTCGTACCCGGGAAGCAGCGGCATTCCGCAGGGGTCGTACTGGCTGTGCCAGGCGTGGAACGGTGACGCACGCCAGGGCATCATCACCTCCAAGGAGAACAACTGGGAGTGGGTCTTCCCAGCGCCTCGCTCGGAGCTCTGGATGGACAACTGGTGCATCCCGACTGGCGCTCCGAACCCGAACGCGGCGTACGCATGGATCAACTACAACCTCGACAAGGACGTGTCGCTGCAGACCCTCAGCTGGGTCGGCTACCACACCGCAGTTGCGGGCATCGAGCCTGCCGCTGAGGAGGCTGGCATCGAGCGCCTCGACATGGTGTTCTTCACGCCAGACCAGGTGGCAACGATGGACGCCGGCGAGGTGAACAACTCCCAGCAGCGTCGTGTCGAGATCGCCAACAACATGAAGGCCGCGGCGGTCGGCTAGTAGTGAGCGTCACGACCGAGAAAGCAACGGCGGAGACCCCCGGCCCGGCGACGGCACCGCCGACCCGGGCCGGGGGTAAACGTCGCTCGTGGGTGCCCAAATGGGCACTCGCCACCCCGGCATGGCTGTGGTTCCTAATCTTCTTCGTGGCGCCGGTTGGCTTGGTGTTCTACTACAGCTTCGGCTACAAGCCGGGCATCTTCGACACCGTCGCGACCGACAAGCTCTCGTTCGACCGCTACGTCGAGGCGTTCGAGCCCAACTACATCCCGATCTTCAAGAACACCCTGCAGATCTCCATCATCGGGACGTTCTTGTGTCTGCTGGTCGGGCTGCCATTCGCCTACTGGCTCGCGGTCAAGGTCGATCCCAAGTGGCGTGGTCTGCTGCTCGGTCTGGTTCTCGTACCGTTCTGGACCAACTTCCTCGTCCGCACCATCGGCTGGCAGATCATCCTGGCGCCGGACGGCTTCCTCTCCGGCTTGCTGCAGGACATCAAGGTGTTGAGCAGCCCACTCGGCATCGACAAGACGCGCACCGCCGTACAGATCGGCGTCGTGTACAACTACCTGCCGCTGATGATCCTGCCGCTGTTTGTGGCCTTCGATCGGTTGGATCCGACACTGCGCGAAGCCAGCAAAGACCTCTACGCGAGTCGGTGGGCGACATTCCGTCAGGTGAGCCTGCCGTTGGCGATGCCAGGTGTGGTCGCAGGTCTGCTGCTCGTCTTCATCCCATTGATGGGTGACTACATCACCGCGTCACTACTGGGCGGCGCTCAGGGAACCATGATCGGCGTGCTCGTGGCCAACATGTTCCAGAGTGCCCAGAACTGGGCCCTTGGCTCTGCGACAGCGGTACTGCTCATCGGCTTCATCCTCGGCACCGCCGCGCTGTTCGGTGCCATAGGCATGATCATTCGCAGCATCGTGCGTCGGCACCGGCGCATTGACCTGGGGGCGGTGGCATGAGCACGGTAGCCACGACACGTGGCCAGCGCGACTACCTTGGCCCGCTGCTGCGCATCTGGGGCGTTCTCGTCTACATCTTCTTGTTCGCGCCGATCGTCGTGATCGTCATCTACTCCTTCAACACGGGCCGTCTGCTCGTGTCGTGGGATGGCTTCGGCTTCGCGTCGTACGACGCCCTGTGGCAGAACTCGTCGATGAAGAACGCACTCTGGATGTCGATTCGCGTCGCGCTCCTGTCAGCTGTCTTCGCGACGATCCTCGGTTCGCTGGCCGGCGTTGCGCTGGCGCGACGTCCCGGTAAGTGGACGTACTTCTTCTTGGCGATCCTCGCGCTCGTCCTCGTCACGCCTGAGATCGTTGACGCCGTGGCGCTGCTTCCCTGGTTCGTTTGGCTGGGCGGAGATCTCGGCATCGACTTCTTCCAGAACGGGCTGGTTCGACTGACGATCGGTACCGGCATCTTCGCTACGGCAGTCGTGGCGCTGATCATTCGCGCTCGCATGAGCGGGCTCGATGAGTCGCTCGAGGAGTCAGCTGCGGATCTGTACGCGACACCGTGGAACCGGTTCCGTCAGATCACCTTGCCGTTGATGATGCCCGCGGTGATCGCCGCCGCGCTCCTGGCGTTCACGCTGAGCCTCGACAACACGATCATCGCGTCGTTCATCACGGTCGCCGGCTCGGACACGTTGCCCGTCTACATCTTCTCCTCGGTGCGCTCGGCGCTGCGGCCTGAGGTGGCTGCTGTGTCGACTGTGCTCTTGATCCTGACTCTGGCGGCGATCGCGTTCGTGGCTGTGGTCTTGCGCCGTGGTGGTGACTCTTCGACCCAGATCACGCAGACCATGACTGGTCAGGCCTGAGCTAGAGGAAGTACAGCCGACTCAGACTTACCGATTCGACTGGCTCGGTTGTCACAGCTTCTCCGTCGAACGCGACGTGTGCTCCATCGGCGTCGACAACGGTCGTTCCGGTCGTCGTGTTGCGGATCATGTTGTTCAGGCCGATGCCTCGGCAGTTGTGCACGGTCAGCGTGGGACGACGAAGTCCCAGTGCGCGTGGGTTGCAGGCTTGGCTGACGATCGCGTACGACAACTCAGCTGGCGTCGCGCCGTGAGCCCCGAACTGGGGTCCGAACACCAGCGGCTCGGCGCGGTCGACTGTTGCGTTGGGGTCGCCGGTCAGTCCCCAGGCTGGAAAGCCCGACTTGAGCACGAGCGACGGCTTGGCGCCGAACCAGGCCGGCTCCCAGAGCACGATGTCGGCCACCTTTCCGACTTCGAGCGAGCCCAGTGCGTCCGAGAACCCGTGAGCGATCGCTGGATTGATGGTCAGCTTCGCGAGGTACCGAAGGACGCGAGTGTTGTCCGAATGCTCGTCGTCTCCCTCCAGTGGCCCACGCGAGCGCTTGTTCTGCGCGGCGAGCGCAAACGTGCGCTTGACGGTCTCTCCAGCTCGACCCATGCCTTGCGCATCCGATGACGTGATCGGTATGACGCCGAGGTCGTGCAAGACGTTCTCGCCAGCCATGGTCGCGTCGCGAATGCGGTCGACCGCCATCTGGACGTCACTCGTGAGGTCGGGTTTCAGTCCATGGCTCGCGATGATCATGTCGAGGTGTTCAGCGATGGCGTCGCGACCGTAGGGGAGCGTCGGGTTGGTCGACGAACCGATCACGTTGAGGACGCCGGCGAGCTGCAACACGTTGGGAACATGCCCGCCACCGCACCCCTCCACGTGGAAGGCGTGGATGGTGCGCCCACCGATCACTTCGAGCGTGTCTTCGACGGACAGACTCTCGTTGAGCCCGTCGGTGTGCAGCGCCACCTGCACGTCGTACTCCTCAGCGACCTTCAAGGCCGTGTCGAGTGCCCGTGGGTGTGCGCCGGTGTCCTCGTGAACCTTGAAGCCGCAGACCCCGCCGTGGTCCAACCCTTCGCGCAGTGGGGCGTCCTGCGACGACGACCCACGTCCGAGGAACCCGATGTTTACCGGCCAGTCGTCGAATGCTCTGAAGGCATGCCCGAGCCCCCACGGTGAGTTCACGCCGACACCCCAGACCGGCCCGAACTCTTGGCCAAGGATGGTCGTCACGCCGGACGACAACGCCGCTTCCATGATCCGCGGCGACATAGTGTGCACGTGGGTATCGATCACACCTGGTGTTGCGATCAGGCCCTCTCCGTTGATCACTGCGCTGCTGTTGCCAACGACGACGTCTACGTCGTCCAAGGTGTCAGGGTTGCCGGCCCGACCCAGAGCGGAGATACGCCCTTCACGTACGCCGATCGACACCTTGCGGATGCCGACGATCGGATCGATCAGCAGCACGTTCGAGACGACGAGATCGCAGGACTCCGCAGTCGACACTGCTGCCAGATGCATGCCATCGCGTGCCGTCTTGCCGAAGCCCATCAGGAACTCGTCGTGGCGCTTTTGCGCGTCCGACTCGACCCGGACGACCAGGCCGGTATCGCCCAGCGTGACAAGGTCACCGGCCGTAGGGCCGTAGACCGCCGAGTACTCCGCTCCCTTCATTCAGCGCCACCTTCTGCTGTGCTGAGGAATCCCGTGGCGCGTGCCTTCGCAAGCGCTAGCTCCTTGGTGCCTGGCTCGTCGAGAGCACCATCGACGAGCCCTGCGAAGCCGACGGCAACCCTCGCACCACCGATCGGACACAAAGGGACGGTTTCCTCGCTGTGCGGCTCGAACCGAACAGTCTCCCCGGCTCCGACCGCCAGGCGCATGCCGTAGGCCGCAGCGCGATCGAAGCGAAGGCGTGGATTGACTTCAAAGAAATGAAAGTGTGATGTGACGCTGATCGGAACGTCCGAGGTGTTCTCGACGGTCAACTCGAGCGTTGGCTCAAGATCGGGGATCTCCTCGTTGTGCACTGCGACGTGCCCCGGCTGACCAGCCTGGCCGGCTGGACCGAACGGCTCGGAGACCACGACCAGTCTGCTCCCGTCGTCGAAGACAGCTTCAACCCAGACATCGGGAACAAGGGCTGCGACACCGTCCATCACGTCGTCCGCTGACAGCGCGTGCTGGCCGGCCTCGACTGCTTCGCGCAGCCGAGCGCCGTCCCTGGCAGCCTCGATAACGGCATCAGCCACTATCGCGGTGGCTTCCGGTGCGTTGAGCTTCAGGCCTCGCGCCTGTCTGCGACGGGCCAGTTGGGCCGCAGACGCGATGAGCAAACGGTCTCTCTCGGTGGGGGTGAGGCGCATACCTCGATCCAACACCTTTGGGGTAACTTTCACGGGT
>DASUFV010000179.1:0-4342 GCA_036274415.1 Actinomycetes bacterium
GGGCCCGACTCGCCACGATGACGACCAAGAGGATGAGACCGACGGCGAAGTTCAAGAAGGCGCCGAGGACGCCGTTCCCGGTGATGTCGCCCACCTCGCCGTTGATGCGGCCTTGAACGGCGACGACGAAACCCGCTCCGAATGCGACCGCGCCGCTGATTCGGCGCTCGGCACTCGTCACACGGTGACCATAGCGAGGGCTCAGAAGCAGCCAGTCAGTGGAAGAAGTGCCGCGTGCCGGTGAGGTACATCGTGATCCCGGCGTCCTCGGCGGCCTTGATGACCTCGTCGTCACGCACCGATCCGCCCGGCTGCACGACAGCGCGTATCCCTGCGTCGAGCAGCACCTTTAACCCGTCGGGGAACGGGAAGAAGGCGTCGGACGCCGCAACCGACCCGCGTGCGCGTTCTGCTCCGGCCCGCATGACGGCGAGCTTGGCACTGTCTACTCGGCTCACCTGACCCATGCCGACCCCGACACTGGCGCCGTCGTGCGCCAGCAGGATCGCGTTCGACTTGACCGAACGACAGGCCCGCCACGCGAACTCCAGGTCGGCCATCGTCGCGTCGTCTGCGACGGCCCCACAGGCCAGGGTCCAGGCGGACGCCGCGTCACCTTCGGCCTGCAGGGAGTCGCGCACTTGCATGAGTAAGCCGCCGCTGATCGACCGGGTCTCGACGGATTCTCCACCAGCCTGCTCTGCGCACCTGAGCAACCGAACATTCTTCTTCTCACGCAGGATGCTCAGTGCTGCGTCGTCGAAGTCCGGCGCGACGATGACCTCGGTGAAGACATCACCGATCGCCTCGGCCATCCCTTGAGTCACCGTGCGGTTCGTCGCGACCACGCCACCGAACGCCGAAACCGGATCGCACTCGAAGGCTTTGCGATAAGCCGCGGCGACGTCACCGGAGGCGTCGATGGCGATGCCGCACGGATTGGCGTGCTTGATGATCGCGACAGCCGCTTGCGGATGGTCGTAGGCGGCACGGCGTGCGGCGTCCCCGTCGATGTAGTTGTTGTACGACATCTCCTTGCCGTGCAGCTGCTCGGCTTGCGCCAACCCGGGGCGACCGTGGCCACTGGTGTACAACGCGGCGCGCTGGTGGGGGTTCTCGCCGTACCGAAGCACAGCGGATCGATCCCACGTGCCACCCACCCAGGCGGGGAAGCCAGAGCCGCCCGGGTCCGGAGCCACCGTGCTGCCCATCCAGGAGGCGACGGCCACGTCGTACGTTCCCGTATGGACGAACGCGTCGAGTGCGAGGCGTTGACGTTGCTCCAGCGTGAAGCCTCCGCCAGCTGCGGCATCCAGCACCTCCCCGTAGCGCTCCGGCGAGACGACCACCGCCACGCTGGCGTGGTTCTTCGCTGCTGCACGCACCATCGTCGGACCACCGATGTCGATCTGCTCGATGCACTCGTCGGGAGTCGCTCCAGAAGCAACGGTCTGGCTGAACGGGTAAAGGTTGACGACCACGAGGTCGAACGCCTCGATCCCCATTTCCTCGAGTTGCTTGGCGTGGTCGTCCTTACGCAAGTCGGCAAGGATGCCGGCGTGCACGCGAGGGTGCAGCGTCTTCACGCGGCCGTCTAGGCATTCGGGGAATCCGGTCAGGTCTTCCACCTTGGTCACCGGAACGCCGGCGTCGGCGATCCGCGCGGCGGTCGAGCCGGTCGACACGAGACTCACGCCCGCCTCGTGCAGGCCTCGCGCCAGATCCTCCAGCCCGGACTTGTCGTACACGCTGATGAGCGCGCGCTTGATCGGACGCTGAGCCTCGGAGGCGGGCACGGTCACGAGAGCACGACCTTTCTTCCGGCGATCTCGTAGTGGTGGGTCACGAGCTCGGCCACGGTGCGGACGAGGAGCTCTCGCTCCTGCTCCTTGATCCGCTCGTGGAGCGTCTCGACGTCGTCATTCGGTTTCACCGGTACCGCAGCCTGGGCGACGATCGGACCGGTGTCCACTCCCTCATCGACGATGAAGATGGTGCATCCCGTCACCTTCACGCCGTGTGCGAGCGCCGCACGTGGGGCGTCCATGCCAGCAAAGGACGGCGACAGCGCTGGGTGGGTGTTGATCACTCGGTGGGGAAATCGCTCGAGAAAGACCGGGCCGACCAACCTCATGAACCCGGCAAGTACGACGAGGTCAGGGCGGTGCGCGGCCGTGGAGTCCGCGAGTGCGACGTCCCACTCCGCGCGGGTGCCGTACTGGTCGGGTGCGACGACGAAGGTCTCGACGCCGACGGCAGTCGCCCGGTCGAGAGCCGGAATCGCCGGGCGGTCGGAGCCGACCGCAACGATGTCGGCGGGATACGAGGGATCAGCGCTCGCTTGGAGCAACGCGGCGAGATTGGTGCCGCTGCCTGACACCAGCACGACCACACGAGCCCGCTCCACGAACAGGCACCCTACTTAAGGTGACCTGACCTCCACTTGGCCGTCAGGTTCGTCAGCGCCGACGGCACCGTGACCTTGTCGCGCAAGTCGATGAGCCTCGGACGCCGGGTTCCGCCACGCCGATGCAACTCCCACGCGACGACCGCGGCCACCAGGGAGAGCTCGAGGCCCGCCACCAGGCCGACCTTCCAACCGATCGGGCCGAGCTGATCCAACGCGTCGCTGCCGGCCGACCCGGCGCTCAGCCAGGCCAGGACTCCCAACGCGACTCCGGCTGCAGCTCCTGCCAGAGCAGCGCGCCCCGCGAGCTGCTCGACCCGCATCTCCGGGGAGCGCTTGTGCACGACCGCTCCAATCGCGTACCCGGCGAGCAGGGGTGCGAGCAGCGCGATGAATGCGAGCCCACCTGCGTCACCCTCTGGCGGCAAGGCAGCGAGCGGTGGGAACACCGGAAGCGGCCCGTACTCGACACCCTGGGGTGACACGCTTCCTTCGCTGCCCAGCAGGAAGCCGACACCAGTCGTGAACGAGGCAGTCCAGAACACCAGGTTCGGAACGAACGCCACCGTGAGGATGACGAGCGCGATACCCCCGGACCACCCGGCATCCAAGGAGCGGTACATCTCGACGGCGTCCGAGAAGCCGATGGCCAACGCTATTGCCGTGAGCACAGCGCTCACGAGCACGACCACTGCCACGCCTGTCGTCGCCGCGGCGGCTAGATCACGCAACGTTCGCGGTAGACCAAGCACCGCGTCCTGCAGCAGGTTGCCAGCCCGGAGAAGTCCGAACCCTCCCGCGACCCCGGCGATCAACACTCCGCAGAAGAAGGCCGTTCGTGCGGCGGGTTGCGCAACCTCGGAACGAACGATTCCTGCGGCGACCGCCGCCAGCAGTCCGTACACCAGGGCGTAGGGGATGACCGCCCTGACGACGTCGGCGACAGAGCGGGGCCGAACGACCCGGGCCACCTGACGACCACCGGCGTAGCAGAGCGCTGCCGGAATGAGCATGAGTCCTAACGGCACGATGCCCAGTCGGACGCCACCGATCTCGATGGGTACGTGCTGGGCCCACAGCCACAGCGCCACCGAGACGCGAGCCACCTCCTCCGGACCCACGTCGTCTGAGTGGGCAGCCAACGCCCACGACCCCATGGTGGCGATCAACCCCAGTGCGATGCCGATCAGCGCAACGAGCGCGGCCGAGACCGCTCCAGCCATGACGACACTCACTGTGTCTGGCGTGGCGGTGTCCGGCGTGGTGGTGCCCTGGCGCGCAGCCCTGGGACGTGAGGCGTCTGACATCGTCGCCCATCGTCGCAAGCGACTCGCGCCCCGGACCGAAGGCGCGCCGCTGCCTCAGCTGAGCAGGTCGCGCATCAACGCCGCTGTTGCACTCGGCGTGCGGCCCACCTTCACAGCCGCCGCTTCGAGGGCCTCTGCCTTTGCTGCGGCGGTGCCGGAGGAGCCCGAGACGATCGCCCCAGCGTGACCCATCGTCTTCCCCTCCGGCGCGGTGAAACCCGCGACGTACCCGACGACTGGCTTGCTCACGTTCTCTTTGATGAACGCCGCTGCGCGCTCTTCGGCGTCACCACCGATCTCACCGATCATCACGATCGCCTGAGTGTCAGGGTCTGCCTCGAACGCTGCGAGCGCGTCGATGTGGGTGGTTCCGATGACGGGGTCTCCCCCGATCCCGATTCCGGTCGAGAAGCCGAAGTCACGAAGCTCGTACATCATCTGGTACGTGAGCGTGCCGCTCTTGCTCACCAGGCCGATCGGCCCCGGCCCGGTGATGTCGGCGGGGATGATGCCGGCGTTGGACTGTCCTGGGCTGATGATGCCGGGGCAGTTCGGCCCGATGATCCGCGTGCCTCCGGCGTTCTGGGCGTACTGGAAGAACTGAGCGGTGTCGCCAACCGGAATTCCT
>DASUFV010000180.1:0-29319 GCA_036274415.1 Actinomycetes bacterium
GCCACTCCAGCTTGTAGTAGTAGTGCGGATCGTCCGGCGTCCGGCCGTTCGGCACGTACAGCGACCAGACTCGGACGCCGCCGCACGTGGCACCGACCGCCCGTGCCTCGAGGGTTGCGGCGTCCGGAAAGCCTGGGTCGCCGACAAATCCGCGCGCGACGTCGGTGATCCCCACCTTTGACGCGATGGCCACACCGTTCCAGCGCCCGGTGCCGAACGACGCCAGCTCGTAGCCGAGCTCTTCGAACGGCATCGTCGGGAACGTCGTGTCGGCGACCTTGGTCTCTTGCATGCAGAGGACGTCGGTGCCCGTGAGCTCGAGCCACTCGGTGACCCGAGGCAGGCGGGACGTGATCGAGTTGACGTTCCAGGTGGCGATCCGCACAGCCGCAGCCTACGACTGGGGTCCGACGTCCACAGGCGGGTGAGCCGGTCGGCGTCCACACCGGATTTCACGCCAGCGGCGGCCTGCAGGTACCCTCGTCAGGCTGGTTCCGGGTCATGTGCTCGGGCCACCCGCTGGCACCAGTGCCGGCACGAACGCATTGCCCTCCTGTCACGGAACGTCCGTGGCCGTATGAGTCCAGAGGAGGTGGAGAACGCATGCGTACGTACGAGTTGATGGTCATCCTCGACCCCGACCTCGAAGAGCGCACAGTTGCTCCCTCGCTCGATCAGTTCCTCACCGTCATCCGCAAAGACGGCGGCACCGTCCAGAACGTCGACATCTGGGGACGCCGGCGCCTCGCGCACGAGATCGACAAGAAGAGCGAAGGCATCTACGCCGTCATCGACATGGAGGCTCAGCCCGCCGCCGTCAAAGAGCTCGACCGGCAGCTGAACCTCACCGAAGCCGTTCTGCGCACCAAAGTCGTCCGCAAGGACGGGAAGTAGGAGCCCATGGCTGGTGACACTGTCATCACGGTCGTCGGAAACCTGACGGACGACCCAGAGCTGCGCTTTACGTCGTCGGGAGCTGCGGTCGCCAACTTCACTGTGGCGTCCACCCCCCGGTTCTTCGACAAGCAGACCAACGAGTGGAAAGACGGCGACGCCCTCTTCCTTCGTTGCTCGATCTGGCGACAAGCCGCCGAGAACGTTGCCGAGACCCTGACCAAGGGATCGCGCGTGATCGTCCAGGGCCGCTTGAAGCAGCGGTCGTACGAGACCCGCGAGGGTGAGCGGCGCACGGTGTACGAGCTCGACGTCGACGAGGTCGGTCCGTCGTTGCGCTACGCGACAGCCAAGGTGTCGAAGGTGTCGCGCTCAGGCGGTGGCGGCGGATTCGGCGGTGGCGGCGCGCAGTCAACGCCGCCCGCAGAAGACCCCTGGGCATCAGCACCGGCGACCGACGACGAGCCGCCGGTCTGACCCTCTCACTCTGACCAACCCATCCCCGCAAACGCGGGGCCCTGAACTCACAGGAGCACCACGATGGCAAAGCCCCCACTGCGCAAGCCGAAGAAGAAGGTCTGCCAGTTCTGCAAGAAGGACGCACCGGCGATCGACTACAAAGACACGACGCTGCTGCGCAAGTTCGTCTCCGACCGCGGCAAGATCCGCGCTCGTCGGGTGACGGGCAACTGCACGCAACACCAGCGCGACATCGCGATGGCCATCAAGAACAGCCGCGAGATGGCGCTCATGCCGTACTCGTCGACGGCGCGCTGAGAAGAGGTATCGAGATGAAGCTCATCCTCACTCAAGAGGTCACAGGTCTCGGTGCCCCCGGCGACATCGTCGAGGTCAAGGACGGCTACGGCCGCAACTTCCTGCTCCCCCGCGGCTTGGCGATGCCCTGGTCGCGTGGTGGCGAGAAGCAGATCACCGCAATCAAGCGAGCTCGTGACGCTCGGGCCATCCAGGACCTCGGGCACGCCAACGAGGTCAAGGACCAGCTGGCGTCCCTCTCGGTCACTCTCGAGGTGCGCGCTGGCGAGACCGGGCGGTTGTTCGGCGCGGTCACCGCGTCCGACATCGTCGACGCGGTCTCGAGCGCGGGAGGTCCGGCCCTCGACAAGCGCTCGGTACGCGTGGAGTCCCCCATCAAGACCGTCGGCTCACACACGGTGACGGTGGCGCTGCACCCCGAGGTGGACGCCGAGGTCGAGGTCGACGTCGTCGCCGCCTCCGCTTGACGCGGGTGACGCGCGTGACGGCACACCTTTGGGTGAATTCCTCCGGGTCATAGGCCCGGCGGAGTACCCCAAAGGCGTGCCTTCGCCTGTGTCCAGCATGCGAAACACTGGGTACCGAGTTGATGTCCACAGCAGGTGGACACCAACGTCGCAGGTCACCGCCTGAGCCGGAGGAAGTGGCGGGGTCGTCCCCAAGTGAATCCCCAGAACCGTCCCCTCCCCTGACCGGGGTTTCCCCCAGCCGGCGTGGCGGCTGTCCCCAGGCTGTCCACAGGGCGTCTTGGTGCTGTCAGACCCGGGCGGTAGAACCGTCCAGGACCAGGGGCCGCCTGGGCCACGGAGCCGGTCAAGCGCCGGTGACGATCATGGCGCGACAACTGTGGTGGAGGGTGCCTCGTGACGGTCGCTGAGCTGCCGGGGCTGCCGGGACGCAGCGAGCCTGACTTCAGCGGGGCGTTCGATCGCACCCCACCGCAAGACATCGAGGCCGAGCAGAGCGTCATCGGCGGCATGCTGCTCAGCAAGGACGCCATCGCCGACGTCGTCGAGACCGTGCGCGGTGACGACTTCTACAAGCCGGCGCACCAGACGATCTACGAGACGATCCTCGACCTCTACGGGCGGGGTGAGCCGGCCGACGCGATCACGGTGTCCTCCGAGCTGACCAAGCGCGGCGAGCTGGGCCGGGTCGGCGGGGCGCCGTATCTGCACACCCTCATCTCGTCGGTTCCCACCGCAGCCAACGCCGGCTACTACGCGCGCATCGTCTCCGAGCGGGCCATCTTGCGCCGACTCGTAGAGGCCGGCACCCGCATCACGCAGATGGGGTACGCCGACACCGGCGAGGTCGACGATGTGGTCGATCGCGCGCAAGCGGAGATCTACTCGGTCACCGAGCGCCGCACGAGTGAGGACTACCTTCCGCTCGCCGAGATCATGGAAGGCACGCTCGACGAGATCGAGGCCAACGGCTCACGGGGCGGCACGATGGTCGGTGTCCCCACCGGGTTCACCGACCTCGACAGCCTCACCAACGGACTGCATCCCGGTCAGCTCGTCGTCGTCGCAGCCCGTCCCGGTCTCGGTAAGTCCACCCTCGGCCTCGACTTCGCGCGTGCCGCGTCCATCTCACACGGGCTCACCAGCGTCATCTTCTCGCTCGAGATGACGCGCAACGAGATCACCATGCGACTGCTATCAGCAGAGGCGCGCGTCGGTCTGCATCACATGCGCACCGGTTCACTTGGCGACGACGACTGGACGAAGCTCGCCCGCAAGATGTCCGAGGTCGCGAGCGCTCCGCTGTTCATCGACGACTCACCCAACATGACGATGATGGAGATTCGCGCCAAGTGCCGGCGGCTGAAGCAGCGCCACGATCTCAAACTGGTCATCGTCGACTACCTGCAGCTGATGAGCAGCGGCAAACGCGTCGAGAGCCGCCAGCAAGAGGTTGCGGAGTTCTCTCGTGCGCTGAAGCTGTTGGCCAAAGAGCTCGAGGTTCCGGTGGTCGCGCTCAGCCAGCTCAACCGTGGGCCTGAGCAGCGCACCGACAAGAAGCCGATGTTGGCCGACCTGCGCGAGTCCGGCTCGATCGAGCAAGACTCCGACCTGGTCCTCCTCCTCCACCGCGAGGACGCCTACGAGCGCGAGTCACCGCGGGCAGGTGAAGCCGACTTCATCGTGGCCAAGCACCGCAACGGCCCGACGGCCACCGTGACGGTCGCTTTCCAGGGCCACTACTCACGCTTCGTCGACATGGCCCACGGCTGACTCAGCCGACGCCAGCGCGAGCCGTCCGCAAGGTCTACGTTCGATCCATGCGCACCAGCACCCGCTCGCACGGCCCGTGAGCGTCCGGGCTTGCCGCTTTCGTCGCGCTCGGCTCGGCTCTCTGAGCAGGGTCGGTGAGTGAGGATGCGCCTCCGAGCCGCCGCCACAGACGTTGCCGTGGTCACAGCCCTGCTGCTGGCGGGCTGTAGCTCCTCGACCGACCCGGCAGACGCCGGTCCGGCCGGGGCCAACACCGCGTCCGTGCCACCTCCCGCGCCAGAGGTGAGCGCGGAGGACCGTGCTGCCCACACGATGACGCCATTGGCGGACGGCACCCTGCTGGTGGCTGGCGGGTGCGTGGTTGACGGCTGCGCGACTGCAACCTCGTCGGTCGTCCGCATCTCGCCCGAGGGTGACCGGGCTGCCGCACCGATGACCGTCGCCCGCGACGCGCACACGGCGACGTTGCTTGCAGACGGACGGGTGCTCGTCACCGGCGGCTTCGTGGGCGAAGGTGACGCACCGCTGGCCACCGCAGAGATCTACGACCCATTGCGCGACACGTGGACGGCGGTCGGCGACCTCGCCGTGGGACGCGGCGGTCACGCGGCGGCCCTCCTCGGCGATGGCAGGGTGGTCGTCGTCGGCGGTTGGGTGAGCAGTGGGACCTACACGCAGCAGACCGAGATCTTCGACCCCGAGACCGGTCGCTTCAGCCGTGGTCCCGACCTCCCCGTGGCAGTCGACGGTCTCGCCGCTGCGTCGCTGCCGGACGGGTCGGCCCTGGTGGTCGGCGGGCAGCAGTCGCCGGGCGAGGCGACCGACCAGGCCGTGCGGATCGATGCCGACGGGACGCTGCACAGGCTTTTCGGGCTCAGGCACGCGCGCTTCAAACACGCCCTTGTGTCCTTGCCGTCGGGAGAGGCGCTCGCGGTCGGTGGCACCATCGACGACGTCCGGCTGCTGCGCAGCACCGAGCTGTTCGACCTCCGGACCGGGCGGTTCCAGCCTGGACCGACGCTGCTCGACGGACGCTACAAGCTGGCCGGCTCGGCGGCGGCGCTGCCCGACGGCCGGGTGTTGGTGGCAGGTGGGGGCCCGGGCGCTGAGGTGCTCGGTCCACGGCGCGGTACCGCTGAGCGGGTACCCGGACCGACCGGCGTCGCTTCGTTCTCGACCGTCGGCCTGCTCGGCGACGCGGTGCTCGTCCTCGGTGGGTACGACGAGCAGATCCGGCTCACCGGCACCCGTCACGTGGTACCCGTAAGTGATCTCGACTGAGGCCGTGCCGCGGCACTTCAACCCTGGCCGCGTCACCCCGGCCGGTACAAGATGGGCCGAGGGGTGAGCTGATGTTCACCGACCGGCGTTCGGCAGGACGCCTGCTAGCCGATCGACTCGCGCCACTGGCGAACGATGACCGTAGTCACACAGTCGTGCTCGGGTTACCGCGCGGAGGTGTGCCTGTCGCTCGCGAGGTAGCCAATCGCCTGCACGCGCCGCTGGACGTCATCGTCGTCCGCAAACTAGGCGCGCCCGGACAACCCGAGCTGGCCATGGGAGCGGTAGGCGAAGACCACGTCCGGGTCCTCAACCGCGATGTAGTCGCCCAGTTCGGGGTCTCGGCCGAGCAGCTCGAGGCGGCGAGTGAGGTGGAGTGGCGCGAGGTCGAGCGCCGAGCCGCCCTCTACCAGCGCGGGCGTCCCCGGCTGCAGCTGACTGGTCGAACCGCGATCGTGGTCGACGACGGCATCGCCACCGGTGCAACAACGCGCGCCGCGTGCGCGGTCGCCCGGGCATACGGAGCGGCGCACGTCGTGCTTGCGGTACCGGTCGCCCCCCGGGGATGGGAGGGCATGTTCGAGGACGTCACCGACCAACGAATCGCGCTCGAGACGCCACGCCACTTCATGGCAGTCGGTGTCCACTATGAGGACTTTCGGCAGACATCGGACGACGAAGTGATCGACTGCCTCCGGGAGCGACCCGCATCTCGACGCGCAATCCGTGACGAGCAGTAGCGGTTGAGTGACGCTCCGAAGTCCCGTTGATCGGTTCCGGCAGCCCACCGTCCGAACGATGGTGAGGGTGTTTTGTGCGGGTGACAATGAGCCGTTCACCGGCAGGTACCGTGTGCCCACCTTCTACCTTGGGGGATGACTCGTGCGGAGAGTCTCGCTCGTCAGCAAGATGTCGTCAGTCGTTCTTGCCGTTGGCACCGTCGTCGCCGGCTTGGCGTTAGCCACCCCCTCAGCAAGCGCTGGTTTTGCTGACACGCTGCCGAGTCAGAACCCCATCGACTACACCCCACGGGTTCTCAACAACGCCGACAACCTGCCCAACAGCCAAGCCCGATCGATCGCACAGGTTGGCAACCGGATCGTGGTCGGCGGCAACTTCCGGCAGATCCAGAACGCGCCGTCCAATGGCTCGGTTACTTTCAGCCAGCGGGCCCTGTTCTCTTTCGACCCGGCTACGGGCGCGATCGACGAGAACTTCTTTCCCAACTTCAACGGCGACGTCACGACGGTCTTGGCTCATCCCGATGGCAACAAGGTCTACGCGGCGGGCAACTTCAGCCGCGTGAATGGCGACCCGCACAGCCGAGTAGTGCTGCTCAACATCAACACCGGCAACGCCGTCAGTACGTTCGACCCGCCTGCGATCAGCGCCGAGGTGACGTCGATGAAGCTGGCCAACGGCCTGCTGTACATCGGCGGTGACTTCGCCACCATCGGCGGGACGACCCGACGGGCGTTGGCGACCCTCGATCCGGTCACGGGAGCGTTGACGGACCACCTGCAGTCCGACATCTCGGGCACGCTGCACGGCGAGGGTGTGCCGTCGGTCAAAGCGTTCGACATCACCCGAAGCGGCAAGCGCCTCGTGGCGATCGGCAACTTCAACCAGGTGGACGGGCAGCAGCGCGTTCAAATGGCGATGTGGGACACCTCCACCCCCGTGGCGACCCTGCGCAACTGGGCGACTCAGCGGTACGGGAACTCCTGTAACCAGGTGTTCCCGACGTACATGCGCGACATCGATATCGCCCCGAACGGCAAGTACTTCGTCGTCGTCACGACGGGAAGCTTCCGCTTCGGAACGCTATGCGACACCGCAGCTCGATGGGAGATGAAGGGCACCGGGACCAACCGCGTGCCGAACTGGGTGAACTACAGCGGTGGTGACACCTTTACTTCGGTCGAAGTGACCGGGCCGATGGCATACCTCGGTGGCCACTTCCGCTGGCTCAACAACCCCTACAAGGGTGACGCTGCAGGAACGGGTGCCTGGCCGACCGAGGGGCTCGCGACGGTCGACACGCGCAACGGTTTGCCGTTCAGCTGGAACCCCGGGCGCGACCGGGGCCTCGGCGTCTTCGACTTCTTGCCAACCGACTCGATGCTGTGGTCGGTGTCCGACACCAACAACTGGGCAGGCGAGTTCCGCCCACGGCTTGCTGGGTTCCCGCTCTTCAACAACGTCCTACCTCCCGACCAGCTGGGCAAGATCCCCGGTGACGTCTGGCAGCTCGGGGCGATTCCTGGCGCCGGGGCGAGTGACCAACGCGGCATCGGGTTCGACGGGACCACCGTCGAGAACCAACTGACCGAACCAGGTGACCGCGACTGGTCGACAGTTCGTGGTGCGTTCGCCGTCGACGACACCGTGTACACGGCTTGGAGTAACAACACCTTCACCGCGCAGACGTGGGACGGGTCGAACTTCGGTGCACCTCAAGACATCGATCTCTACGAGGGCACGTCGGCGACGGCCGGCTACCCGAACAACTTCTTCCACGACCTCGACAACATCACCGGCATGTTCTACGACCGCGCACGCGCGCGGATCTACTACACGATGCAGGGCTCCAACCAGTTCTTCTGGCGTCCCTTCACACCAGAGAGTCGGGTTGTTGGAGCAACTAGACGTGTGTTGGCGAACGACGGTGCGCTTCCACCCGCTCAGGTCAAGGGCATGTTCCTGGCCGGCAAGCAGCTCTTCTTCGCTGACAACACGACCGGAGCGTTGAAGCGGGTGAAGCTGGCCGGCACCAAGATCAAGGGCAAGGCCATCGTCGTGAACACCGAGATCGACTGGCGGTCGAACGCGCTGTTCCTGTCGAGTCAGTGGGCGCAACTCGCAGACAACGTCGCACCGATTGCGAAGCTCACCGCGACGTGCAACGGCCTCGACTGCACGGTGGACGCCAGCAAGAGCAGCGATCCGGACGGCGGCATCGTCGAATACACGGTCGACTACGGCGACGGCGTCGTCACCCCGGGTCCCGATGCTGTCACCGAACACGAGTACCCCGGCACCGGCACCTTCGACATCACCGTGACCGTCAAGGACAACCGAGGGTTGACCGCCAACGCGACGACGCAGGTGTCGGTCGTCCAACCGCCCAACGTCGACCCGACCGCAGCCTTCACCTTCAGCTGTTTTGGTCTCGATTGTGACTTCGATGCGACCACCAGCGACGACTCGGACGGGTCGATTGTCGACTACGACTGGGACTTCGGCGACACCGAGTCAGGCACGGGCTCGGCGCCCAACCACGTGTACGACAGTGGCGGCACGTACGACGTCACCCTGACCGTCACGGACAACCGCGGCGGTACCGACTCCGTCACGCATCAGCTCACCGCCAACGCGATACCCACGACGGTCGCGTTCCGTGACGCCGTGAGCGTGGACGGTGGCGGCAATACCGGTGTCTCGATTCAGGTTCCGAACTCGGTGCAGAACGGTGACCTGATGCTGCTGTTCGTGACCAACGGGGGTGAGCGCACTCCCGACACTCCGGCCAATTGGACCGCGCTCGGAAGCCGGACAGACGACCAGTTGCGCACTCATGTGTTCTGGCGGTTCGCGAATGCGAACTCGGCGGGATCGAACGTCACCACCACCCTGCGCGACGGCAACGGAACCGCCGCTGGTGGTGCCGAAGTGACGTCGTTGGTTGCCTACTCGGGCGTGGCCTCACCGCCCGTGAGTGCTTGGGACGGACGCGTCGAGCCGTCCACCTCGCCGGTGACGGGTCACGCAACGCCGGGCATCACTGTGCCCGACCCGGGTGCGTGGGTGGTGTCGTACTGGGCCGACCGCACGAACTCGGGGGCGGGCAGCACACCAACCTCTGCATGGACACCGCCGCTCGATCAGGTGTTCCGAGCCGATGCGTTCAACACCGGCACGACCCCGAGGGTGTCGTCACTGCTGACCGACGACGGTGGGCCGGTGCTGGCCGGCGCCCGAAGCGGACGGACCGCCTCGGCCGATGTAGCAGCAGAGAAGGCGACGATGTTCACGATCGTGCTGGCCAGCAAGTAGCACGGTATGCGCGGGCTGCTTCGAGCCTGCCACCCGGGGCCCACGGTCGTCGTCACCGCGGTCGCGGTGATGCTCGGCGCTGGATTCGGTCTGGATGCCGGCGTGCTCACCCTGATCGGGGCCACGGTGCTCATGGGTCAGCTGTCCATCGGCTGGTCCAACGACTGGTTGGACGCCGAACGCGACACAGCGGCACGTCGGGAAGACAAGCCGACCGCCACCGGTGGAGTGTCGGTGACGACGGTGCGAACGGCAGCAGTGACGTTCGGCGCGCTCAGTATTCCCGCGTCGCTCGCTTGGGGTTGGCGACCTGGGACGTGTCATCTCGTGCTCGTGGCATCCGGTTGGCTCTACAACCTCGGGCTCAAACGTTCGCTGTTGTCGCCGTTGCCGTATCTGCTCGGGTTCGGCGCGTTGCCCGCCTATGTCGCCCTCGTTGCTGACATCGATCCGCAGTGGTGGCTGGTGACCGCGGGCGCTCTGCTGGGGTTGTCCGCACACTTCGCCAACGCGGCGCCCGACGTGATCACTGATCGAGCGCTCGGCGTCTGGGGTGCGCCGCAACGACTCGGAACCCGAGTCTCGTTGGGAATTTCGCTTGTCGTGCTCGCGGCTGCCGGCGTCCTCGCAATCAGTCAGCTCGAGGCGGGAACCGAGGTGGCCCTTGCGGCCGTCCTACTGCCCACAGCGCTGGGTCTGGCAGTCGTACTGCGAGGCTCAGTTAAGGCTGTCTTCCCCTTGGTCATGTGCGCCGCCCTCATCGATGTCGGCATGCTCATCGTCGTCGCGTAACGATTTGTACAGACCCTCTTTCGGTGGTCTGCAACCCTCGTCAACTGGGATACGGTGTGCGCGCCGACACGGGGGCACCGGGTTCCCGCGCGGACATTTACCCGGGAGTGTGCCCATGCGCCTCGGTCGAATCTTCGCCAGCCTGACCGCAGCCGCGGTCGCTGTTCCACTCTTACCTGCAGGCGCTGGAGCGGACGACAGTTCCTTCCCGCCCGCCATCGACGTCATCGTCAATGGCAACGTCGAGGAGTTCCAGTGGATGCTGCCTGCGGTGAACGCCGAAGAGGCGCACACCGTCGCGACCGGCTCCGGAGTCACGGTCGCTGTCATTGACACGGGCGTTGACAACACGCACCCCGACCTCGAAGCCAGCGTTGTCCCTGGCGCTTACATCCAGCGCAACGAAGAGACCGAGAAGTTCGAGTTGGTTCCAGCGACCACGCCGGAAGAGACTGGGGACGACTGGTACGGCCATGGCACGCACGTCGCGGGAGTCGTGGCGGGCGACGACGACGGTGACGGCATCACCGGCATTGCGCCAGACGCGTCGATCATGCCGATCCACACGTTCCCGCGGCGCGAGTGGTTGCGGGAGATCCAGTTCTGGAAGCTCGTCACCGAGTCCATCGACTACTCCGTGGCGAACGGGGCGGACGTCATCAACATGTCGCTGGGTGGTCAATCGAGTGGAATCGTTCCCAGCGATCGGACTCAGAAGTACCTCGACACGATCGCGGCTCTGTGTGACGCAGTTGATGCGGCGCATGCGGCCGGAACAGTTGTTGTGGCGTCCGCAGGTAACTCCGGCGCCTACGGAAACCCGGAGCAAGTTCCCGGATCGTGTGACGGAACATTCACCGTGGCGGCCATGGCCCCATCCCTCGACCGCACCTACTGGTCGTCCTTCGACGCAGCAGTCGACGTGATCGCGCCAGGTGAGAACGTGCTGTCTGCTGACTCCACCGTGGCTGAGAACTCGGACACACCCCACCTGATCGCGAGCGGGACGTCCATGGCATCACCGCTCGTAGCCGGCGTCGCAGCTCTGCTCATCGAGCAGCACCCCGCGTGGACGCCAGAGCAGGTCCAGGACCAGATCACCAGCACGACGAAAGACCTCGGCGTCGACGGTCGTGACCCGCAGTACGGCTGGGGTCTCGTCGACGCTGCAGCAGCGGTGGGCGCCGCGGCACCCACTCCGAAGAAGCAGAACTACTTCGACGCCTGGTACGAAACGTCATGGGGCGGAGACAACGGCGAGGCTGTGATCTCGTGGAACGTCCCGGCGGCCGATCCGGTCACGGGTTACACCGTCAAGGTGTACACAGACACGACAACCTCGACGTACGACGTCGATGGCAACACGGTCCGCGAGAACGTTCTGCTGCCTCCGGGTGCGTGGTTCACCGTGACCGCCCACACAACAGCAGGCGACGTCATGTCGTACCCGCGTGACCGCTACAGCCGCGACCGAGGTGAGTCGCTCCCGAAGCTCGATGACGCCAAGACGCGTCGCGACGGCGACAAGATGGTCATCACCTGGGACCGACCGAGCAAGAAAGAACAGGCTCAGATCGACAAGATTCGGGCCGTGGTTCACTTCGAGGGTCGAGGCGGTGGTGCAGGCAAACGCATCGTGATCGACCACGACCAGCCGTTCCCAGCGTCGATGATCGTCAAGCTTTCGCCCAAGGGTCGCTGGACCGACGCCCACGTCCATCTGGCGGTGTCCGATGAAGACGACGACGGCCAGACGATCGCGCGTCGGGAGTGGATCATCAAGCCAGAGTCGCCCGCCCTCTACGGCTCACACGTCAGGAGCATCGATCGCGCCGGTCCCGGGCGGGTAGAGGTGACCGGTGGGATGTCACGCATGAACATGAAGCGCGTCTGCGGCAAGGACAACTGCGCGGGAGAGTCCGCAGTTCTTGTCGTAGACCGAGGCAAGAAGAACCAACGCATGAACGTGGTCTTCACCGAGAAGGGCGTGTTCCACAAGATGGTCGGTTACGACAAGGGAACGGAGTTCCTGCGTCTGCGCATCGAAGGCCCGAAGAATCTCAGCAGCGGTCCGTTCCAGAGGTTCGCGATCGGCAAGGAGAAGGGGGACGATCCTTGCTCCCTGTCAACGGGACCGACTGGCTGCTAGCAGTTCCGATACGGCGATCGGGCTCCGGCACTATGCCGGAGCCCGATCGCCGTCACAGCAACTGAAGCGGGAACACCTCGAACGAGGCAGCCATCGGCACTCCGAGCTGCGTGCCGGTCTGCCGCGCGAACCCTTCGAGCATCTCGGCCGGATCGGGAGCGTCCGGGCCGAGTCCGTTGAGGTACGCGGCGTGCGCCCGTAGCGAGGCGAGGCCAGCCTCGAAGGTGTCGGTCACGTCCACCCCGTGTTTGGCATCCGGCGACCCGGCTGCCCAGACCTGTCGGACGCCCGACCATGGCTCGAGTCCAGCAGCCAGGAGGTCACGGAAGACCCAGCGGTTGCCTGCGTCACGCGCGGCGTCCAGCGTTGCCTTGCCACCGGCGATGTGATCGGCCTGGTTGAGCATGATGCCGCCGTAGGTCTCGCGGAAGTTCGTCGTGATGACGACCTCAGGGCGATGACGTCGAATGCTCGCGGCGATGGCGTGCCGCAGAGGCAATCCGTACTCGAGCATCCCGTCCGGAAAACCGAGGAATTCCACGTCCGTGACGCCTACTGCTGCACACGCCGCGCGTTGTTCGGCCTCGCGTAGCGGCGCACACTCCTCGGGAGCGATGCCGTCGATGCCAGCTTCGCCGCTGGTGATCAGGCAGTAGGCGATCGACTTTCCTTGCTGCACCCAGCGGGCCGTCGCGGCAGCGCCGCCGTACTCCATGTCGTCCGGATGGGCCACGACAACGAGTGCGCGGTCCCAGTCCTCGTCAAGTGGTTCGAGAAGTGCGCTCTGCTCCATCCGGCGACCGTACCTGTCGGGTCAACGTGCTGCGCCGTCCGGGTGACGGCCGATCGGGCGAAGGAAATCCGGATCGGACGCCGGCCGCGCCTGCGTCCTTCACCCTGGGTGAGCGAATCCATCCAGGATTGACCCGCGGTCCACCAGAGCGTGACGAGCGGGGGACGAAACCTCAGGAGAACCGATGAACCGCACCTCTCGAGTCCTGCTGGCCGGCGCCACCGTGGCGCTTGCCGCTGGCGCTCCAACCGTTTCGGCTGTCGCCCTCGACGGCCCTCCAGGAAACAACGGCACCGTCAAGATCGACGGTGTTGCGTTCGACGACGCACCTGACAACGAGCCGCACGTTGGCTGCCGCTTCCAGGTCGACTGGTACGGCTTCGACGCCGACGCGGCCAGCGACGTGACGTTCGAGCTGCAGGCTCCGACGCTGGGCAACCCTCCGCTGAACTTCTTCAAGCAGCTGGACGGTGACGACAACACCGGCGGCGGCTCTGAGGCGGGGCTCGACGGGTCGCAACTCTACAACTTGGCGCCGCTCGTTGCCGGCGTGAAGGCTCACCCGATCCAGGGCTACCACGTCAAGCTCACCATCAACACCACTGGTGCGCAGGGCGCGGACGTCAAGCACAAGGTCTTCTGGGTTACCGGCTGCCAGGGCAGTGGCAGCTGAACCAACGATTGAAAGATTGGGGGTCGACACCATGTCGGCCCCCACTTTCACGTTTGCGGCGCGGCGACTGACTCCTGCAAGTGAGCGACCAGCCCACGACATGCCCGCTCGATCTCGTCGAGCACGGAGTCGAAGTCGCTGGCAGCGCCGTAATAGGGATCAGGGACGTCGAGTGTCTCCGCGTCCGGGTCGAACTCCAGCATGAGTCGAATACCGTCCGCGTGCTCGCGGGAGGGTGCCAGGCGCCGGAGGTCGCGCAGATTGTCGCGGTCCATCGCGACCACCAGCTGATCGTTGGCGAACCAGTCGGAGCCGAACTGTCGCGCCACATGGTCGGTCTCATACCCGCGACGCTGCAGCGCTGACCTGGTACGCCGGTCGGCCGGGTCCCCTACGTGCCAACCGCCGGTTCCGGCGCTGCTGACGGCGACGTGGTGGAGACCCGCCTGTTCGAGCTCATGACGTAGGACGGCGGCAGCCATGGGCGAACGACAGATGTTGCCCATGCAGACGAAGATGACGTGCACGGGTGTTGGCTCGCCCTCGGCGGCTAGCTGGACGCCCGACACGAGCAGTGATGGTGACAGGCAGCCCTGGAGCGTTCAAGGAACCACGCCTTTCCTGCGTGGAACGTGGAGTCGGCTTTCAAAACAGAAGTATCGCCCTTGTTGGACGATGGAAACGGCGATACGGTCACGGCACTACTTCCGATCCAATCGCCCCCGCCCGACCATGTGAGGCTCCGATGACCCTTGACCGTTCCCGACTGGCCAGCCTGATCGAGCGAGAGCGCGGCACGTACGCCGAGCGCCACCCAAAGAGCCGCGCCGCCTTCGAAGCTGCGCAGCGCAACTTGTTCGGCGGGGTGCCCATGACCTGGATGGGCAAATGGGCCGGCGGCTTCCCCCTTTACCTGGCCGCCGCGCGTGGCAACCGGATCAGCGACATCGACGGTCACAGCTATGTGGACTTTGCGCTCGGTGACACCGGCGCGATGGCTGGCCACTCACCCGAGCCGACGGTTCGCGCCATCACCAGCCGCATCGCAGATCGCGGTGGCTTCACCACGATGCTGCCCAGCGAGGACGCCTCGTGGGTGGGCGCTGAGCTCGAGCGCCGCTTCGGCGTGCCGTTGTGGTCGTTCTCGCTGACCGCGACGGATGCCAACCGCTGGGCGCTTCGTCTGGCTCGCTTGGCGACGGGTCGATCGAAAGTGCTGGCGTTCTCGTACTGCTACCACGGAAGCGTCGACGAGACGGTCGTTGTACTAGGACCAAACGGTGAGACGTTGCCGCGACCCGGTAACGCCGGTCCCGCTGTCGACCCCGCCGAGACGACTCGGGTCGCTGAGTTCAACGACCTGGCCTCGGTCGAGCGTGCGCTGGCCCACGGTGACGTCGCCGTGCTCATCACCGAACCTGCGCTGACCAACATCGGCATCGTGCTGCCAGAGCCCGGGTTCCTCGAGGGCCTGCGCGACCTGTGCACGAAGTACGGCACCTTGCTGTTGATCGACGAGACGCACACGTTCAGCGCCGGGCCAGGCGGAATGACCAAGGCCAACAACCTGGAGCCCGACATCGTCGTCATCGGCAAGTCGATCGCCGGTGGCATTCCGATCGGCACCTACGGCATCAGCGAGCAGTTGGCTCGCACGATCGAGTCGCACGAGGACGCCGACCTGATCGACGTCGGTGGCGTGGGCGGCACCCTTGCTGGCAACGCGGTGTCCATCGCCGCGGCTCGCGCAACGCTCGAAGAGGTACTCACAGACGAGGCCTTCACCACGATGATCGAGCTTGCGACACGATTCACCGATGGCGTCCAGAATGTGCTCGACAAGGCGGACGTGCCGTGGAGCATCAGCCAGCTGGGAGCTCGCGCGGAGTATCGGTTCGCGCGACCTGCTCCCACGACAGGAACCGCGTCGAACGAAGCCGGCGATGACGAGCTCGATGAGTACATGCACCTCTACACCGTCAACCGCGGCATTCTGATGACGCCTTTCCACAACATGGCGCTGATGTGCCCGGCGACCACCGAGGCGGACGTCGACCTGCACACCCGCGTGTTCGCCGAGGCCATCGACGAGCTCTACGGCTGATGACGCAACCCGTCACGATCGACGCGCTCGACCGGGCAATCATTCGCCAGCTGCAAGAAGACGGACGCGCCTCCTACGCCGACCTGGCTGCCGTCGTCGGGTTGTCCCCGCCGGCAGTACGACAACGTATGCAGCGGCTGATGGAAACCGGACTGCTGCAGGTGGTCGCGGTGACCGACCCCCTCAAGCTGGGGCTGCCAGTGATGGCGCTGGTGGGTATCGCGGTCGACGGCGACATCCGTGAAGTAGCGGACGCTGTGGGCGCCATCGATGAGGCCATCTATGTCGTGCTCACGTCCGGATCGTTCGATCTCTTCGCCGAAGTGGTGTGTGCCGACATGGATCAGCTGTTCGACGTGGTGAATGACCGCTTGAAGCAGATTCCTGGCGTGCGTGCCACCGAGTCCTTCGTGTATTTCGACATTCACACCCACCGTTTCGACTGGGACGTGCCCGAGTAGTCAAGGTCACCATGGGTAACCACGACAATTGCTGGAGTGGATAGGACCGACAGTCGGGGCGGTGGCGGGGTGCGGCATCGGATCATCGCCTCGTTGCGCCATGAGCTGACCTGGCGCCATCTCCTGGCGTCCGTCGCCCTGATCGCCGTCGCGTTCGGTGGTGCCTGGCTCGGTTTGGTCCTTGGTGCTCAGCGCACCGACACGGTTGGCCCGCTCGTGGTGAAGTCCGAGGTGCAGCTGTCGTTCACCGGGGACGCCGTCATCGACGTGCCGCCGTTGGGCACGATCACCTTGGATACGCATGACGGTCCGCTAGCCCTGCGGGCTCAGGTGGAGTCGCTTGATGCGGACGTCACTCAGCAGACGCTTTCTGGCCACTCCCCCGACACGGACTTCGATCGCGTACCTGACCAAGTGCGCGGTCTGCTCTGGAAGATCTATCTGCAGGCGCTCGTCTGCGCCGTGCTGGGCGCAACGCTCGCGGTTCTACTCGTCTGGCGTCGTCCGCGATGGGCCGCAGTCACAGCGGCGACGACTGCCGGAGTCTTGGTGGTCTCGGGACTCGTCGGCGCGCTCACGTGGAACGAACGAGCCTTGGCCCAACCGCGTTACAGCGGTCTGTTGGTGTTCGTGCCCCGTGTCGTTGGCGACGCCGACATGATCGTGAACAACTTCGAGGCATACGGGCAGCAACTTGGCTCGTTGGTCGAGAACGTTGCTTCGTTGGCTTCAGCGGCGCGCGATCTTCCGACGTTCGAGGGGGCACCCGAGACGATCCGTGCCCTGCACGTGTCGGACATCCACCTGAATCCGAACGTCTGGCCCATCATGCGGTCGATCATCGAGCAGTACGACATCGACGTCGTCCTCGACACGGGTGACATTGCCGACCACGGAACGAGTCTGGAGAACTCACTTCTCACGCCCATCGAGTCGCTCGGCGTGCCGTATGTCTTCGTACGAGGCAACCACGATTCGTCAGCGACCGCCGCGGCCATCGCGAACATGGACAACGCCGTCGTTCTCAACGACGACGTGCGTCGGGTTGCCGGCCTGACCATCGCGGGCGCACCTGATCCCCGGTTCACTCCCGACAAGTCCACAGAGGTGGCAACGGGGGCGGTCCTCAGGTCGGGTGAGCAGCTGGCACAGGTGATCGAGCAGTCCAGCGTCCCAGTGGACGTCGCCATGGTTCACGACCCGGAAGCAGCAGAGCCGTTGGCTGGTGTCACGCCACTTGTGCTGGCCGGGCATCGTCACGAACGTGAGGACGTCGAGCTCGACGACGATACGCAGCTCCTCGTACAAGGTTCGACGGGAGGGGCGGGCCTGCGGGCCCTCGAGACCGAGGATCCGACTCCCTTGACGTTCACCGTGCTCTACTTCGATCGTGAGACCCAGCTGTTGACCGCACGCGACGAGTTCACGCTGGGTGGACTCGGCACCACGAGTGCGGAAGTCGAACGCATCGTCGAAGAGCGGAGTCCACAGTGATCAGCTATACCGTGACAGAGCAGGACCGGGCGAGGGCGCAGGGCGACCCCTGGATCGAGTTCCAGCGATCAGCGGACCTGTCCACCGGGCTCTACGTCCTGGAAGCCGGTGAGAAGGACGAGCAAGAGCCTCACACCGAGGACGAGATCTACGTGTGTGTCCGCGGTACCGCGAGGTTTGTCACGCCGAGCGGCGAGTGCGACGTCACCGCGGGCACCGTTATCTTCGTCCCGGCCAACGAGGAGCATCGCTTCGTCGATATCACCGAGCGCCTCGAACTTGTCGTCGTGTTCGGACCCGCCGAAGGATCCCGCAGCTCACGCAGTTAGGTCTGCGTCGCGCGCTGGGCCACGAGGATTCCCGCGATCACCACGAGGCTTCCCAGCACCTGGACGCCGGACAAAGCCTCGTCGAGCCACACCCAGGCCACTGCTCCGGCAAGAACCGGCTCGATCATGCCGATCACTCCCGCCTCGGCGGTGGGGAGCCTCCGCAATGCACCGACCACCAAGAGAAAAGGCGCAACGGTTCCGAGCAGCACGATCCAGGCCACCAGGACAGAGACGGACGTCGTCACGTCCAAGGATCCCGGCAGCGTGACATCCGCTCCGAGCGTCGACCATGGGACGTTCCACCACGGCCTCACTACCGACCAGAACAGCGCCGCTATGACGAACGCCCAGAACGCTACTGACACGGTGTCGCGTCCGGACAGCATGTTCTTCCCTGCGACGTAATAGGTGGCGAGTGACACGGCGGCGCCGAAGCCGGCGAGGACGCCGACCACGTCGAACTCCAACCCCGACCAGATCTCAGCGACCAGGGCGAGGCCACCGAGCGCCAGAGAGGCCGCCAGCCACAGTGACCGCCCTAGGCGCTGGCCCTGCACGACATGAACCCAGAGCGCGACGAGCACTGGGCCGGTGAACTCGAGGAGCAGAGCGACGCCAACTGGGAGCCGGGCGATGGCGACGAAGTAGAACCACTGCACCAACGCGATGCCAACGACCCCATAGAGCAGCAGCATCGGGAGCTCGAGCTTGCTCAACCTCAGTCGGCTCCGGTCAGTCGCTAGCACGAGCAAGAAGAGCACGACCGCTGCACCAGCACTGCGCAGAAGGACGAGGCTGAGCGAGTCGATGCCCGACTGCAGTGCGAGCTTTGAGACCGAGCCGTTCACCGAGAACAGGAGCGCGCCACCGATGGCCATCGCGAAACCGACAGTTCGATGGGAGCCAACTGCTCGACGTAGACGTCCCGGAGGTGGAACTTCCGCCGCCGCCTCGGTCACTGAAGCAGCCTAGGGGCGTTAGATTCGCGGAGTGCTGCCTCACCCCCGCTCCCGCGAAGAGCTTGCGGCAATCGCCGCGTACCAAGCAGGTCGCTCTGCGCCTGCCGGTGCAGTCAAGCTCTCGAGCAACGAGAACCCGTTTCCGCCGCTGCCTGGCGTGGAGGCGGCTATCGCTGACGCGGCGAGCACGGTCAACCGCTATCCCGACTTCGGCTCGGTGTCGCTCATGGTCGCACTCTCGGAGTGGCTGGACGTCGATGCCTCGCAGCTCACAGTGGGCACGGGTTCGGTTGCTGTCCTCGGGCAAGTCATCAACGCGATGGCCGGACGTGGCGACGAAGTGGTGTTCGCCTGGCGTTCGTTCGAGGCGTACCCGATCCTCGTGCAGCTGTCTGGTGCGCGGCAGGTAAGAGTTCCACTGCGCCACGACTTCACGCACGATCTCGACGCCATGGCCGGCGCAGTCACGGAGCGCACCAGGGTCGTGCTGGTGTGCACGCCGAACAATCCGACCGGCACAGCCGTCGAACGCGCCGCACTCGAGAGACTCCTCGACCAGGTGCCGACCGACGTCCTCGTCGCGATCGACGAGGCGTACGTCGAGTTCGTGCGCGACCCGGCGAGTCCGGACGCCTTGGACTTGGCCACGTCCCGGCCGAACGTCGTGGTGCTGCGCACCTTCTCCAAGGCATACGGACTGGCTGGCGTTCGAGTGGGCTACGGCGTGGGGCCGGCGCCGCTGATGACCGAGATCCGCAAGGCGCAGCTGCCGTTCGGTGTGACGACCGTCGCCGAGCGCGCAGCCGTGGCGGCTCTAGCGAGTCAAGCCGAGCTGCTCCGGCGAGTGGACGTGCTGGTCAGCGAACGGCTGCGTGTGCAGCAGGTGCTTGCCGCGATGCCGTATGCGGTCCCCGAGTCACAGGGCAACTTCGTCTGGCTTCCTCTTGCCGAACGTTCCGAAGAGTTCGGACGCGGCTGCGAAGAGGGCGGCGTCGTCGTGCGGCCCTTCGCGGGAGACGGCGTGCGCGTCACGATCGGCGAGCCGCACGCGAACGATCGGTGGCTATCCGTGTTGCGCTACTTCCTCGGGCTCTGAGCTCGGCCGCGGTCGTTCAGCACGCACGACGAGTGCGACTCCCAACACGGCCAACGACCCACCGATGACGACCGGACGCGTCACGGGCTCCGACAGGATCAACCAGCCGAGGAACACGGCCACGACTGGATTGATGTACGCGTAGGTCGTGACCAGCGATGGTGGCGCGTGACCGAGTAGCCAGACGAACGCGCTGAAAGCGACGACTGACCCGATCACCGTGAGGTACGCGAAGGCCCACCAACCCTCAGCAGGTACATCGGCCACCGAGAAGTCCGCGAACTCTCCGGTGACCGCCCCAGCGATGAGCAGCACGCAGCCGCCGCCGACCATCTCGTAGACCGCGCCAACGAAGTTGTCGTTCGGTAGTGCGAGACGCGGCGTGATGAAGACACCAAACGCCCAACACACCGTCGCAAACAGAATCAGCAGCACGCCCCACAGCTCGACGTCGCCTTGCGTGTTGGGTCGGGCGAGGACCGCGATTCCTCCGAGCCCGACGATGGTCCCGATCCAGGTGAGGCGAGCGGGGCGCTCCTTGCCCAGCCCCGTGCGCATGAGCACGACCCAGAGCGGCATCGCCGCGACCAGGAGGGCGGCGAGCCCGGACGGGACAGTCTGTTCTGCAACGCTCACCATCCCGACGCCACAGAACAGGAAGAGAAATCCGTGCACGACTCCGCTCGCTGCCTCTCGGAGCGGAACCCGTAGAGCACGCCAGCCGCGATGAATGGCAACTGCCGTTGCCAGCACGCACCCTGCGATGACGAACCGCAACCCGGTCGGGAACAACGGCGGTTGCTGCGCGACCTCGACGACGACCCGGATGCCCAGGTACGTCGAGCCCCAGACGATGTAGACGATCCCAAGGGCGGTCCAGAGAGCCAGCGGCGCCGTCGTGCGCGAGACGTTCGCCGACGACACCACGTGTCCACCCTAGAGTTGGCGCGTGAGCGCCACGCGAGCGCAGGACCAGGTGCCCGACGTCCTGTTGGACGCCGTGCTCGGCATCGCTGCAGACCTCGAGCTGGCGCATGCGTTGCGCCGCATCGTCGAGGCCGCGGTATCCACGGTTGATGCCCGCTACGGAGCGCTGGGCGTCCTCGGTCCAGGTGGCGGCATCGCTGAGTTCATCACGACAGGTCTCGACGAAGAGGTGGTCGCCAAGATCGGTGACCCGCCACGAGGCAACGGGATTCTCGGGCTGCTCATTCGCACTCCAGAGCCCATTCGGCTGGCCGATCTGACCTCGCACCCTGACTCAGTCGGGTTCCCGGCCCACCACCCGCCGATGCGGTCCTTCCTCGGCGTCCCCATTCGCGTGGGCAACGACGTGTTCGGGAACTTGTATCTGACGGAGAAACAGGGCGGCGGCGAGTTCACCGAACGCGACGAGCGACTGGTCGTAACGTGGGCGGCAGCCGCGGGCGTAGCAATAGGGCTCAACCAAGCTCGAGCCGAGCAAGAACGGTTGGCGCTGCTCGAAGAACGTGACCGCATCGGACGCGACTTGCACGACCTTGTCATCCAGCGACTCTTCGCCACGGGCATGCTGCTGCAGGGGGTGCAACGACTCACTGAGGACGCCGAGGTTGGTGACCGGATTGCGCGTGCGGTCGACGAGATCGATCAGACGATTCGCGAGGTGCGCAGCACGATTTTCGCGTTGCAGCACACCTTCAGTGGCGGTGGACTGCGATCGCAGGTCTTGCGTGAGATCTCCGGAGCGGCGTCCACGCTCGGCTTCGAACCAACCGTTCGCTTCGACGGCCCGATCGACAGCCTGGTGACCGACGAAGTTCGCGAGCACGTGATCGCAGCACTGCGAGAGGCGCTGTCGAACGCAGCGCGTCACGCCGAAGCCACCGAGGTGCGCGTCTCGCTGTCGGTTGACTCGGGGGAAGTCGTGCTGCTCGTAACAGATGACGGACGCGGCATCCCGCCGGATGTGGAGCCGAGTGGGCTGGCGAACCTGGCGAGTCGCGCCGAGTCAGCCGGCGGCAGCTTCGTAGCAGAACCAGGCACTGACGCTCACGGCGTCACGAGTGGAACCCGCCTGACATGGCGCGCACCGGTGGCCGGAGCCACCGCTCACTGAGCCAGATCGGACTTAGGACTGCGGGTGTTCGTGTTCGTCGTGCCGCGCGATGTAGGCAGCCGCCTGCGTGCGGCGCTCCATGCCGAGCTTCGCGAGAAGTGACGACACGTAGTTCTTGACCGTCTTCTCGGCCAGGTTGAGTCGCTCGCCGATCTGCCTGTTCGTCATGCCTTCGCCGATCAGGTCGAGGATGCGCCGCTCTTGACCCGTGAGTTGGTCGAGGCGTCCGTCGTGCGTCTGGCTCTCACGCCATCTGTTCATGACTCGCTCGGCCGCTTTGGGATCGAGCAGCGAGCGGCCTTGCGCAACCGATCGCACCGCACCGACGAGGTCGGCACCGCGCACGTCCTTGAGCACGTAGCCGGACGCACCGGCGAGGATCGAGTCGGCCATCGCTTCGTCGTCTGCGTACGACGTGAGCATCAGGCACTGAATCTCGGGCATCGCAGACTTGATCTCGCGACACACTTCGACGCCGTTACCGTCCGGAAGTCGAACGTCCAACACGGCGACATCAGGTCGGACGGCAGGGATGCGCACGAGGGCCTCAGCGGCGCTCGCGGCTTCGCCAACGACCTCGATGTCGTCCTCGAGACTGAGCAGGTCGTGCAGCCCGCGGCGAACCAGCTCATGATCATCGAGCAGGAAAACACCGATCGTGCTGGATGAGCCCATGTCGGTCATCGCCCGCCTCCTCGCCGGTCATCTTCCCGCACCTCCGCCGGGCCCAACTCCTTCACCCGGATGGTGTAGTCCGTGGGGACGCGGGGGCGGGCACCATGGGAACATCGTCAGCGTCACACTCATGGCACCGACCAATCGTGTCGACTGGTCAATTAGGACCTTTCGCCCGAAGGGTCATCGGTAGTCCTGGCGCCAGCGTCAGGGCGGGAACGACCTAGGAGGAGGGTCACCCATCGTGTCGGCCCATCGTGCGGTCCCCGGACGCCCAGCGTGGCTCGCTGCTGGCCCCGAAACCGCTGGTCGGGCTGCCCTCGCGGTGATCATGGCTGGCGGATTGGTCGCCGGTGGCCTCACGACGATGGCGGTCGTGGCCGGGCGCACGCTGGACGCCGCGCCGCGTCCGCAATCGGCCACGACCCCCCACCTCCTGCCTGAGCCCAACGAGCCGCTCCAGGTCGAGAACGGCCAGGTCACACCCACCCCGACCCCCTCGCCGGGAGGGCCAACTGGCGGCCCGGGCGGGGTGGGGCTCCCTGAGCTCACCGACGGCGCGTCGGTGACCGCTGGCCCGACCGACGGCGCTCCCACGACCGTCCCCACCGATGAGCCCACGGGTGGCCCGAGTCAGCCGCCCACCGAGGGGCCGACCGGAGAGCCGACGGTTCCGCCGACGGAACCGCCGGACGATCCCGACAAGCCCGACAAGCCGGACAAACCAGATAAGCCGGACCACCCGAACAACGGTGGTGGCAACAACGACGGCTCCGGCAACAACGGGGGTGGCAACAACCCTGGAGGCGGGGAGCCGGGCGGCGGCAACCCCAACGACCCCAAGCCCGACAAGCCCGGCAACGGCAACGGCAACGGCAACGGGAACGGCAACGGCAACGGGAACGGCAACGGGAATGGCAACGGCAACGGCAATGGGAACGGCAACGGCAACGGCCAGGGCAAGGGAAAGGGCCACGACGGCGACAACCCGGGCCGCGGACACGACGACCCCAAGCCGGGCAACGGCCAGGGCAAAGGCCACGACAAACACGGCGACTGACCGGGGTTGACCGCTGGCACGTGGCACAACGGCACGTGCACGACCCGGGGGCTGTTTCGCCCGCCTGAGTGCTTCCCTCGCGCCTGCCTTCGGACCACGATGGAATGAACCGGAAACCCCGGGAAACCATGGACTCGTTGACCGACCCCGACCGGGTCGCGATCGGGGCCCCGAACAGGGCACACGCGGTGACCCCGCGCCGGCCCACTGGAGGCGGCATGGCCATTCCGACGCACGCTCCGGACGACAGTTTCGTCCAGCTGCTCACCCCTGAAGGTGAGCGCGTCGACAACGCAGACTTCCCGTTGGATCTGTCCGACGACGACATGCGCGCGCTGTACCGCGACCTTGTGCTGGTGCGCCGAGTGGACGCGGAAGCGACCGCCTTGCAGCGGCAAGGTGAGCTCGGACTGTGGGCGCAGCTGGTTGGCCAAGAAGCTGCTCAGGTGGGCGCGGGTCGCGCGCTGGTCGACGGAGACATGGCGTTTCCGACGTATCGCGAGCATGGCGTCGCGTGGTGCAGGGGTGTCGACCCACTGACCATCCTCGGTCTCTTTCGCGGGACGACCAACGGTGGATGGAACCCGGAGGAGCACGGTTTCGGTCTCTACACGATCGTCATCGGTGACCAGTGCCCGCAGGCAGTCGGATACGCGATGGGCATGCAGAACGACGGCTCGGAAAACGCGGTCATGGTGTTCTTCGGCGACGGCGCGAGCAGCCAAGGCGACGTCAACGAGTCGTTCATCTGGGCGAGTGTGTTCAACTCTCCGGTCGTCTTCTTCTGTCAGAACAACCAGTGGGCCATTTCCGAACCACTCGAACGTCAGACGCGAATTCCGCTGTTCCAGCGGGCGTGGGGCTTCGGCTTCCCCGGAATCCGAGTCGACGGCAACGACGTACTCGCCTGCCTCGCGGTGAGCCGGTTCATGTTGCAGCGAGCTCGCGAAGGTGCGGGGCCGTCGCTCATCGAGGCGTTCACGTATCGCATGGGAGCGCACACCACCTCGGACGACCCGACGCGGTATCGCATGGACTCCGACGTCGAGGCATGGCGGTTGCGCGACCCGCTCGAACGCGTGCGCTCCTTCTTGCACAAGCAGCAGCTCGTCGACGACACGTTCTTCGAGGCGTTGGACGCCGAGTCCGAGGCACTGGCGCAGCGGTTACGCGACGGTGTCAGGGCGTTGCCCGACCCGCAGCCCGACGACATGTTCGCGAACACGTACGCGGAGCCGCACGCCACTGTTGACCGACAACGTCGCGAGTACGCCGACTATCTCGCCGGCTTCGCGGTCGAGGGGGCGTGATGGCCGAGACGCTGACCATGGCCAAGGCCCTGACCTCGGGGTTGCGCAAGGCGATGGAGGACGACGCGCACGTCGTCTTGATGGGTGAGGACATCGGGCGGCTGGGTGGCGTCTTCCGCGTGACCGACGGGTTGCAGAAGGACTTTGGCGAGAACAGGGTGATCGACACCCCGCTCGCTGAGTCATCCATCTTGGGCACCGCGATCGGCCTGGCGATGCGCGGATATCGACCAGTGACCGAGATCCAGTTCGACGGCTTCGTGTACGTCGCCTTCGATCAGATCGTCAGCCAGCTAGCCAAGATGCACGCCCGATCGAGCGGACAGGTGAAGCTCCCGGTCACCGTGCGCATCCCGTTCGGCGGCGGAATCGGTGCGGTGGAGCACCACAGCGAGTCGCCTGAGGCGTATTTCGCGCACACGGCTGGTCTTCGAGTACTGACGCCATCGAATCCCGTCGACGCTTTCCACCTGGTGCAGCAGGCCATCGCGTGCGACGACCCGGTGATCTTCCTCGAGCCGAAGCGGCGCTACTGGGACAAGGCCGAGGTGGACGTTGCGGCGTCACCGTCCCTGCCGATGAGCGCGGCACGAGTGGCCAAGCAAGGCCGAGACCTCACCCTGGTGAGCTACGGGCCGATGGTGCGCACGTGCCTTGAAGCAGCCGCGGCCGCGGAGGCAGATGGCGTTGACATCGAAGTGGTCGACCTGCGTTCCCTTTCGCCTATCGACCTCGACACTGTTGTCAGCTCAGTTCGACGCACAGGTCGTTGCGTCGTTGCGCACGAGGCGTCGGTGTTCTTGGGCGTAGCCGCAGAGGTGGCGGCGTTCGTCACGGAGGAGTGCTTCTTCGAGCTCGAGAGTCCGGTGCTGCGAGTGGGAGGATTCCACGCGCCCTACCCACCGTCACGCCTGGAGAGTCACTACCTTCCTGATCTTGACCGCATCTTGTACGCCGTTGACCGAGCGATGGCGTTCTAGGGGGCCTGGTGAGCGACCAACAGTTTCGATTGCCAGATGTGGGCGAGGGCCTGACCGAGGGCGAGGTGCTGCGCTGGCTCGTGAAGGTGGGCGACGTCGTCGAGGTCAACCAACCGCTGGTGGAGGTCGAGACCGCCAAGGCGGCTGTCGAGCTGCCGTCACCGTTCGGCGGCACGGTCTCCGAGCTGCACGCGTCCGAAGGCGACGTCCTCCCCGTTGGCGCACCCCTCGTGACGATCGCGACTGACGGTGAGGGCGAAGGCGGGAGTGGACCCGCCGCAACACCGAGTGCAGAGAGTGCGCCGGCTGAGTCGACCAACGGGCACACCGCAGAGTCGGAGTCGACCGGTCCGCTGCTCGTCGGCTACGGCGTGGTGGCCGCGTCGACGCGTCGCCGCCGCCGCACCCCGGCGGCCGGTCCGCACGGCACCGACAAGCCCGAGGCCGGGCCACCTGGTGAGCCGGTCAAGCCGGTTCGGCACGGCGGTCTGGAGATCGGACGCGCTGCAGAGGCGCGCTTCGGTGTCGAGGGGGAGACCGACAAGCCGCGCGTCGTGCGGGCCAAGCCCCCGGTGCGCAGGCTCGCCAAACAGCTCGGCGTCGACCTTGCATCGGTACGGCCCACCGGCAAGGACGGCACGGTGTCGCGCGAAGACGTCGAGGCGGCTGCCGCCCTGCAACTGAGCCACACGACGACGTCAACTCGCCCCGCACAGCTGATGGGCGATCGTCGTGAGCCGGTCCGTGGTGTCACGCGCACTATGGCCGCTGCCATGACCGAGAGTGCAGCAACGATCCCGTCGGTCACCGAGTGGGTTGATGTCGACGTCTCACGTAGCGCTGCTCTGGTCGAGCGTCTGCGCACGTTGCCCGAGTTCGCCAACGTGTCGGTGACTCCGTTGCTGTTGGTGTCGACCGCATGCCTTGCCGCGATGCGCCGCCAGCCCAAGCTCAACGGAGTCTTCGACGCGCAAGAGAGCGAGATCGTTTACCGCGCGAAGGTCAATCTCGGCATCGCGGTCGCCAGCGAGCGTGGGCTCGTTGTGCCACACGTTGCGGACGCCGGATCGCTCACGCTGCCCGAGCTCGCAACCGCACTGTCCGACGTCGTTTCCAAGGGGCGCGACGGATCGGCGTCCCCGGCCGAGCTGCTCGGAGCGACGTTCACGATCACCAACGTCGGAGTCTTCGGCGTCGACGGCGGTACTCCGATGATCGCGCCGGGTCAGTCGGCGATCCTCGCGTTTGGAGCATGGCGAGAGAGGCCGTGGGCCGAACGCGGACAGCTCGTCGTGCGCACCGTGTCGACCATCTCGCTGTCCTTCGACCACCGATTCATCGATGGCGCGACCGGCTCACACTTCTTGCGCGACGTGGCCGACATCCTCGAAGAGCCCGCCCTTCTGCACCTCTACACCTGACCCGCCGCCGAGTGCACACCCGATGGACGCCCAAGCCCGCCGAGTGCACACCTGATGGACACCCAAGCCCGCCGAGTGCACACCTGATGGACGCCCAAGCCCGCCGAGTGTTAGTTAGGTGACGGTCAGCTTCTTGGTCTTCGACCAGGAATCGGCGTACGCCGGCCCCATGCCTGACCACGCGCGGTATTTGCCGTCCGCGTTGGGGCCAGGCTTGAAGCTCAGGACGTACGAGCCGTCCGCCTCATCTGCACGGCAGAACTTCTTGACCCACTTGCCGCCCTCGTAGTGCTGGAGGCAGACCTTGACGTTGGCGTCGTCCAGGTTCTCCGGGTCGCCCTTCGTGCTGCCGCTGAATGTCACCTTCGTGCCAGCGTTGACGGTCGTCCCGGGGTTCACAGCGACGCTGAACTTCTTGCGCACCTCCACCAGCGTGCGGCCGGTCCAGCCACCCACACCGTTGTCGTCGCGATATTCCGCCCAGAACCAGGTGTTCACCGTCAACCCTGCGGCCGTCGTGACCGACCACCGGCCGCTTGAGTCAGTCACATCGTCAGTGTCGACCGCACCACCGAACTGGGGGTAAGCGTCCTGCCACACGGTGACGGTCGCGCCCTCGATGGGGTTGCCGGCGTCGTCCTTGAGAGTTCCCGACAGCGTGACGGTCTTGCCACTCAGGACGGTGGACACCGAAGGCTGGAGCTTCAACGGGCTGTAGGTGCCGGTCGCCACCCCAAGAGCCGTGTCAGCTGGCTGTCCGTCAGCTGGGACGATGTCGACACCGTCGTCGGTGAAGTCGACCGCGTACACGGTGGCGAAGTACGTCGTGTTGGCGTTGAGGTCTTCGAAGCGCACTGTCCGATCGACGACCGCGTCGTCGACGTACCGACTGCGGTCAGCTGTGTCTGGAGTCGTGTTGGCGTCGTTGTCGAGCGTCACCAGGTACGCGTCGAACGCCGTGGTCAAGATCGACGAGGGGTCGGCCCACGTGACGTCGACCTTCTTGGTGCCGGCGGACGAGATCGTCACAGCCAGACCGCCATCGACAGCCAGGGCCGGCTGCGCGAGCGCACCCACGCTCAAGGTCGTGGCTAATAGGCCAGAAGTGGCCAGGGCAACGGCGACGCGCTTCACGGGGATCCCCCTTGAGATGAGACAGGTTCGTCGACTCTAGGAGAGTGCAGGCGTGGCTGCTCGTCCGGGGCGTTGTTGTCACCCGTTCGACGGACGGCCATGGACGGACGTGTGACACCCTGGGCGGATGCGAGTCGCTGCCGTCCAGTTCGACTTCGACGAGAACGAGCCATTCGATGCCCGCGTCGACCGCATGCTCGGACTGATCTCCGCGGCTGCCGCGGACTCGGACCTCGTCGTTCTCCCAGAGCTATGGCCCAACGGTGGCTTCACCTACCGGCTCTGGGAACCCACCGCCCAACCGCTCGTTGGCCCCCTCGTCAAGAGCCTGCAGGACGCCGCACGCTCGGCGTCCACCACCCTGCACGCAGGCTCGTTCATCGAGCGTCACGAGGACGGCTCACTCACCAACACCGCCGTCGTGATCAACGCGGACGGCACAGTGAACGCGGTCTACCGCAAGATTCACCTCTTCGGCTTCACTGACGGCGAGCCCAAGTACCTCAGCGGCGGCGATGCGATCGTCGTTGCTGACACCGC
>DASUFV010000181.1:0-5469 GCA_036274415.1 Actinomycetes bacterium
GACGACGTGTTGCGTCGCACACCACTGTTCGCGGCGCTCGACGACGCTGCTGCTGCGGCACTGCGAGCAACCATGAGCCAAGAGACGGTGGCACGTGGCGCGGTGGTGTTCTCCGAAGGCGAGCCGGGCGACCGGCTGTACATCATCGTCGACGGGAAGATCAAGCTCGGTCAGACGTCCAGCGACGGCCGGGAACAGGTCATGGCGGTGCTGGGTCCCGGTGAGATGTTCGGCGAGCTTTCCTTGTTCGACCCGGGCACACGCACGTCAACCGCCTCGGCGGTGACCGACTCAGTGTTGTTGGCGCTCGGGCAACGCGACCTCAGACCGTGGCTGACCGGACGCCCCGAGGTTGCCGAAGCACTACTGCGCGCGCTCGCGCAACGGCTGCGCCGCACCAACGAAGCCATGGCCGACCTGGTGTTCAGCGATGTTCCTGGGCGCGTGGCCAAAGCACTGCTCGACTTGGCGGAGAAGTTCGGACAGCCACAACCGGACGGCAGCCTGTTGGTCGCACACGATCTCACTCAAGAAGAGCTGGCCCAACTGGTCGGCGCATCCCGTGAGACCGTCAACAAGTCGCTCGCGGATTTCGCTTCGCGCGGATGGATCCGCCTTGAAGCGCGGTCAGTCCTGCTGCTCGACATCGACCGCGTGACGCGCCGGGCCGGCTAGTCAACCTGCTCGCAGCACAACTGCGGCGCGTGCATTACCCGTCGCGGCCAGGTACTCCAACTGGGCCTTTACCTGCGCCACGACGACATCGTGCAGAGCTGGCCCTGGCAACCCGTAAACCGCAGACACGATGTCACCAACCGTGGTGGCGCCTCGATCCAGGACGCCTGTCACCTGCTCCAGTCGCTTCGTGCGGTGCGCGATCAACGTGTCGATGGCGTCGAGCCCCCACAGAACGAGTGGCCCGTGCCCTGGCAGCAGCGTCAAGGACAGACCGGCGGCCGCAAGGTCACGGAGTTGCTTGAGGGAGTCGAGGTACGGCCCCAGCTGGCCATCGGGCCAAGCGATGAGAGACGACCCCTCGCCCAGGATGGTGTCACCAGTGAGCAGGGCTCCATCGCGAGGCATGAAGAAGCTGACCGAGTCGTCGGTGTGTCCTGGTGTGGCGATGACCCTCAGCTCGAGACCGTCGAGTTCGATCTCCTCCCGGTCCACGAGCGGGACGGTCCCCCGGCACCACGCCGGGTCGACGGCGCGGACCGGTGCTGCGGTCGCCGCGTGCAGCTGGTCGACCGCGCCGGTGTGGTCGGCGTGCCTGTGAGTCAGGAGGATGAGCTTGACCTCACACCCCAACCGGGCGACCTCGTCGAGCACCGCTTGTACGTGCGAGTCGTCGTCAGGGCCGGGGTCGACCACGATGCAGGTGTCGGCCTCCGGCTCGGCGAGCAGCCAGGTGTTGGTACCCGCCAGCGTCAGGGCACCCGGATTGGACGCGGTGACGACGCGAGCCCGTTGAGGCTCGACACCCTCGACGGGTTCGATCATCCGGTCACCGCCTCAATCGTGCTCGGCCCAGCAGCGAGCGCGCTCGCCACATCGTCGAAGGACGTCAACGACGTCAATGTGCTGATGGTAGGTGGCCACATGGGCAGGTCGCCCACTGCGTGGGCCTCGACCGCGGCACGCACGACGAACCAACGACCGCCGGCGACTTCGCCGGTCAGTGGACGGGGCTCCTGGTCGACGGGACACGCAGCGAGGTAGAAACGCGCATCGAACCTACGGGTCTCTCCTTGAGGGGTGACCCAGCGAGCCCACGGCACCAACGTCGCAGGATCGAGGCGGACGCCGCTTTCTTCCCAGGTCTCACGAACGGCCGCGGCCAGGTGAGCGCGGACAACAGCGGCATCAGAGTCTCCCCACACCGACTGCTCGCGTGAAACGTCGTGCACGACCATCGAGGTCGACTCGTCATCGTCGACTCGGCCTCCCGGGAAGGCGTGCATGCCAGCCGCGAAGGCCAAGGTAGTGGCACGCTGCTGCAGCCAGACTTCCATCCCGTCGGCCCCATCTCGCAGCAGAACGACGGTCGCTGCTGGTCGAATCGGCAGCGGGTCGCTCACACCGGGACAGGTTTCGGCTCGGGCATGAACGGCCTGGCGAACCAGTCTGCGAAGCGGGCAAGGATCGGCGACGTGATCGCGAGAATCAACACGTAGGCGGCGGTCAAAGGCCCTGCTTCGTCGTAGCCCACGGCGGCCGCGAGGCCAGCGATAACCACTGCGAACTCACCGCGCGCCGCGAGCACGAACCCGGCGCGCATGCGGCCTCGGGGACCGGCGCCGTCCCTTCCGGCCGCGTACCAACCAGTGATGACTTTGGTGACAAGGGTGATCGCGGCCAACACGAACGCTCCGGTGAGTACCGGCGGCAGCGTGCTGGGATCAACCGACAGGCCGAATGAGACAAAGAAAACCGCTGCGAACAGATCTCGCAGCGGTGACAGGAGCTCCCGTGAGCGAGCTGCCGCCTGTCCCGTCAGCGCAAGCCCAACGACGAAAGCACCAACTGCCGCGGACGCGTCCAGCATCGTGGTGAGCCCTGCAACGACCAGGGTGATGCCCAGCACTCGCAGGAGGACTTGCTCGTCCTCGGCGTCGGTCAAGCGAGTCCCGATCCGCTCGCCGAAGTACCGCGAACCCACGAGCACGACGAGCACCGCTGTGACGGAGACGAACACCGCGAGCATCGCAGTGCCGATCCCGCCACCCGCGACGAGAACCGCGACCAGTGGTAAGTACGCCGCCATCACGACGTCCTCGAGGACGAGGACGGCAAGTACCGCTGGTGTCTCACGGTTGGCCAGGCGGCCCAGATCGGAGATGACGCGCGCGACGATTCCTGACGACGACACCCACGTGACGCCTGCCATCACCAGCGCGCCGATCCAGGAGCCAAGGACGATCCAGCCGGCGATCGCGCCTGGCACCGCGTTGAGCACGAAGTCCAGGACGCCGGACGGGATGTGTCTTCGGAGCACGCTCGAGAACTCTTCTGCTGAGAACTCAAGGCCCAGGGTCAACAGAAGCAAGATGAGCCCGAGTTCTGCGCCCACCCGTAGGAACCCGGTGGACGCATCCAGTCCGACCAGGCCACCCTCGCCGAGGACCAGGCCTGCCAGCAGGTACAGGGGTACGGGTGAGAGCCCGACCCGTCGCGACAGGCCACCCAGGATTCCCAGCGCCAGCAGAACCAGACCAAATTCGAACAGCAGGTTGGCTAGCCCCGGCTCGGCGGCCGCCAGCAGCGCCGGATCAGCGCTCATTGCGCCTCGAGGATGGCCCGCGCCTTCGAGATGCCTTCGTCGGTGCCGATGACCACCAGCACGTCGCCACCGACGAGGTCTTGGCTCGGTTCTGGCGACGCCAGCACCACGTCATCGCGGACCAGGGCCACGACTGATGACCCGGTGCGGGTGCGCATCTGTGTGTCGCCGAGGGTCTTGCCGTCGAAGCGCGATCCCCGAGCGATTTCGATCTGCTCCGACGCCAGACCCGGGATCTCTCGAGTGAGATCGGCAAGCTTCACCGCGATTCGCGGCGCTCCCAGGATCTCGGCCATCGTGACGGCCTCGTCCTCGTCCAGCTCGAAGAGCGTGCGACCGACGTCGGGATCGTTCCGGTCGAACGTCGACACGATGTAGTGGTCGTCGCGCGTCGAGACGATGCACAGTCGCATCCCGTCTTCGAGCTCGAACTCATACCGGCGTCCGACACCGGGCAACAGTGTTTCGACTACATCCACGTCATTCCACCTCGACGATCAGCTCGACCTCGACCGGAGTGTCCAGAGGGAGCGCTGCAACTCCGACCGCGCTTCTGGCATGGGCGCCAGCGTCGCCGAATACCTTTCCGAGCAACTCACTTGCACCATCGACGACACCTGGTTGACCGGTGAACGACGGCGCGCTGGCGACGAACCCCACCACCTTGACGACTCTACTGACGACGCTGAGCTCACCCACCAAACCCCGAACGGCAGCCAACGCGTTCAGCGCGCACCATCCTGCAGCCTCCTTGGCCAGTGCAGGATCAACGTCCGCTCCGACCTTGCCCCGAGCGAGCAGCTCGCCCTTCACCCAGGGGAGCTGACCGGACGTGAAGACCAGCGAGCCCGACCTGACGGCGGGTACGTACGCCGCGACCGGCGCTGCGGTCTCCGGCAGTTCAAAACCAAGCTCGGCCAGTCTCGCCTCTGGGGAGGCCATCAGCCCTCCACCGGGCGCTTGAAGTAGGCGACCAACTGTTCGGCGTTTGGCCCTGGTACGACCTGCACGAGCTCCCAGCCGTCCTGACCCCACGTGTCGAGGATCTGCTTGGTGGCATGGATCAACAACGGGGCAGTGGCGTACTCCCACTTGGTCATGCAGCAACCCTAACCATCAGCCTGCACAACCATGGCCGGTACTCGGTGATGGCGCAGCGCGTAGGGTCAGAACGTGGCTGCAGGAGCGCGCAACCGGGATGCCACGAGGTTCCACGTGGTGTCCGGAAAAGGCGGCACGGGCAAGACCACCGTGGCTGCGGCGCTTGCACTGCACTTGGCATCCGGAGGACGCCGAGTCTTACTGATTGAAGTCGAGGGGCGCCAAGGCATCGCCCAGCTGTTCGATGTTCCACCGCTGCCGTACGAGGAGCGGAAGGTGGCGATCGCTCGCGGGGGCGGTGACGTGTTCGCACTGGCCGTCGACCCCGAGGCAGCCTTGTACGAGTACCTCGACATGTACTACCGGTTGGGGCGCGCTGGCCGAGCCCTCCAACGCTTCGGCGTCGTCGAGTTTGCGACGACGGTCGCACCTGGCGTCCGTGACGTCCTGCTGACCGGCAAGGCGTATGAAGCGGTCAGGCGGCGCGATGACCAACGGTTCGCCTATGACGCTGTCGTCCTGGACGCGCCACCGACCGGTCGGATCGGGCGCTTCCTGAACGTGAACACCGAGGTGGCCGGGCTGACCAAAGTCGGGCCGATTCGCCGACAGGCGGACGCGATCATGGGCCTGCTGCACTCGCCAAGGACGGCAGTGCACCTTGTCACTCTCCTGGAGGAGATGCCGGTTCAGGAAACCGCAGACGCGGTCGCAGAGTTGAGCTCTCTTCACATCCCGGTCGGGATGCTCGTCGTGAACCAAACGAGAACGCCCATCCTCGACCCGGATCGACTAGCCGCGGCTCGCACGGACGGTCTCGACTCCGGCGAAATCAAAGCCGGGCTTCATGAAGCAGGTCTGGGTAGCCATGGTGAACTCGTTGACGCTTTGCGGCAGGAGGCGAGAGGACACGCAGAACGAGTCGAGCTCGAGGAGCGCGAACGGCTCGAGCTGGCGCGCCTCAGGTTGCCGATGGTCGAGCTGCCGTGGCTGGCCGACGGCATCGACCTGGCTGCGCTGTATGAGTTGGCCGACCGGATAGGTGACGCCACCGGGGGCGCAGCACCATGAACCCATCGCTGGATGTC
>DASUFV010000182.1:0-19046 GCA_036274415.1 Actinomycetes bacterium
CTCGTCTCTGGACGGGGGTCGCGGGCGCCGCATGTGACGCGCCAACCACCACCACGCCAGGGCGCTGAGAACAAAGTAGGGCACCGCCCACGCCACGGTGGCCGCGATCACGCTCCCCATGAGCGCAGCCACCAGCGTCAGGACGAGCTGCGCGGCGGGGCGTCCGATTCGGTCGAGTACTGCCGTGGGCTTCATCGTCCCGAACCCTCGGGACGCACCGAGCAACGCGTCAAACACCACGGTGGCAGGCAGAGCGACGGCGAGGACGCGAAGCATGTCCGCTCCCGTCTCGCCGCCGCCGAGAAGCACGTCGGACGCCCACGGCGCGAAGATGAACAGCGCCACAGCAGCCAGAACCGACAAGACGGTCACGGGTCGAAGTGCTGTGCGGATGACGCGGGGCAGCTCGTCGTAGCGGCCCAGCTCGCGCAGCCGAGACACCCAATAGACCAGGCCGATCCCTGTTCCCAGTCGAGTGACAGTGGCGAGCAGCAGCACCACCGACGTGGCCGCGAAGTACAGACCGGTGTTCTCGGCTGTGAACGCGCGGGCGACAACGATGGACAGGGCGATGCCCAGGATGGCTGCGATCGCGGACGCCGCGAGGTTCTGCGACCCGCCCCTTCCGATTCTGCGGAGATGCGCTGGCGCTCGATGGTCGGTCATCGCCGCCACGACGGCGTGCGTCCCCACCACTGCGCGAGCCGCTCGTCGAAGGGTTCGTAGTGAGCCTCGAGACGGGCCCGAAGCTCTGGACTCATCGGTGCGCGTGAGCGCGCATTGTGCTGCTGCACCGTGACGTGGCCGGGGGGCAGGCCGAGGAACGAGGTCACGGTCGGCCAGTTGCTCTCGGGGTCGGCCCAGAAGTCGGCGCTGTCGAGCACCAGCACGTGGTCGCGTCCCACCGCTCGCGCCATTCGTTCCAGCTGGTCGACGTACTCACCGCGCCGCAGGTAGGCCTGGTGCTGATGCGGCATGCTGCGGGCAATCTCGCCAGCGGCAACCCGTTCCTCTTCGCCGGCAAGGCGTTGCGGCTCGAGCTCAAGGGCTCGTTCAAAGGTCTCGGACTCGAATCCCCGTGCCAGCTCATGCGCGTGTGCTGAGTAGGCGCGCTCGACCGGGTCGCGAAGCAGTGCGACCACTCGCACGCCGGGAAGGGCTTGGGCGATGCGTTGTGGCGCGAGGGGATGCCACAGGTAGTAGGGGCTGGACTCACCCACCACGACGCCGCTACCGGTGCGTTGCTGGAGTGCGGCGATGGATGACTTGGTCGGAAAGTGTGCGCGGTACCAGTCGAGTGGGCGCTCGGAGTTCAGGTCGAAGTAGTGCACGCCCTTGCGCAGCGTCGGCCCGACGAAGGAAGGATGTTGACAGAGGGCTTTGAACAACGTCGTCGTCCCGCATCGCTGTGCTCCGACGATTAGCATCGTGGGCAGCGCTCGCCGCGATGCGGTCCGCTGACCCAGCTGGTCCGCAGCGGCCAACGCAGCACGGCGTCCGACGTCCTTCACCGTGCTCATGCGTCAGCTGCCCCCGATGTAGCCGAAGAAGTTGCCACCAGATGCGGCAGCAGCCACTCTCGCACAGCGCCGAGGCGCGCTCCGGACTGCTCCTGTCCGTCATCGAGATAACGACCGGCGATCGCGAGCAGGTAGCCGGTGGTCACCAGCTCGACGTCACGCCGGTTGACGATGCCAAATGGCCGCAGCAACCTCGCAGAGTGGTCGCGCAGGTCGTCCGGCAGGGTCGTGATGTCATGGACCGCTGGCAAGCGCGTCGTCAGGAACAGGTGGAGCGCGTCGTAACCGACTGGGACGCCTTGCTCATAGCGCTCCCAGTCCCAGACTGAACAACCAGCATCTGTGACCGACATGTTGGTGGTCCGCCAGTCGCCATGCCACGCACCCCACTGAACCGACGCATCACGCATCTGCTCGCACCAAGCGGAGGCAATGTCTGCGAAAGGTCGCGCCGCTGGCAGCACGGATCGGCGTTGTTCCCACCCGTGATAGATCCGCTCCAGGCCGGCGTCCGGGTCGACGTCTCCGGTGTTCCAGGAGGCCACCTCGACCTGTGCCGAGATGACCGAAGCGTCGTCCGGTCGTCTCACGCCGGCAGGTACGGGCGTTTGGACCACAAATGAATGGTCAGCATATGAATGGTCAGCTGAATGGAGGGCAACTGTCCCGCTGGAGATCACCGAAGGAACCTTGGTCGCCTCTAGACCACTCAGCTGTTCGAGCGCACGAGCTTCGTGCTGCACGAGTCGGTCGGTCAGCTCGTCGACCCCGCACTTCGCGAACGCGGCCAAGCGTCCTGCGCGATCGCACACTGCCAGCACAGGCTTTCGGTTCGCGCGGGGCGGGCCGATCTGCACGCCGATGGCGTAGTCGTCACGCTCACCTCCCAGGGCGGACGTCACCGCCCCAAACAGGGGAGGGTCGGGCAGCGTTGTCGTTCGTACGTTCGCGCGAGCGGCGAGGCGCAGCGCGCCAGTCTTCGCGCGCGCGCCGAGGGAGGTCTGGTCGCGCAGCGCCAGCAGAATCTGGTCTGCGGCTCGGGTCGGACGAGTTGGCAGCACCAAGCGCGGATCGGCCGGAGAGGGAACGACGAGGTATTGACCTGTAGAAGCACCGTCGGACGAGAGCGACTCCCCGTCATCCGGCCAGAGCGGGTGCCTCATGGGGAGCCCCATCGCGGCTCCAGCTTGCGGAAGCCCGAGTCGTTGAGGTGCGGGATCGGTGGCTCGTCGTACCCGTCGACGCGATCTCGTTCGCTGCGCCAGAGCAGCGCGACTGAGATCATGAGCAGACTCAACGTCGAACTGATTCCGACGTAGACGAAGACGTAGAACATCTGGACCAGGATCACTGTGTGAGCGGCGAGTCCGATCGGCGTTATCTCGCGCCGGAAGCGCCACAGGGTGGCGATGAAGAAGCCCATGAACGCTGCGAGCCCCACGATTCCGTGCGAGTACAGCACATTCCACGCGTGGCCAGTGCTACCGATCGAGCGGTTTCCGCATCTCGGGCATTCTGGCGTCGCGCCGATGGCTATCGACTCGTCACTCCCAACAGTCTCTCGAGTTCCTCCGTAGCCGAGTAGTGGCGAAGAGATCCCCCCGTCGATCGACGACTGAGCCAGCGAGCTGCGCACCTGGTTGCTGTGCCCGGCTTCGGCCCGGCCCTCGACAACTGATCCCAAGGGGGTCACGGCCAGGACAGCAAGTCCCACTGCAGCCGCTCCCAACAGCACGCCGATCAGCCAGGGTCTGCCCGCAATCGCCAGACGCACGGTCGCGTAGCAGGCGGCGATCACCAGTCCGAGCCACAGTCCGCGGTTGAGTGAATAGATGATCGGCACGACTGCGATGGCAAGGACTGCCAAACCGAAGATTCGCCTGCGTGCTGCCCCGTACACGAGGGCCCAGATGACGAACCAGATGATCAGGATCGAGAGGTTGTTGCCCCACGCGTTCGTGTACTCGAACGGTGCGTTCGGACGCGGATCACCAAGTCCGATGACGTCCTGGATCTGCGCCACCTGGGGATGAACCATCGCCACGATGCCACGGCGGGACGCGAGTGGACCCGGCAGCAACAGTTCGACCGGAGACTTCCACTCCAGCGATGGAAGCGCCAAGCCGAGGAATCCGCCGGCGAGGGTCCAGCCGAAGAGCACCGACAACCACTTGACGATGCGTAGCTTGGGCACCTCTTCCTCGGTGAGGTTGCCGACGTACAGCAGCACCACCGTGGCGCCCAGATACTGCACACTGCGAAGGACGAAAGCGTCCAGCCCTTGCGCAAAGGTTGTGGGCAGCGTGTCAGGTGCGTCGACGCCGAGGACCACTGCGCTGAGCAACGACCATGCAACGAACAACAGCCAGAGTCCGAACCACGGCGGCACCTCGATGTGGCGTTTCTGCTTCAGGTGCAATGCCATCGGGATGGCGGCAATCGGAAAGACCAGAGACCCCAACCCCAAGGCCCACCACAGCGGGAATCCCACCAGCGCGGCCATGAGCGGCCAGCCTGCGGGCCACCGTTCAGGTGACCACCACCTGACAGGTGTTGAAGCGACGGCGAGTGACATGGATCAGTAGCGGGGTGGTGCCTTGCGCAGTGGCTCGTCGCGACCGTCACTTCGACCGGCGTCACGCCCGGCGTCACGATCGGAGTCACGCCCGGAGTCACGGCGGCCGTCTCGACCACTCGCCTCGTCCCGGGAAGCGCCGTTGGGCGGCCCACCGCGGGCCTCCGACTGCGCGGTCGATCCGTTGTCCTTCAATCGCAGGGCGGGACGCGGTGCGGCTGAAACGTCACTGACCGACGTGGTCACCGCCCGTGGAGGCGCGGGCTCCGGCGCGCCGAACGCGGGAAGAGTGACTGCGCCTGGAACCTGGGTGCCGACGAGTTTCAACTGGCGCACACCCGCCGACACCGCCTCGCGCAGCGTGTGGCCGATCTCGATGACGATGATTGCGGCGTTCGCATGCCTGCCGAAGAACTGAGCGTCAGAAGAGCTCTCGCTGGGGCGCGGTCGAATGAGAACGTAGTTACTTCGCTCGCGCAATGCCTCCAAAACGTCGTTGGTGCCGCTGCCCTCGAGATCGAGGTCGTCCCCGTGGAGTCCGTGCCCTGCCGGGAGCACTTGCAGCGAGGGAAGGTCGGGAACGCTCTGCACTGCGTGATCAAGCTCGAAGCTCCCCCGAAGCACCTCGCTCAGTCCCTCGGTCGCCGGGAGGCCGAACAAGTTCGGAAGGTCTGAGGACTCGTCAGCGACAACGATCGTTGTGCTGTGACCCGCTCGTGCGAAGGTCACCGCGAGGTTCGCCACTGCAACGTCTGCTCCGTGACCCGGAGTCGGGGTCGCTATGACCAATGTCGCAGGCTCATCGCCGAGCCCGGTCATCAATGCGTTTCGCAACTCACCGAACGCTTCCGCTCCAGCGGAGTGCGGCTCGAACAACGGAGCGGCGCTTCCCTCTGTGCCGGGTACATTGGCGAGCACTGGCAGCCCGAGCCTTCGTTCGACGGTGCGCCAGTCGTAGCAACGCCCGTCGCGGCGCTCGAGCCAGTAGAGACCGGCCAATCCGATCAGCAGACCGAACGCCAGGCCGCTCGCCAACACCAACCCCGCGTTGGGGCTCGCGGGTCGGCGAGGTATGAGCGCCTCGCTGATGACCTTGCCTGGGTCGACCGGGTTGCCAATCACTTGGCCGAGCCGAAAGCGCACGGCGTCCAGTGAAGTCTGGATTCCGTCACGTTCGTCGGGCGTCGCGGTCTCGATCTGGGCTTCGAGTTCCTCGATCTGCTGCTTCAGCGCGCGTTCTTGGTCAGCCAACGCGTCGGTTGCGTCGTCGAACCGGTTCTTGAGGTAGCCACGCGCATACGCGGACGCGCCATCGCGGGCTTCTTCTGGTGTGTCCGCTGCGAAGCTGATCCGGAGCACGTTGGTGTTGGGCGGCACTTCGACAGTCACGTGCTGAACCAGCTGGCCCACGATCTCAGGTGACTGCAGAAGGACCTTGGCCTCGGACGAGACCGCCTGCGACTTCACCAGCTGCGCTTCGGTGTCGAGATTGACGCCGGAGTTGGTGCGCGCATCGACGACTGCGTTGTCGGCGGATCCACCCAGCGGCTCGACCTGCACGGAGGCAGTTGCTATGTACGTCTTCGGGGCAAGAAGCAAGTACACGGCGGCCAAGGCGAGACCGAGGACAGCTCCAAGAGCAACCACCCACCACCGCCGGCGGAACGCGCCGCTGTACTCGCCGAGCGTGGCGCCCCCCTGCTGGGCACTGACCTGGTCCACGTGCATCCCCTCGTTCGGTGCGGGCGGCCCGGCGAGTGCGCCCGGCTCGGTTCTTCCGATGTGTCTACCCGGGCCGTCGCTGAGTCATGACTGGTCACGACTACCCCTGCGGCTGGCCCTGACTGGAAGGGTACGGCTGCCGTCGTTCGCGCCGGTCTGGCGGCCGCCTGGTTCACTCGGGCAGCCGCATCGGCCGTCACATTGAGTAGCCAGCATGTCACGGTCAGCAGGGACGCATCGGCCGTTGGTTCCCTTTCTGCGCCCCGGGGTATCGCTCGCAACAACAACCCTCTGTAATGGGGCCTCAGATGGCCTAGAGGTTGACGCACGCAGAGGCGTTTGCCACTTCGTGCTCGGGGACCAGAACGAGGAGAACGTCTGTGGGGGTCAACACCGTGATCGGCCAGACAACGACCGGCCGCCGGCCGGGTAGGACGAAGTTCAGGGCGGTGACCGCGGTTGTCGCCGTGGCACTCGTCGGAGTCGCGCTACCCCTGGGCGCAGTGAGCACCGCCGCGGCGGCGCCCGCTGACACGCAGTTGCCCAGCACCAACCCGGTGAACTACACACCGGACGTCGAGAACGGTCGGGTGCAGTCGATCGTGCGGATCGGCGACACCGTCGTTGTCGGCGGCACCTTCACCCAGGTCACCGACAAGACGACTGGCCTCACCCTCGACCGCACGGGCATCTTCTCGTTCAATGCCAACACCGGTGCAGTGAGCACGTCGTTCAACCCCACGCTGCAAGCCGGGGGAACAAAGAAGCCCGGTGTCGACGTGGTGCTCCCCAACGCGGCCGGCGACGCGGTGTACGTGGGCGGTTCGTACACGAAGGTCAATGGTTCTGGACCGGCGCGCCTACAAGCACTCAAGCTGTCCGATGGAACCAAGCTCGGCTCGTTCAGCAACCCGGCCTTCAGCAGCCGGGTCTACGACGCCAAGCTTCTGGGCAACACGCTGTATGTGTCCGGGTCGTTCAAGACCGTCGGCGGGGTGGATCGCCGCGGGGTGGCAACGCTGGACGCCACCACTGGCGCTCTGACCGACAAGGTCAACGTCCCGTTCACGGGTACGGCGCAAGGGTTCGGCACTTCGGGTGTCCGCAAGATCGACGTGACACCGTCTGGTGACCGGCTGGTAGCGATCGGGAACTTCAGCACTGTTGGTGGCCAGTCGCGCCCGCAGATCGCCATGCTGAACACGTCGGGATCCACCGCAACCGTCGATGGATGGCGCACCTCCCGGTTCCCCGGTTCGTCCTGCGGGTCGACCTGGGACACCTATCTGCACGACGTCGACCTCGCTCCTGACGGTTCGTTCTTCGTCGTCGTCACGACCGGAGGTTGGGGCGGCAGCAGTACGTCCCCACAGCGACTCTGCGACACCGCTACTCGCTGGGAGACGTACGCAACGGGCGACCAGAACCCTTCGTGGACTCAGTTCGCTGGAGGTGACACGTTCTGGTCCGTCGAGGTGACGGGTCCGGTCGCCTACGTCGGTGGGCACATGAGGTGGTTGAACAACTGGAACACCTGGCAGGCGAGCAGTCCCGGTAACAGCGCGGGCCCCGGGGCCGTGGTGCGTGAGGGCATGGCGGCGCTCGACACTCGCAATGGCATTCCGTTCTCGTGGAACCCCGGTCGGACGCGTGGCGTCGGACTCTTCGACTTCTATGTGTCGCCGACCGAGCTGTGGGCCGGGTCCGACACCGGGCGGTGGGCCAACGAGCTCCACAAGCGTCTGGCGGCCTTCCCGTGGGCGGGTGGCCTCGCGCTCCCCAACGACAAGTTGGGAACAATCCCTGGGGATGTCGTGCAGCTGGACGCCGATGCCGTCGGGGGAGCAGACGTCACCTCTCGGTATCTGGTGAACAGCTCGGCTCCATTGACCACGAATTTGGGTAGCGGTGGCTTCAACTGGGCCAACGTGCGTGGCGCCTTCATGGTGAACGACACGCTCTACACCGGTTGGTCGGACGGAACGTTCAAGAAGCAAAGCTTCGACGGGAGCACCTTCGGCCCGCAGACGACCATCGACGTCAACGGTGCGACGACCAGCACCAGCACCTCTCAGATCCTGACTGGTGACTTGTTGAACAACTCGACGTCCACGGCCAACCAGGGTCGGATGACCAGCACGTTCTACGACCCGCGTACTGGGCGTCTGTACTGGACGCGCTTGGCAACCAAGAAGCAGAACGGTCAGTCGAACAATGACGGCGGACTCCTCTACCGGTACTTCACTCCCGAGTCCGACATCGTGGGCGACGAGCGCTTCGACCAGCTGCGTAGCGCGTCGGTGTCGGCGATCGGCGCAGACACCATCAGGGGCGCGTTCCTGGTCGGTGACTGGCTGTACTACGTGACCTCAGGCGGGGAGCTGCGGAAGATTCAGTTCTCGGCGTCTGGCGCCTTCGTCGGCTCGTCGCAGTCAGTCAACAACTCGATCGACTGGCGTGCGAAGGCGCTCTTCCTCTCGACCCAGCCGTCGATCCAGGCCCCGAATGCCGAGCCCACTGCGGAGTTCAGTCATACGTGTGTGGGGCTGTCGTGCTCGTTCGACGGAACCGCCTCCGGTGACACCGACGGCACGATCGCGTCGTACTCGTGGGACTTCGGGGACGGCTCCGGTACCTCGAACGGCAGCAACGCCAACCACGTGTTCCCGTCAGGCAACACGTACCCGGTCACGCTCACTGTCACTGACAACGATGGCGCCGTCGACGAGGTGACTCACAACGTGACGGTGGCGCCTATTCCCTCGACGGTCGACTTCCGGGTGTCTTCCAGTTTCTCCAGCGCCCAGCTCAGGACGCCGAAGTGGAACCTTCCCGCCGGAATCCAGGCCGGTGACACGATCGTCATGGCTGTCTCTGGTCACCTCACCGCCGATCCCGGCGTGGTGCGCGACAACGACCTAAATCCGCTTCCAGGATGGACCGAGGTCGCTGACGTCTCTGACGTCGACACCCGGACCGTGGTGTACACGAAGACGGCGACCGCTGATGACGCCGGTCGCAAGGTGGCAGTGCAGTGGCTCGACGGCACCGGCACGTCAGTGTCGGTGAGGACGTTCGCGGCCATGTCCGTGTACTCAGGCGTCGCATCCGTCGCCCCAGTGACAACCGCGACCGAGGACGCCACCAAGAAGGTGTTCCCGCACACAACGCCAGCCATCACGGTTCCTGACGCCGGCGACTGGGTGCTCTCGTACTGGTCCGACCGCAACGGAGCGACCACTGACTGGACCGAGCCAGCTGGGCAGGTCGTGCGAGCAGAGGGCACGTCCATTGTCTCGCCGGACACTCCGACAACGGTGCGAGTCTCTGGACTCTTGACCGACGACGGCGCAGCGACAGTGGCAGGCCCGCGATCGGGGCTCACAGCCACAGCCAACGGCAAGGCGACGGCGGCTGTGATGCTGTCGATCGTCCTGCAGAGTCAATAGTCAGTTCGTCTGTGCCGGGGGAGGCACCGTGACCGTCGTCTACCACATCGAGACTCACCGCAACCCGCGTCAGATCGAGCGACTCGTCCGCACGATCGTTCGAGGGGCGCCGGATGCACTAGTGGTCGTCGACCACGACCGGGCATTCGAAGGACCAGACCCAGCCGTCATGTCTGGGCTCGGAGCGGTGCTCAGACTCGCCGACGGTGGTTACGGGGACATGTCGCACGTGCGACGCTGGTTGACGACCGCACGATGGCTCGAGGACGAGGGCATCACGTACACTTGGCTCTCCAACCTCACCGGCCAGGACTACCCAATCCGACCGATCGCGGACATTCATTCCGACCTCGAGACGTCGAACGCTGATGCGTACATCCAGACCTTCGAGGTCTTCGATCCTGAGCAGACCAAGTGGGGGGTCGCGCGCGGGCGTACGCGGTACGAGTTCCGGCACCATCGGCTGACGAGACTCAGCCCAAGGGCGCAGAGTGCGCTGCGTCCCCTGCAGGCGGTCAACCTCGTCCAACCATGGGTCCGGATCACGACCTCCACGGGGTTGGCGGTCGGGATCCGGGACAGCGCGCCGTGGGACGAGGTCGTTCTCCGCGGCGGATCGTTCTTCTGCACGCTCAGCCGACTTGCTGTCGAATCCGTGCTGCGTTTCGCAGAGGCCCGACCTGACGTGGCGGAGCATCTTGAGGGGTCGATCGCCCCCGACGAGGTGTACATCCAGACCGCACTCGGTTGGGCGAAGGAGCACTACCCGCTCGCCAAAGATCTTCAGATCGACGGCTACTGCAAGCGGTACTTCGACTTCTCCGAGAGCACGTTCAACCACCCGCGCACCTTCACCGCCGACGACGTGCCCACGGTGCTGGCCAGCGGGGCAGACTTCGCCAGAAAGTTCGATGAGGCCCGTTTTCCTGGCGTGCTCGACCTGGTGGACGCACAAGTCGAGGCAGCGCGCGCCTGAGACTGATCCCCGGCACTTACGATTTCAAGCGGCCGCATCTTCCGCGGTCCGTTCCGTGCCGCTGAGGAGTGCTCGTGTCGCTGGCTGGTCTGGTTCGGCTGATCACGGCCGATCCGACGCTGCAGGCGTCGCTGGCGCAACCGTCTGGCGCCGAGCTCACGCTGCCGTCGGCCGCGACGGCTGCGGCGGTTGCGGGGCTGGCTGAGCGTCGCCCCGTCCTCGCTGTCACCGCCACCACTCGTGAAGCCGATGACTTGGTCGCGGCATTGGGCTCGCTGCTCGATCCGACCTCGGTGGTGGATTTCCCTTCGTGGGAGACCCTTCCGCACGAGCGGCTCTCACCGCGATCTGACACCGTCGGTCGACGTCTCGCGACGCTGCGTCGGCTCGCTCACCCCGACAAGGACGACCCGGGGGCCGGTCCTGTGGCAGTCGTGGTCGCCCCGGTACGCGCGATTCTGCAGCCGATCGCGGTCGGCCTGGGGGACATCGACCCGGTCCGGATCGTCGTGGGGCAGGAGATCGACCTCGACCGCGTCGTCGAACAGCTCGTGGAGGCTGGCTACCTGCGGGTCGACATCGTCGAGCGGCGCGGCGAGTTCGCGGTGCGCGGAGGAATCCTGGACGTCTTCCCTGCGGTCGAGGAGCATCCGCTGCGGGTCGAGCTCTGGGGCGACATCGTCGAGGAGGTCCGCTGGTTCAAGGCCGCCGATCAGCGGAGCCTGGAAGCTGCACCGCACGGTGTGTGGGCACCTCCCGTCCGGGAGCTCCCGCTCACCCCGTCCGTTCGAGCGCGCGCGGCGGAGCTCGCGCAGCAGCTGCCAGGACTCGCCGACGTGCTCGGCCAGATGGCCGAGGGAATTGCTGTCGAGGGCATGGAGGCTCTCACGCCACTGCTCGAAGACGGCATGCAGCAGCTCGTGGATGTCGTGAGTGAAGAGACCGGCGTGGTGCTCGTCGACCCAGAGCGAGTTCGTGCTCGCAGCATCGAGCTGCACAGCACCAGCGCGGAGTTCCTCGCGGCTTCCTGGGCGAACGCTGCCGTCGGAAACGCGACTCCCATCGACCTCGGGGCGGCCAGCTACCGCGAGCTGGATGAGGTTCGAGAAGCAGCGCGGGCTCGAGCTCTTGGTTGGTGGCAGATCGGTCCGTTCGGGTCGCTCGATGCGGACGCCACGGCGTCCAGCTTCCGCCCGGCCGAGCAGTACCGCGGTGACATCGAGCGTGCCCTCACCGCGATCGTCGACTCGGTGCGAACCGGTTGGCGCGTGGTCGTCGTGACCGCTGGTCATGGGCCGGCCGAGCGGTTCGCCGAGCAGCTCCGCGAGCGCGATGTGGCAGCAGAGGTGGTCGCCGACGTGGATGCCGCGACAGACGCCTCCATCGTGCAGCTGGCCACCGGAGTCATGGAACACGGTTTGGCCAGCGACGGTCTGCGCTTTCTTGTCCTGACCGAGACCGATCTCGTCGGCCAGCGATCATCGACACGCGATATGCGACGCATACCATCGCGACGTCGCGCCACCGTCGACCCACTTCAGCTCTCAGCTGGTGACTATGTCGTCCACGACCAACACGGCGTCGGACGTTACGTCGAGATGACCAGGCGTGAGGTGCAGGGAGCGACCCGCGAGTACCTCGTGATCGAGTACGCGCCGGCCAAGCGGGGACAGCCGCCCGACCGGCTCTTTGTTCCGACCGACCAGCTCGACCTGGTCACCAGATATGTGGGTGGCGAGTCGCCCTCACTGCATCGGCTGGGCGGCGCCGACTGGGCAAAGACCAAGGGGCGTGCGCGCAAGGCGGTCAAGCAGATCGCCGCAGAGCTGGTGCGCCTGTACTCGGCGAGGCAGGCGTCCCCCGGTCACGCCTTTGGGCCCGACACTCCCTGGCAGCGCGAGCTCGAGGACGCGTTCCCCTACGTCGAGACCGCCGACCAGCTGGCGTGCATCGACGAGGTGAAGCGCGACATGGAGCAGCCGGTGCCGATGGACCGTCTCGTGTGTGGAGACGTTGGATACGGCAAGACCGAGATCGCCGTTCGTGCCGCGTTCAAGGCGGTTCAGGACGGCAAGCAAGTCGCCGTTCTCGTTCCAACGACTCTGCTGGTGCAACAGCACACGAGCACGTTCTCCGAGCGTTTCGGCGCGTTTCCCGTGCGGGTTCGTGCGTTGTCGCGCTTCCAGTCCGACCGTGAGGCTAAAGAGGTCTTGGCGGGTCTGGCGGACGGCAGCATCGACGTCGTGATCGGCACGCACCGATTGCTTCAGGCAACGACGCGGTTCAAGGACCTCGGTCTGGTGATCGTCGACGAGGAACAGCGCTTCGGCGTAGAGCACAAGGAGCACCTGAAGGCACTGCGCATGCATGTCGACGTTCTGACGCTGTCGGCCACGCCGATTCCTCGCACTTTGGAGATGGCGCTAGGCGGTATTCGCGAGATGTCGACCATCTTGACTCCGCCTGAAGAGCGTCACCCGGTGCTCACCTTCGTTGGCGCCTACGACGAGAAGCAGATCGGCGCTGCCATCCGACGGGAGCTGCTCCGCGAGGGTCAGGTGTTCTACATCCACAACCGGGTCGAGTCGATCGAGCGGGCGGCACGTCGCGTCCGCGAACTGGTGCCAGAGGCCCGCGTCGAGGTCGCTCACGGTCAGATGTCAGAGGATGCCCTTGAGCGAATCATCGTCGACTTCTGGGAGAAGAGGTTCGACGTCCTGGTCTGCACGACCATCGTCGAGTCAGGTCTGGACATCAGCAACGCCAATACCCTGGTCGTCGAGCGGGGCGACACGTTGGGTCTGGCACAGCTCCATCAGCTTCGGGGACGCGTCGGCCGCGGGCGCGATCGTGGGTACGCGTACTTCTTGTACCCAGCCGAGCGTCCATTGACCGAAGCCGCATACGACCGACTCGCAACGATCGCCCAGCACACCGATCTCGGTTCCGGCATGGCCGTCGCCATGAAAGACCTCGAGATCCGTGGCGCTGGCAACGTTCTCGGTGGCGAACAGAGCGGTCACATCGAGGGCGTTGGCTTCGATCTGTACCTGCGACTCGTCGGTGAAGCGGTGGCAGCACTCAAGGGAGACGGAGGCGAGGACGACGCCGCCGCAGAGATAAAGGTGGAGCTGCCGATCGACGCACACATCCCGCACGCGTGGCTGCCGTCGGAGAAGGTGCGTCTGCAGGCGTACCAGCAGATCGCCGACGCGCACGACGACGCAGCCCTCGCCGAGGTGCGAGCCGAGCTGGTCGACCGCTTTGGCGCGCTGCCCGAACCGGTGGAGCGGCTGTTCGAGGCAGCGTCCCTGCGTGCGCTGATGCGGCGGGCCGGAATCACCGAGGTGGTCGCACAAGGCGCCAAGATCAGGTTCTTCCCGGTCGAGCTCCCGGAGTCCGCGACGATGCGGCTCACCAGGTTGTACCCGGGCACCATCGTCAAGCCGGCGGTCCGTACGATCCTGGTGCCAAGACCTGCGACTGCGCGGGTCGGTGGTGAGCCCCTTCGCGACGCAGCGGTCCTGGAGTGGGTCACCGAGCTGATCGAGGCAGTCTTCGGCGAACAGGCCGCGGCATGACCCCCGGCCGAGCACCTGACCACGGAGGCGAGAACTGGTGAGCCCCAACCAGACTTCACGGCGACGCACAGTCGCATTGGTGGTGCCGCTGTTGGCTCTGGCATTCCTGGCCGGGTGCGGCACACAGAAGGCTGGCTCTGCTGCGATCGCTGGTGATGATCGGCTGAGCCAGAGCGACGTCACCGACCAGGTCGACGAAATGGTGGCGCTCTACGACGACAATCCAGACGCGCAACGCCTGACCGACGAGCAGCTGACCCAAGCGGCGATCAGCTGGTGGCTCAATGATCAGGTGCTCACCGAGTATGCGAGCACGAACGACATCGAGGTGACCGACGCACAGATCGACCAGGTCCTCGGTCCCGACGACCAGCGCGAGCAGATTTCGCTCAGCGCAGGAGTCGCTCCCTCACAGCTCGAGGCGGCTGCCCGCGCAGTGGTCGTCTACCAGACAGCGGCACAGGCGTTGAGCGATGGCGGCATAGGGCAACAGCAAGTAGCCGCAGAGCTGAACACCCAGCTCGGCGAGGTGGCCGACAGCATCGGTGTGCGCGTGAATCCGAGATTCGGGGGCGGCTGGACGCCGGGCCTCGAGCAGCAGTTGCAGCCGCGCAACCCCGACCGCTTGTCGTCACCTGCCGGCGGCGAGGCGCCGCCATCTCCTGAGCCGACGTTCGCGCCGTAGCGAGCCGTAGCCACCAGTGTCGAGTCGCCTCGCCCTGCTGTCGACCACGCATCGCGTGGCACCCGGGCTGATGTCGCGTGCTGCGTGGCGCACCGTGGAATCCGCAGATCGGGTGGCGTCCGCTGCCGAGCACCCACTCATCCCGATCCTCGCCGAGGAGGGCATCGACGTCGACACCGACTTGCCCGCGTCCCCTGTGCTGCTCGCGAGGGCGCTGCTCGACGCCGCGAGCGCCACTCCCTCCAGCGGCCATGTTGTGTGGCTCGTCGGCGACGACGGAGACCCGGCTTTGGTCGAAGCGCTCACGCCCGAGATCGCCACGCGCGCAGAGGCGGGCGCCGCTATCGAGCTGGAGGTGCTGCACGGTTCTTACGACGTTCCGGGTGCGCGGCTGCTAGACGTCGTCGCTGTGATGGACCGTCTTCGGTCTCCAGGTGGTTGTCCCTGGGACGCCGAGCAGACGCACGAGTCGTTGGCGACTTATCTGGTGGAGGAGACGTTCGAGACGTTGGCCGCGATCGACGCCGATGACCCAGATGCGCTACGTGAGGAGCTCGGAGACGTTCTCCTGCAAGTGGCGTTCCATGCGCGGATCGCCGAGGAGTCGTCAGCGCGTCCGTGGTCGATCGACGATGTCGCATCTGAGCTGGTCGACAAGCTCGTGCGTCGACACCCTCATGTCTTTGGCGACGCTCAGGCGGAGTCAGCCACCGACGTCGAGCGGTCATGGCACGAACTCAAGCAGCAAGAGCAGCCGCGCCGCACCGTCGTCGAGGGTGTGCCGTTGGCGTTGCCGGCGCTGGCGCTGAGCGAGAAGCTGCTCAGTCGTACGGCGAAGGCTGGACTCGATCTCGAGGTGGAAGAACCCGACCTCCCGGACGCGCTTGATGAGGAGCTGCTCGGCGCGATCTTGTTCGGTGTGGTGAGTGCCGCCCGACGCCAAGGGCTTGACGCCGAGTCGGCGTTGCGACGGTTCGCGCACCTGTTCGCCGAGCAGGCGCGCCGCGCCGGGATGCCCAGTACCGGCGGGTAGTCTCCAGCAGTACCGATCACCAAGGAGCAAGGCGTGGCGACGATTGATGCCCTGATCGCGCGAGAGATCCTCGACTCGCGCGGTAACCCGACCGTCGAGGTCGAGGTCGCCCTTGACGACGGTTCGATGTCGCGGGCGGCAGTCCCCTCTGGTGCGTCGACCGGCGTACACGAGGCGGTCGAGCTGCGTGACGGTGACGAGAAGCGCTATCTCGGCAAGGGAGTCGAGAAGGCGGTCCTGGCGGTTGACGACGAGATCGCTCCGCAGCTGGTGGGCATGGAGGCGAGCGAACAACGCCTGATCGACCAAGTGATGCTCGATCTGGACGGCACACCCAACAAGGCGAGGTTGGGGGCCAACGCCATCCTCGGCGTCTCACTCGCGGTGGCCAAAGCCGCTGCCGAGTCCGCTGACCTCCCGCTGTTCCGCTACGTCGGTGGGCCGAACGCCCACCTGCTGCCGGTTCCGATGATGAACGTGCTCAACGGTGGCGCACATGCTGACACCGACGTCGACGTCCAGGAGTTCATGATCGCTCCGATCGGGGCCGCGACGTTCAGCGAAGCGCTCCGGTGGGGCGCTGAGGTCTACCACTCGCTCAAGAGTGTCTTGAAGCAGCGAGGTCTCAGCACCGGACTCGGTGACGAGGGTGGGTTCGCCCCCAACCTCGAGAGCAATCGCGCGGCACTTGACCTGCTGGCCGAGGGGATCGAGCGCGCCGGCTATGTGCTGGGGCGTGACGTCGCACTTGCGCTCGACGTCGCGTCCACGGAGTTCTTCTCAGACGGCGCTTACACGTTCGAGGGCGAGGCGCGCAGTGCGGACTGGATGACGTCGTACTACGAGGCTCTGGTCAAGGACTATCCCCTCGTCTCGATCGAAGACCCGATGAGTGAGGACGACTGGGAGGGCTGGGCGGCGATCTCAAGCCAGCTCGGTGAGCGATGCCAGCTGGTCGGTGACGACCTGTTCGTGACCAACCCAGAGCGTTTGCAGAGGGGTATTGACGCACTCACTGCCAATGCGCTCTTGGTCAAGGTCAATCAGATCGGTTCGCTGACCGAGACGCTCGACGCCGTGGACCTCGCACATCGCCATCGCTACAGCTGCATGATGAGCCACCGCTCAGGTGAGACCGAAGACACCACCATCGCCGACCTCGCTGTTGCCACGAACTGTGGCCAGATCAAGACGGGCGCTCCGGCTCGCTCAGAGCGAGTGGCCAAGTACAACCAGTTGATTCGCATCGAGGAAGAGCTCGACGACGCCGCCCGGTACGCCGGTGCCGGTGCGTTTCCGAGGTTCATGGCTTGACGATGTCCACCACCGCCGGCCCCCGCCGCCCCCGTGACCACCTGCAGGTGGTCGACGACCGGCCGCTCTGGGCCCGGCTCACCGGACGAGCGGTTGCGCTGATTCTGGTGGTCGCGGCACTGGTGCTGTCGCTGGCGTTTCCGGTACGCGAGTACATCGCGCAACGTGCTGCGATCGCCGCAGCCGAGCAGCAACAGGCAGCTCTGAAAGAGCGCGTGAAATCGCTTGAGGACGACGTAGCCAAGTGGCGCGACGATGCGTACGTCGAACAGCAAGCACGCGAGCGTCTGCACTACGTATATCCGGGCGAGACCGGCCTGATCGTTCTGTCGCCCGATGACGTTCAGGAGGCGAGGAAGCCTGAGATCCGAACGCCCACTGAGCCACAGGTAGCGTGGTTCGACACCTTGTGGGGTTCGATTCAGGAGGCGGACAGCCAGTGACCGAAGCGTCCGGCGATGCGGTGTCGGACGCCGACCGCGTCGCCATCCAACGCCAGTTGGGTCGTGAGCCGCGAGGCATGGTGGCTGTCGCGCACAGATGTTCTTGCGGTGAGCCCGATGTCGTGACGACGTCACCCCGCCTTCCGGACGGCACCCCCTTTCCCACGCTGTACTACCTCACCTGTCCACGCCTCACCGGCGCTGTGAGCACTCTCGAGGCCGAAGGTCGCATGCGAGAAATGCAGGATCGACTGGCCACCGACCCTCACCTTCAGGAGTCGTACCGCACCGCACATGAGCGGTACCTAGCCGAGCGTGACGCGGTCGAGGTGGTCGAAGAGATCGCCGGCGTCTCGGCGGGTGGAATGCCCGAGCGAGTCAAGTGCCTGCACGTCCTGGTCGGGCAGGCGTTAGCCACTGGGCCCGGGGTCAACCCCTTCGGCGACGAGGCGATCGCAGAGCTGGACCGGCGGCGTCTGGTACGCGGCGTCGTGTGCGCTGAGCGAGGAGCGCCGTCGTGAACCGCCGAGTCGCCGCAATCGACTGCGGGACGAACTCGGTGCGTCTACTGATCGCTGAGATCGATCCCACCACTGGATTGACGAGCGACGTGACGCGTCAAATGCGGATCGTTCGGCTGGGGGAAGGCGTCGACGCAACAGGTCGTTTCTCCACCGCCGCGTTGGAGCGCACGTTCGCGGCCGTGGACGAGTATGCGTCGCTGATTGCCGCAGAGCGAGTCGATGCGGTGAGGTTCGTTGCCACCTCTGCCACTCGGGACGCTGCCAACCGCGATGAGTTCGTCAGTGGCATCAGGGGGCGGCTCGGGGTCGAGCCAGAGGTCATCACCGGCGACGAGGAAGCGGCTCTGTCGTTCGCCGGCGCCACTGGCAACCTCGAGATCGGTGGTGCCGCGGCGCCGTGCCTGGTCGTCGACATCGGCGGAGGCTCCACCGAATTCGTCATGGGCGAGCCAGGTCGGACACCGACTGCCGCGGCGTCCGTCGACATCGGCTGCGTCCGCATGACCGAGCGACACTTCGCGAACGACCCTCCCTACCCCGCAGAGGTGGCCGCCGCACGTGACGACATCGACGCTGCGATCGTGGACGTGGCAGCGACGGTTCCGCTGCGCCAAGCTCGGTCGCTCGTCGGTCTCGCCGGTTCGGTGACCACCGTTGCGGCGTTGGCCATGGGGCTGTGGGAGTACGACGCCAAGCGCATCCATGGGTCGGTCATCACCGCGGCTGACGTGCACCGTGTCTGCGAGGAGCTGCTCTACGCCACGCACGAGAAGCGCGCGGCCAACCCGGTGATTCACCCAGGTCGCGTCGATGTCATCGCGGCCGGCTCCCTCGTGCTCTCAGCGATCGTCGCCTACACCGGTGTGGCAGAGGTCCTCGTCAGCGAACACGACATCCTCGACGGGATTGCTCAAAGTTTGCACCTTTGACCCGTTACGGAACTCTTCAACCGCCGCTGACCGCACAGAGCACGACCCGTTGGGTGATGGTGTCACTCACCAAGTCCGGTACTTCGAACGCCGCGTAGCGGACCGTCCCGTCGGGGCACGAACTGAAACCACCGGTGACCAACACGCCAGGTGGCAGACCTGTCGTCGCGCCAGCAGGACCGGGCGGCCCAACCGGGCCGGTTTCACCTTGAGGCCCTTCGACCTGACGAGTGACCGCAACCGCCGCAAGCACGACGGCTGCGACAGCAACAACGAGTGCGACGGATGCCAGTTG
>DASUFV010000183.1:0-3049 GCA_036274415.1 Actinomycetes bacterium
GCTCCGATGTCCGAGCGAAACGGACGCCTCTGCACGCCTGTAGCGGTGCAGCCCGCCGGTGACGGTTTCGCACTCGTCATGTCACCGCGCGCTTCTGCCACTGGTGCGCTGGAGATCTTGGTGGTGGACGCCCGAGGCATCACGTCGAGCGCTGGCTTCTTTCCCGACGGCACATCGACGGCGTCCTTCGCAGCAGACCTCGTGGGCTGAACGTTGCGGACGTAGCCGCAGGCATCCCTTCGTCCTTGTCAGATCTGGACGAGGTCGCTGCGGCCCATCACTGCGGCGAGCCACGCCAGCACGGTTTCTGCGGCCGCCGCTCGATCCAGCCTGGTCGGGCCCAGAACGATCTGGATCCCGAAGCCGTCGACCATTGCAGTAGTCGCTGCTGCGAGGGCGTTGACGTCGTCCTGTGCACCGACGAGCGGGGCAATTGCGTCCGCGACCAGCCCCGTCCACGCGGCGTACGTGCGTTCAGCCTCTTCGCCGAGCTCGGGATCGCGGCTGGCTGCACGCCAGTACTCGATCCATACCGCCCAGTCTCGTCGCGCGTCCTCGTCGCTTTCCTCTGCGGCCATCATCGAACGCAACGTCGCCCGTAGCCGTGCTAGCGGTTCACTCTCGGCTGCGCCCGCATCTCGAGCAGCCGCGAAGAACTCGTCGACGGTTTGCCGCAAGGTGGCGATCAGTAGGTCGTCGCGGCTGCCGAACAGATACTGCAGGGTGCTGACTGACGCACCACTCCGCTCCGCGACATCAGCGAACCTGGTCTCTTCGTAGCCGCGGTCGGCGATGACCTGCCCGGCGGAGCGCAGGATGTCCGGCCGGTTGCGACCGGCTCTTCGTGCGCCGCGCTTCGTGTTGACCGTCTTGGTCTCGCTCACGACGCCGCCTCCAACGACGCACGCACGAGCTCGTGGAAGCGAACGAGGCCCTTCTCCCGCTCTGGGTGCAGGTATCCGTGGTCGAAGGTGCGCGTCTCGAGGCCACGCTGCACTGACTCGCACAGCGGCACGTCTTCAGCGATGACCGACTCGAAGAAGTCGATCCACTCGTCGGCTTGGCTCGCGGTGACTTCCGGCGCGAACCAGTAGTCGAGCCGAGTCGTGGTGAGCCCTACGTCGACCGGTACGACCTCGCGCGCGACGACGGCGCGTCCGTTGCCGTACGCCGAGATCTGGGTGGTCGGAAACAGGTACGCGAAGCTGAACCGGTCGGCGTCCAGGTGCTGGGTCTGGATGCGATCGTGCACGGTGACCGCGTAGTCGCGTCGGCCGTATCCAGGCAATGTCGTCGCGTGGACGAGTGGGCAGTGGTAGCACTCGACGAAGTTCTCGACGACCACCTTCCAGTTGGCAGCGATCGTGTGCTCGATGGACCGGTGCAGCCGCAGCGCGCCGAGGTCGATACCCGACACCGAAGCGCCCAGCTCGGTGAATGGAGTGAGGACGTCGGCGATGCGCTCTTGCTGTGGAGTGGGCGCGGCGAACAGCAGGGGGCCGAGCGTGTCGACGTCGGCGGGGGGCAAGTGCAGACCGTCCGGGACGTCCGTGCCGACAGCCGATTCCAGCGAGCCGTCCAACCGGTAGGACCAGCCGTGATAGCCGCACGTGAAGCTGGACGCGGTGCCCGCGCCGCGCACGACCTCGGCCGCGCGATGCCGGCAGACGTTCACGTGCGCACGCAAACCGCCGCCGTCAGCGCGATCTCGGGCGACCACAAGAGGCGTCCCGCCAACGCTGGTGGTCAGGTAGCTGCCGGGCTCGGCGACTGCGTCGGCAGCTCCGACGTAGCGCCATGACGAAGAGAGCAGCGAGTGGCGCTCGGCGTCCAGAACGGCGGGATCGGTGTACCAGGAGCCGGGCAGAGTCGGGATCACGAGTTGATGGTACCGTGAACTGGTATCATCATACCAGTAGCTCGAGGGAGATCAGATGGGCGACGTCATCCGGTGGTCGGCACGCGAGGTGGTGGACGCGTTCGCGACCGGTCGGCTGTCGCCGGCTGAATACCTCGCCGAGCTGTTCGCCCAGATCGACCGCGTCGAGCCCGGTATCAACGCGCTGGGCGACCAGTACCGCGAAGACGCCATGGCGGGCGCGCGGGCGGCCGAAGCGCGCTACGCGTCCGGCACCGCGGCTGGGCCGCTCGACGGGCTGCCGCTCATCGTCAAGGACGAGACCGAGATCGCCGGACGCCGCACTACCAACGGCTCACTCCTCTGGTCCGACTACGTCTCTGAAGAGAGCGACCCGATCGTCGAGCGACTCGTTGCCGCGGGATCAGTGGTGCACGGTCGTGGACTCACCCCCGAGTTCTCGATCCCGTTCTGGACGCACAGCCGCATGTGGGGCGTCACGCGCAATCCCTGGAACACCGCGTTCGACGTCGGCGGATCGAGCGGCGGCTCCGCGGCTGCTGTGGCGTCCGGCATGACGCCGTGGGCGACGGGTTCTGACATCGGCGGGTCGATCCGGGTGCCAGCGTCGTGCTGCGGCGTTGTCGGGTACATGCCACCGTCCGGGCGCATTCCGGTTGCAGGCGCTTGGGGCCGCGACGACTGGTCGCGCGTCGGTCCGATCACCCGCACTGTCGCCGACGCTGCCCTGATGGTCGACCTCACCAGCGGACGCCACGTCCGCGACCACTTCTCACTGCCCGGCTCGACCAACCTCGTTGACCTCCGGCCTGAGGTGAAGGGACTCCGCGTTGGTCTGTCGCTCGACCTCGGCGACTGGCCGGTTGTCGCGGAAGTCCAAGCAGCGGTGTCGGACGCGGCTCGCGCGTTGGAAGAGCAGGGCGCGATCGTCGAGACACTCGATCTCACGATCGAGCGAGATCTCGTGCGTCAGGCGTCCAACGGCCACAACGGCGGATTGTTCGCCGCCAGCTGCGAGGCCGAGATCGCCGGGCGCGAGGACGACGTGAATGCGTACACGCTGGCGTGGCTCGCCGAGCTGGCCGGCGATCGCGACGACATGTCGTTCTTCAAAGCGCGCGAAGTCGAAGCGGTCATCTCCGAGCGCATCGACCGCGCGCTCCTCGACCA
>DASUFV010000184.1:0-3406 GCA_036274415.1 Actinomycetes bacterium
CCGTCAGTGACCGGCAGCAGCGGCGGTGCGTCGATGATCAGCGTTGCGCGCTTTTCGAGGTGGCGAATCAGGTCTGCCATCGCCTGGCTGCCCAGCAGTTCGGACGGGTTGGGCGGCAATGGTCCGGCCGCCATCACCCACATGTTGCCGGTGGGGCCCCATGGCTGCATGACCTCGTCGACCGTGGCGCGTCCCACCAGCACATCGGTGAGACCGGCGTTGCCCTCGATGCCAAGGTAGTCCGCGATCTTCGGACGCCGCAGGTCACCTTCGATGACGAACACCGGCTGACCGGTCTGCGCGATCGTCATCGCGAGATTGATCGCGGTCGTCGACTTGCCTTCTCGCGGAACAGCGCTCGTCACAACGATCGACTTCGGGCGGTGATCGATGTCGACGAACTGCAAGTTCGTGCGCACCTGCCGGAACGACTCGGCGCGGTTGCTCTGGCTGGGCGAGTCAGTCAGCAACGGCTTCTTCTCGGCGTCCGACTCATAACCGATCACGCCGAGCAGCGGCTGGTCGAAGTGTTTCGTCAGCGACTCGATCGACTTGATGCGGGTGTCGAGCGTCTCGAGCAGGACCGCGGCGCCGACACCGATCGCCAGACCGACGAGGAAACCGAGCGCCAGGTTGATCATCGTGCGGGGTGACGAGGGGGACCCTGGCACCGCCGCAGGTTCGATGGTGCTGATGGTGACGAGTGAGTCACCGCCACCTGCGGGCTGCTCGAGGGTGGTTACTTCTGCTTGAAGCGCCTCAGCGGTCGTGTTCGCGATGGACTGCGCGAGCGTCGGGTTGGGGTCGGTGGCTGAGATATCGAGCGTGACCGTATCCAGCGGGACGTTGACATCTATCTTGCTGGCGAGCTGCTTAGGAGTGAGCGACAGTCCTAACTCGTCGATGACCCTGCCCATCACTCCTTCGGCGGTGACGACCTTCTCGTACGACTTCACCCGGTCTTGAGCGAAAAGGTTCCCCTGGGTAGCGGTGGCCACGGTGTTGTCGCCGCCGGCGACCGAGACGAAGGTCGTGGCCGTTGCCGTGTATTGAGGGGTCGCCATCATCGAGGCGACCGCGGCGGCGATCACGCCGAGCAGCGTGGTGACCGTGATCAGGCGCCAGCGGGCCCGGAGGATGTCGAGGTAGTCCCTCAAGTCCACAGCGCGTGACCTTTCGGTTGCAGTCGGTAATGCGTTCCAGTATCCAAGACAGTCCAGGACAGTTCAGCATCGGAACGCGCACGTTCGGCCTGGCACCGCCGAAACCGGCCGGTCCCCCTCCATGATGACCTATCGGGGGCTGATTCCGGTATGAGACTGGCGTGACCTGTGTGGCTGACGTGACAGAAGAGGCGACGGATCCGGTGCAATGGCGGGTTCGGCGTCCTGAATGGGTCGCCCACGTCCTGGACGAGGCCGCCGAACCGCCCCGAGCGGTGCTGTTGCACCTGCCTTCTGGACGCCGGACCGCGCTCTCGGACACGGGCACCCGGGTCTGGCAGGTGATCGTGGCGTCCGGGACAGAAGGGGTCGATGGGGTGAACATCGGCCGGATCTTGGGTCCCGAGTACGGCGTCGACCCTACGATCATCACTCGCGACATCTCCGGCCTCGTGGCCGAGATGGTCGAGGGGGAATGGCTTGAGGTCGTTCCAGCAGCTGGTGGGGAATCGAGCGGGACGACTGAAGGCGGGGGTGGGGAGTGAACCGAGCCTGGATGACCGGAGCGGTGGTTGGCGCGCTGGCGCTGGCCGCGGCCGCTCTTGTCGTGCTCGCGTTGCGGCCGCCAACCGTCGAGCGACCGCCGGTTGCCCCGTTCGAGATCGGCGTGGTGGCGGCGTCCGGTGACACCGTGTGGCGGTGGGTCGGGCCGAGCACGTGCAACGCTGACGCGGACGTCGTGCAGCTCGAGCGCAGCGAGGGCGGCGGCCCGTGGGAGAAGTCGCCCATCCCGTTGGCGAACGTCTACAGCCTCTCGTTCTCGGACGGCGTTCACGGCGTGGCGACCGGAACGACGTCCAAGTGCGCACGTGGCGTCGCCCTCACCGCGAATGGTGGGCGCACGTGGAGGGCGTACAGCGAGAACCCGGTGTTGTTGGACGCCTGGTACACCGAGGGCGCCATCTGGGGTGTCGAGCGAGTCGTGGGGACGCCGCAGATCGCGGCGTTCAAGGCCGACAAGAAGCTGCGCCTCAAGCCGATCAAGTCGATCACCCCGGCGCGGCCGTGTTCGGCGTCCGACGGAGTTCCGAACCAAGTGGCCTTCTGGACTGACAAGAGCGGGCTGTTGCTGTGCCAGAACACGGTGATCGACAGCAGGTTGCTGGCACGCACGACGAACGGCTCGACGTACGAGGCCCTGACTGACGACCGACCGACGCTCGGGCTCGACGGTGCTGAGCCGGTCATCGACATCGACGTCGCCGGTACCGAGTCGGTGTGGGCGGTGTTTGCGCCCGGTGGCGGCGGATGCTCCGAAGGCCAGGTGCGCTACAGCGACAGCCAAGGCGCGGTGTTCTCGCACCCCGAGTGCCCATCGCGAAGCGTCGACATCGACGAAGTGCTGGACGTGGCGTTCACGTCCGACCAGGACGGCGTGATGCTCGCGCTGCGCGACCGTCAACCGGTGATGGCAACGACCGACGACGCCGGCGACACCTGGACCGAACAGCCCTAACCCCCGGGCCCGCCGAGTGCACGCCTGGTTGACCTTCAGGCCCGCCGAGTGCTGGCTCGGTGGACACTTTCGGACGCCGAGTGCTGGTTCGGTGGACACTTTCGGACGCCGAGTGCTGGTTCGGTGTTACGAGGTTCCGCCGTCATCGGCGGTTTTGCGCGACGCTCTCGAGTTGTCCCTCGTGGATGTCGCTCACCCATTCCCAGCCGGGCTTGGCAGAGGACCCGATGCGCGGGTCGTCGAACGTGCCGCCGTCACGCAACGCCTCGACATACGAACGGTCCAGCTCGATCCGCGTCCGCAACTCTTCAGCGCCGCACACTGACCCATGCCCGGGGATGAGCACATCGACGCCGGACGCGGCGTCCTCGAGCAATCGCAGCCCGACGAGGTAGTCCTCGATCGGGTCGTTTGAGCCCGTGAAGTCATCGAGCATCGGGACAAAGACGTCCGACAGCATGTCGCCGGCGACGAGGACGCCGCGGCTCTCGATAAGCAGCGCCGCATGGCCCGAGGAGTGGCCGGCGTGCTCGATGAGCCGCGCTGTGGGGCCCTCCCACGGGACGTCCGCGGATGCGCCGGGCACCGCGGTGATGAGGCCAAAGCCGTCAAGCGAAACGTCGTCGGCGATCTCGGGCGGCAATCCCTCGGAGACGTCAACCTTCCAGTCCGCGCGTGACACCACCTCGCGCATCGCGGCGGCACAGCGCGCGGTGCCATATCGGGG
>DASUFV010000185.1:0-2506 GCA_036274415.1 Actinomycetes bacterium
TTCACGGTGACGGCGACGGCAATGGCCCTGGCGACGACAGCGTCGGCGCAGGGCAGGGGCGCAGGCGCAGCCAAGGCGCCGCACACCACGACATCGTCGCCAAAGGGTGGCGGTCAGACGCATGCCCCGAAGTCCGGTCCGTCGACCTCGCCTGGAAAATCGGCGAACGCGGGCTCGTCGAAAAAACCGGCCGACGGTACCGCGCCGACCAAGCATGGCAGCACCGACGAGTCCAAGGCGGGCTCGCCACATGCGAAGAAGTCGGACGCGCCGGTGGCCGACGCGCCTGCGAATAACCTCGCGACGAAGATCACCAACAACCCGGCGCAGCTCGCGAAGATTCAGCCGCAGCTCGACGCGCTCGGTTTGACGCTCGACGAGGCGACGGCCGGGTTCCGCAATCAGGGGCAGTTCATCGCGGCGTTGAACGCGGCGAAGAATCGCAACCTCGATTTCGTGGCCCTGCAGGAAGCGATGACCATCGAGGGATTGAGCCTCGGCCAGGCCGCGAAGAAAGTGGCGAATACCCCGCCGCCGGCAGAGACGCCAGACGGTGACGCTGGAACGGGTACGGGCGGCACGGGCACAGGCACCGGGACGGACACGGGCACCGGCACTGGTGACACCGGCAGCACCGGAACCGGCACCACGGGCACGGGCTCGACGGGTACCGGATCGACCGGCACCAGCACTGCCAAGTAACGGGAGCCAATCAGTGACACGTCGTGTTCTCCCCCCAGCGATTGGTCTCCTCGTCGCTTTCGGTCTCCTGATTCCTGGCGCGGCATACGCGCAAGGCAATGGGAGACCGAAGGGACCCAAAACCCCAAGCTCCGGTACTTCAACGCCGACGTCCTCAGGGACGTCGGCTTCCGTGCCGACTACCACGACATCGGCAGCATCGGAACCAGTCGTCGGAACTGTCTCGTCTTACCGCCAGTTCGGATCGTGGCTCGATGATGCGAGCTCGTCATATCGAGGCGAGAGCTACGCGAGCCTTGGCGTCGGCTACTGGCGTCTCGCGGATTCCAGCCAAATCAACGCGCCGATGCTCGGCATGGGCTGGGGCGTAACCGATCGGATGCAGTTCAGTGCGAGCGTGCCCTTCTATCACACCAGCTACGCGGGTACGACCGCGTCAGGTTTGGATGATGTGTATTTCGGCGCGAAGTACACACTCATCGATCCGACGTTGACGCTGAGCGAGTTTGGTCTTGCAGTCAACCCGGTTGTCGAAGTGTTGAGCACGGACCCCGGTGACGGCCGCGTGCACTTCGCGCTGCCCGTCAACGTCGAGTTGCGGCGGCAGCCATACCGTATCTACGGGTCGGCCGGATACTTCACTCGCGGATCGGTTTTCGCCGGTGGCGCTCTCGAGTGGACTGGCTCGCGAATGATCGTGACGGGATCGCTGACGCAGTCCTATTCAATCAAGCAGGACCTCGTGCTCGACGGGATGGGCATTGGCCGGCAGAACGTAAACGTCTCAGGCGCGGTCGCTGTGCCAGTGACCGACAGGATGGCGGCGTTCGTGAACGTCGGTCGCACCCTGACTCCGATCGAGGAGGGCGGCACGAAGTTAGCGCTCAGCGGAGGCGTCTCGATTCGTTTCAGTGCTCTGACCGCGACGCCGTAATCGGTCGCGTCGACACCGACAACGATCAGAGTTGCACCGACAAGTAGCTCGTGCACCGACACGCGGAAAGACTCGACCGACACGGCGAAGCCTCGTCGCACCGACAAGCGTTAGTCCCTAGCACCGACATGCGCCAGCGAGCTTTGCACCGACCCGCGTCAGTTCCTCGCACCGACAAGGATCACGCTTGCACCGACCCGCGTCAGTTCCTTGCACCGACCAGCGTCAGTCGCTACGCGTTGAAATCGCGGCCTCGGGTCTCCGGACCTGACCAGACCGCGATGCCGGCGAGGATCGCGGACGCGATCATCGCGACGCTCATGCCGTTGACAGCGGAGATGCCTCGGTCCTGCGCAGCGCCGAGGATAAACGGCATCGCCGCGCCCATCGCTGATCCCGCGTGATAGCAGAAGCCCGGCCCCACGCCGCGGACCTCAGTCGGAAACCGCTCGACGGTGTACGCTGGTGCCATTCCCCACACACCCATCCCGAAGAACCCCATCGTCAGCGCGCCGAACATGAGGTTGAGTGTGCTGCCGCCATAGAGAAAAAACGGCAACGATGCGGGTCCCAGTATCAACGTTGCGGTAAATGCACCGCGACGACCGAGTCGTCCTTCTGACAATCGTCCCCACGTCGCCGTGCCGAGGATCGCTCCGACGTTGAACGCGGCAAGGAACGGCAGCAGGTTCGTCCGACCTGCGTCGCGCAGCACCGTCGGATACCAGAAGTTCAACGAGTAGTAGATGCACATGAAGGACCCGATGACCACCGTCGTTTGAATCGTCGTGGTGATCAGGTCTCTCTGAAAGATCCGAACCAGCGAAAGCCTTGGCTCGCGCGCGTCAGCTCCGCTTTCCTTCAAACGGC
>DASUFV010000186.1:0-13802 GCA_036274415.1 Actinomycetes bacterium
CTGGACGACGGCAATCTACGGACCGACTCTCCGGTGTGAGGGTCCGCTGAAGGCGGGGTCGCGGTGTGACGGAGTCGCTGCGACCCCGCCCTGGCGCGTCCGCCGTTTGGGTGCAACGACGCGTTCCCTCCGTCATATGGAACTTTCACAGAGTCACCGTGGACTGCGGAATTTGATGACTCTGCAATAGTTCCGTCATTTGGAGGGAACGCGTCGTTGCACCCAAAGGGGTGGGGAGGGCTAGTGTCCAGCAGGTGATCCAGATATCGACCGTGGCGGCGGCATCGAGGGCGGCGGCATCGAGGGCGGCGGCAGCGGGGTTCTCCTTGCTTCTTGTCGGTGGGTTGGCGGCGTGCACCGAATCAGGCGACACGCCGGACGCGGTGGTCGAGCCCATGACCGTCCGGGTCATGCAGTTCAACATCGAGTACGGCGGAACCGTCGTCGACTTCGCGAGCGTTCCCGCGGCGATCGAGGCGGCCGATGCCGACGTGGTGGCACTGCAGGAGGCGTACGGCAGGACCTGCAAAGTGGCCGATGCCGTTCAGTGGTCGTACTGCGACCCCCGCACTCAGGTGATCTCGCGCTTCCCGCTCATCACACCGTCCGACCCGACGGGCGATGAGGTGCTGGTGCTGCCCGAGGAGGGCGAGGCGTTCGGCGTGGTCAACCTGCACCTGCCGTCCGCTCCCTACGGCCCCAACCTGGTCCTCAAGGGAGTGGAGGACGCCGACGAGCTCGTCGCCAAAGAAAAGGGCCGGCTGAACGCGATGGAGCCGGTACTCGACGCCGCAAACCGCCTGCAGGACGCCGGCGTTCCCGTGGTCGTGCTCGGCGACCTCAACTCTCCGTCGCATCTCGACTGGACCGCGCAGACCGAGGGGCTGCGCGACCACGTGATCCCCGTCGAGTGGCCCGTCTCGTCCGAACTGGTGGAAGCCGGATACGACGACGCCTACCGCGTCGTGCACCCCGATCCGGTCAGCGACCCTGGTCTCACCTGGCCTGCGGCGCGCCCGAAGTCAGGGTCGTACAACCCCGCACTCACTGGACGCCCCGCTGACCGCATCGACATGACGTTCGTTTCGCGTGACATCGCGGTCGAGGACGCCGAGATCCTCGGTGAACCGGACTCGGAGTTCACCGACATCCCGATCGATCCCTGGCCTACCGACCACCGCGCCGTTGTGACAGAGATGGAGATCCCGCTCGCCGATCCCGGCCCGTACGTCTCGGCGTCAACCCGGCTGGTCGACCGTGGCGCGAACGTCGAGGTATTCGGTCATGGTGCTGACGCCGAAGAGGTCGAGGTTACGGGCACTGGCGAGCCGATGACGGTCACCCTCGATCGCGGCGTCGCGGTGCTCGGCACAGGTGACCTCGCTGCCGGCGAGAACACCCTCGAGCTCGTCGGTGCAGACGGTGAGCCGGTGTCGACTGGGAACCTCTGGGTGCGTGAACCCGATGCCGAGACCGTCGTGACGACGTCAAAGCCGACGTATACGCGCGGCGAGCCGATCGAGGTGTCGTGGACCGACGCTCCTGGCAACAAGTGGGACTGGATCGGTGTATACAAGCGCGGCGCGGACCCGAACGTGGCCTGGTACAAGAACTGGCTCTACACCGAGTCGGCCATCGCTGGATCAGCCACCATCGACGACGACGCCAGCGGCGGCCCGTGGCCGCTACCTCCAGGAAAGTACGACGTGCTCGTGCTCGCCGACGACAGCTACGCCGAGCTGGGACGCGCACCGTTCACGGTGATCCCCGGACGCTGACGAGTCAGTTGAACGCGAAGAACCCGCGGCTCACCCAGTCGATGCCATCGACCAGTGGCCCGCCAATCGTCTCGGGCGAACCCACTGGCTTTCCGTCGAACGCCACTCGCTTCAACGTGCCGTTACCGGACGCGTACACCAGCTGACCGGACGCCATGGTCATGCCGCGCACGGCCTTCCAGTTCACGCCGTCGGCGTTGGTGCTGGCAACGAACAGGTTCGCGCCGACGGTTTGGCTCTGCGCGGTGAAGTAGCGGTAGTACAGCCGTGGCTCACCCTTGACCGTGTAGTACATGCGTCCGTCGTCGAAGAACGCTCCCGTCATCTTCGAGAAGTGGTCTCCGATGCCCGGGACGGGAATAGTCGTGCCAGGGATGAAGAAGGTGTGCGGCTCTGGCGGCGCCTCCAGCCCGTACAGCTTCACCTTCGTCATCGGGCCGACTGACGTGCCGTCGAACGACCGCGTGCGCAACGTTCCGTCCGCCCAGCCGAAGTACAGGCGGCCGTTCAGCGCGAAGATGCCTCGTGTCTTCTTCCAGGCGACGCCGGTGGGGACGGCCTCGGTGCTGCCCAACGTGCTGCCGTCGTAAGTGCGCCGGCGAAGCTCGCCCGTGGCGGTGTCAATGTTGTAGAGATCGGCCGGCAGGACGTAGGGAACGCTCGGCGGCACGTTGATGCCGCCCTCGACTGGGAAGAAGCCGAGCCTGGGGTGGATCTCGTCACCGAGTCGGCTGGTGTCACTGCCGACCCACAGCCCGTCTTCGGTCGCCAGGAACTGGAACACGCCTTCGCCGCGTGCACGACCCGGATCCCACGTATACGGCATGCCGTTGATCGGATCGAGTGCAGCGAGCCCCTCACGGGGAATAGCACCACCCCGCGGGATGCAGACACCGCAGTCCTGGTCGACGTACGGGTTGTTGACGTACTGCTGGTGCCCCCCAACGTAGACAGCGGTTCCGGTGGCAGCGACTGCCGAGAATGAGTCGCCACCTGACCAAGTGGCCCACGTCGGCTTCAGTCCAGTGCCCGTGGCGTCGGACTCCCAGCGCGAGGCGGTGTCGCACAGTCGCTTGGGACGGTTCGCTCCGGTCGTCACGATGACGAAGTAGGAGCCATCCGGCGAGAAGTCAACGTCTCTCAGCCAGGAGGGGAAGTTGCTCTGGCACCAGGTGATGGTGCTGTTCGGCACGAACACGGGGAACTCGTCGGTCTTCCAGTTGGCCACGCTCACGGGATTGGTCGTGAGGTCGAGCATCGCCACTTGCAGGCGCTCCTGACCGTCGACGCGGCTGAAGTTGCCGACGGCCACGAGCTTGGTGGCGGCGGGGTCGATCGAGAACCGCAGCACGCCCATCACGAAGCGAGGGGCGTCGGTGAACTGGATGTTGAACGTACCGTCGACGGTCCCGGAGTCGGCGTCCAGCCTAGCCATGCCGGAACGGTCGGAGTTGCCGACGCGAGTGAATCGACCGGAGATGTAGAGGTCGTCGCCGACGACGTGCAGGTCCTGGACCAAGTCGTTGGCGCTGCCCTTCCACGACGGGGACACACGCATCTGCTGAAGGTCGATCTTGACCAGGCGCTCCTGATTGGAGCCGTTGACGCTCGTGAACGAGCCACCGGCGATGACCGAGCCGCCGTCGGAAGTGAACGCCAGTGCCTCGACCGCGCCGTTGAACTCGGGGTCGAACTGGCTGTCGATGTTGCCGGTGTCTGCGTCGAACGCGAAAAGGTATGGCTGGTCGATGACCGGACCGCCGTTTGCGTCCTGGATCTGGGTGAACGTGCCGCCGACGACCACGAGGTCGCCGAACTGCTCGATCGCGTTGACGCGACCGTCGAGCACCTGGGGGGTGAAGTCGGCGGGGTTGTCGCTCACCACGACGTCCTGCTCGAGCTGCCCTGAGGCGACGTTGGGCAGCAGTCCGAGGGCGAGGGCCGATGCGATCGCGGCGAATGCGGCGGTCAGACGGAATCGTCGAGAAGGAGTCACTGCGCGTCCCTTGCAGTGGTCAACCTCGCGGCACGAGGTGGTGGATGGCCGGAGGCCCCGTGAACGATCTGGCGATCGCCCACGGGGCCTTCAGCGTTTGGTCACATCTGGTGGATCAGGATCCGTAAGCGCACTCGGTGACCCAGAAGGTCTTGTGCTTCTTGTCGGAACCCTTTGAGCCCTCGGCGTTGACGACCAACTTGATGTGGTAGCCCTGCTCCGGGTGTGCCATGTAGGACTTCAGGTAGGGCGCCAGGTTGTACTCGCGCTCGGCGTCGATGCCCGCGAGTGAACCGCCACCGTCGTTGGAGTCCTCACCGATGAAGACGTTGTCCTTGAGGATGGTCTCCATGTCACCGGTGGGTGGCCATACCTTGAAGGCGACCTTGGCGTTCAGGTCACCCTCGTCGAACCCATAGAAGTCGACTTCGAAAATGCAGCCGACGTGGGGTTCGTTGTTCGGATACTGGCTGAACGGAATGCCGTCGATCTTCACGGTGCCGTTGTTTCCAGGCGGGTCCTCGGCGAAACCCTGAGCGCCGGTCAAGGCGAGTGCGCTCAGCGCCAAGATTCCCGCCCCGGCGGCAATCCGCCCGCGCCTGAGAATCGAGTTCATATAGTTGGTTCCCTCCCCGGGCGCTGAGTCAGTGCACTGACTCGACGTTCGTCTTCGTGAGGGACGCCCGAGCCCTCACAAAAGTTCGATACCGACGCGAAGTCGCCCCGAGAGACTTCTCTCGCACCGTACCGTCGGCCACCCTCGGTTTGGGGGAGTTTCTCGACGAAGGTTGGCCAGATCTCGCGCGAATCTTCGCACCGCAAGATCGGTATTACACAGCGCAAGATCGGTGCTGCATTCCGTAGCGGGAATGTCCGATCTGACCCATTTCGCGGAACGACCCGGCGAGACCCGACATCGTCGCGCCTCGCCGGGTCTCGTCGAATCGGCGCGTTACTTGTGGGCGCTGGTGCACGGGCAGCCGGTGTGGCGTCCGCCCAACTGGTCGTGCTTGATGCGACCGGTCGCTGCGGTGGTGGACGCCGCAGCTTCAAGTGCCCGACGCGCGGTCTTGCCCGCAGTGGTCGTGAGATCGAACGTCACGTTGCCGCCGACCATCGTCAACTGCGGGACGGAGTCCTTGATCTCCGATACCGGGCACGCGGTGACGTCCCGGTCGAGCATCACCAGGTCGGCGAACTTGCCAGCCTCGATCGTGCCGGTCTTGTTCTCCTGGTGAAGCTGGTACGCCGTGCCACGCGTGTGCATGCGCAACGACTGTCGACGCGTGATGCCTTCGTGGATACCAAGAGGCTTGTCTTCGCCGTAAAGACCCATGCGGTCGATCGCGGTCTGCACCTGGTTCCACGGGTACAGCGGGTCGACTGGCCAGTCTGAACCACCGGCCAACCGTGCGCCGGCAGTCAGCAGGCTGTTCGCCGGGTACATGCGCTTCCAGCGCTTCTGACCGATGAACGGCTTAAGCGCCTCCATGGTCCAGACGTTCCGTGTTGCCCACTGCAGCTGCAGGTCGGGGATGACGTTAAGTGCAGCAAAGCGTGGGTAGTCGTCGGGGTGCACCAGCTGCAGGTGCGCGATGGTGTGGCGTCGGTCGGTGTTGCCGTTGGCAGCGCGTGAAATCTCGTATCCGTCGAGTGCAGCGCGAACCGCACCGTCACCGATGGCGTGCGCGTGAACCTGCCAGCCGGCCTTGTCGAGGACGCGGACGAACTCGCCCATGGTTGGTCCGTCCACATACAGGTCGCCGTAGTTGTCGGTGGGGTTGCCGTCGGCGTCGAGGTAGGGCTTGAGCAGTGCGGCGGTCTGCGCCGGGTACTCGATGACGCCGTCCATGAAGACCTTGACCGTGCCGAAGTGCAGGTTCGGAACCTCGCCGTACGCACCGGCGAGCGCATTGATCTTCTCGAGGAAGTTGCGCGGGTGGCTCACCTTCTTGGTGCCTGCGCGCAGGGCAGGGAAGGTGCGTGTGAGCAAGTGACCGTTCTCGGCGAGCGCGGCGTAGAAGTCGAGTTGCCACGCGTCGACCCACGCGTCGAGGATCGTGGTGATCCCACCAGCTGCCATCTGCTGCCAGGCTCCGACGAACGAGTCGTACATCTCCTCGGGCGTCGGGCCAGGAATGTGCTGACGCACGAGGTCTTGCGCTGCGTCCTTCAGGACACCGGTGGGGTTTCCGCCACCGTCGCGAACGATCTCTCCACCGGCCGGGTCAGAAGTGGTCGAGTCGATGCCGGCGATCTGCAGTGCCTTGCTGTTGACCCACAGGTTGTGGCCGTCCGACCCGCTGAGCGCGATGGGACGCGCCGTGCTCAGCGCGTCGAGGATGTCCTTGTGCGGCAACGTGTCGCTCGGTGTGCCGGCGGGGTTCCATCCTTCGACGCTCAACCACGAGTCGGGCTCGCTACCGAACGTCGGGTCGGCGAGGAACGTGGTGACAAGGGCCTGCACCTCGGCGGCAGTGAGCTCGGCGTCCTCGAGCGAGGGGTTGAGCGCGCGTAGGCCTCCGTACATCGGGTGCACGTGACCGTCATGAATGCCCGACATCACCGTGCCGCCGCCCGCGTCGATGACCTCGGTCGAGTAACCGGCGTAGCTCTTGATTCTGCGGTTGCTGCCGACTGCGAGGATGCGACCGTCGGTCCCGATCGCCACCGCCTCCCCGATCGTGTTGGCGTTGTCTCCGACGAACACCACCGCGTTCTTGATGATCGTGGCCGCCTTGCCTCCAGCGGACGCCGGCTGGGCGAAGGCAGGGATTGCCGCTGCGGTGGCGCCGGCTCCGGCAGCTGCCGCGGCACCGATGAACTGACGGCGGTTGAGGTTGGTCATTCGGTCTCCTGTGATCGGGCGGGGGTGCTGGCGTTGCTGCTGTCGGATGCTTCTCGAGCCTTTGGGGCTTCGTGTGCTGCGATGCGTGCCTCGATACCGTCGAACATCAGGTCGAGCGCGATGTCGAAGGCGTCGTCGAACTCGTCCAGGTAGGGGCTAGCGGCGTGGATGTGCGGGAAGTCCGCAGCGGGCAGGGTTCGGTACGTCGTCACCCACGCCGCGGTGTCGCGAGCCTTCGCCTCCGCCGGTAAGGCGTCGAACGTCGCCGAGAATGACGACCAGGCAAGCACAGTGTCGGCGAACGCCCGCTGGATCGCGACGATCTCGCGAGTCGGGAGCCCGGTCTGCGCGAGCGTGGCGAGCGTCGCTTCGATACCGAGCGCCTCGTGCTCACCTTGCGTGATACGGACGCTGATTAGCTGGGCCAGATTCGGGTGGCGCACCAAGGTGTTGCGGATGCTGTGCGCGGCCAGGCGCATTCGTTCGCGCCATCCCGAGTTCCCAGGCGTTTCGGCCACCGCTGCATCAATCGCCTCCCCGAGCAGTCGGTCGCCCAGGGCGAGCAGCAGGTCGTCCTTGTTGCGGAAGTGTCGGTAGGCGGCCGTGGGGTCGACGCCGAGTTCAGCACCGAGCCGCCGGAAGGTGAGCGCCCTGTCGCCCTCCCGCTCGATCAGGGCTTGTGCGGCGTCCAGGATCCGCCGCCGCGAGAGCTCGGTGCGCGGAGCAGGCTCGGACGCGTTCCGAGCTCCGCGAAGAGGGGTCCTGGACGCCATGAGCCTGCAGTCTGGAGGTTGTCAGCAGCGTTGTCAACGCTGTTGACACCCTGAACGGTCGTGGCGTCGGCGCATCAGCCCCGCTGGAGCGCGCGGAGGCCGAGAATGCTTCTCATGTCGGCATCGCCCGTGGGACGCGAACGCGAGCAGCAGGTGCTCGCCGACGCCCTGGCCGGTGCCCGAACCGGTCGTGGCGGGGTGGTGCTGGCCTCCGGCGATGCGGGCATTGGCAAGACCACCCTGCTTCGGTGGGCCCGGGGGCAGGTCAGCGGTAACGAAAGAACGGCATGGGTCACCGGGCTGGACGACATCGCCGTGACACCGTTCGGTCCGTGGCGGCAGCTGCTCGAGCAGTTGGGTGCGGACGCTGCGCTGCTCTCGACCCGCGAGTCCGGTTCGGCGTCGCGTGCCGCGCGCATCACGCAGTTCGACGCCGTCCGATCCGCGCTCGACGACATCAGCCGCGTGATGCCGGTCGTGCTGTTCGTCGACGATGCACAGTGGCTCGATCCGTCGTCCCGCGAGTTACTCGTCTTCCTCGCAGCCCAGGCATCCGCGTCGAGGACGCTTCTGGTCGTGGCGATCCGAGACTCCACGCCCGACGCCGCCGCCCTGTCGCACGAGCTGAGTCGCCACGGCGTCCACCTGCCGCTGGGTGGGCTGGACGAATCCGCTACGGCTGAGTTGGTGCGCCAGGCGTCCGGCGACGGTCGTAGCCGCGAGTTCGTGCACGCGTTGCAGACCACGACCGACGGCAATCCGTTGTTCGCGCTGGAGCTCCTGTCCAGCGGTGCTGCGACTGAAAACGCCACCAGGGAACCGCTCTCGGTGCCTGTCACCGTCAGACGGGTGCTGCTCGACAGAGCGGCACCCTTGCCGGATGACGCACGGCGAGTGCTCGTCGCGTCGGCCGTTGCCGGTGACGCCGCAACGCCACCCCTCTTGTCGCGGGTGCTCTCGATCCCGGACGCCGACGTGGCAGAGGCTTTGGATCTCGCACGTGAATGCGGAGTGCTCCTGGATGCGAGGCATCCGGACAGCTTCATGCACCCGCTGATGCGGGCAGCACTCGTCGATGACACACCGTTTCCACTGCGTGTGCGCTTGCACCAGCAGGTCGCTGACGTGCTGACGCAAATGCGTGACGAAGGGCTTGCGGTCGAGACTTCGCGCATCGCCGCGCATCAGGTGGCCGCCGCGTCCGCGGGCTCGGCGAGAGCTGCGGTGTCGACGTCAATCGCAGCAGCGCGAGAGGCGTATGACGCTCTCGCGTATGAAGACGCCGCACGCTGGTACACGCAGGCGCTCGCTGTGCTGGAGCTCGCACCCGACGCGGCTGACCGCATTGAGCTCCTGATCCGGCAAGGGGAGGCCGAGCAGGCGTCCGGACGCGACGAGCTGGCCCGCGAGGCGTTCCTCGAAGCCGCCAAGTTGGCTGGCGCACGCGGTGACGCCGCCAATCTGGCCAGAGCCGCTCTGGCGGTCGGCAGCGGCGGCGGGTTCGAGGTCGAGCTCTTCGACGAAACGCAACAAGGACTGCTGGCGCAAGCACTCGACGAACTGGGTGATGACCCCGAACACGAGGCTCTGCGCGCGCGAGTCATCGCGCGACTCACGGTTGCCCGGTCTTTGTCCGAGCCAGCAGAGCGCAGGGAGCGAGCCGCCGCAGGCGCCTTGGCGCTCGCGCGTTCGTCCGGTGATTCGGCGGCGATCATGGATGCGCTCGCCGCCTGGTGTGACGCGATTGCCGGACCGGCTGACGTCGAGCGACGCGTCGAGGCTGCGCTTGAGATGCTGGATCTGGCTCAGCGGTCAGGTGACGTGCCGCGCGAGCTGCTCGCCCGCCGGATGCGTGTGGTGGCGTTCTTTGAGCTCGGCGACTTCGCGGCGGTGGAGGACGAGGTCGCCGCGTACGAGCTCGCGGCACGCCGCGTCCGACAGCCGATCTACGACTGGTACGTGCCGTTGTGGCGCGCGACGTTGGCATGGGCGCGCGACGACTCGGCCGTGGCGATGAAGCTGGTCGATCGAACGCGCGAGCTTGGTGGTGATGGGCGAAACGCGACGATGCTGGCGAAGGTCTCGGAGTGGTTCGGCACTGTGTCGTCCCGGCCAACGGACGAGTCAGTGGAGATGGTCCAGCTGCTCGGCGGGTGGGACCCGACGGTCGACGTGTGGGTCACGATCGTCATGGCGTACCAGGCGGCATGTCGCGGTGAATTGGACGCCGCGCGAGAGCATCTGACCAATGCTCGGGTGAGCTTGCCGTCGTTGCCGCGGGACAGTGAGTACCTGCCTGCTCTCGCTCAGGCATCGGTCGCAGCCTCAGCAGTCGGTGACATCGAGACGGCGGCGTGGCTCTACGACGTGCTCGCCCCGTATCGCGAGCGGTTTGCGGTGGAGGGCATCGGCGCGTATTGCCACGGCTCGGTCGAACGACACCTTGGGCTGCTTGCCGCCACGCTCGGCCGCACTGATGAGGCGCATGGACATCTCGACAACGCGCTCATGCTCCACCGCTCCTTGGGCGCGGCCCGGTTGGTGCGGTTGACCGAAGAGGCACTCGCGACGTTGGCGAAGCCGACGGCCCCGCCGGTCGCCGAACCGCAGGCTGCCGGACGCCGCACGTTCCGGCGTGACGGCGACAGCTGGCGAGTCGGGTGGGGTGCTGCCCTGGTGACCGTTCGCGACTCAAAAGGAATGGGCGACCTCGCCAGGCTGATCGCCGAGCCCGGTCGAGAGTTTGCCGCGCTCGACCTGGTTCAAGGCGTCGCGGCCTCTCCCGGATCGAGCGGTGAGCTGGGGCTCGGCGCCGAGGGAGACCTCGGCGACGTCGTGGACGCCGCAGCGCGCGCGGCCTACCGGGCGCGACTCGTCGACATCGAGGCCGAGCTGGCCGAAGCGGACGCGGCAGGTGACGAGTCGGCGTCCCGACAGCTCACGCTCGAGCGGGATGCGCTGGTCGAGCAGCTGAGTCAGGCGTATGGCCTGGGCGGGCGCGGCAGGCGAGCCGGCGATCCGGCCGAGCGGGCGCGCAGCACGGTCACCGCGCGGATCAGGGACGCCATTCGGAAGGTCAAGGCGGTCGATCCGGCGCTGGGCCGGCACCTCAGCCGGTCGGTTCGCACCGGACGGTTCTGCAGCTACGACCCTGAGGCGCCCGTGGAGTGGGATCTCACACTGTGAGGCGATACCTCACGCCTGAAGGGTGAGCGCGGCGTCCGAGCCGCGAACCGATGGCATCAGGAGGAGTCATGGGAGTTGCCGCACGAGAGACCGCCCCGCAGATCGAGCAGGCTGACGGCTTCGAGGGTCGCTACACACCGGTCGACGACTACATCATCGGCTTCGAGACGTACACAGCAGACCAGGACCTGTCGCCGCTGTTTGCCGGATTGCCCGACGACGCATGTCAGTGCCCGCACTGGGGCGTCGTGCTCAAGGGCAAGGTGCAGTTCCGGTACACCGACGGAACGGTCGACACGATCGAGGCGGGTCAGGCGTACTACGCCAAGCCTGGTCACACGCCCACTCTGTTCGCCGGCGGTGAGGTCGTTGAGTTCAGCCCGGCGTCCGAGCTGGCCAAGACAATGGACGTCGTGCTGGGCAACATCGCAGCAGCCGAGGAGGCAGCCCAGGAGTCAGCACAGGAGGCGAGCGCATGAGCAGTCCTGCGACGACGTCCGGTGCGAATGGTGCGGTGCGTGAAGTCGATGGCGGTACCGCAGATGCCGCGGAGGCGGTGGTGGCCGCGCTGGTATCGGGCGACACCGACCGCTACCTGGCGGTGTGCGCGCCAGACGTCTTGCTCGACTTGGTTGTGCCGATGTGGCGCTTCCAGCTGTCCGGTCACGACGGTCTCCGTGAGGCGCTCGCGGGTGAGTTCCTTCCCGGACGCCGGGTGAACGAGCAGCACGTGACACCGACGTCGGACGGCGTACTCGTCGAGCTGGAGGCCGAGGGTCTCGAGGACGGTCAACCGGTGAAGTGGTGGACGATGCACCACATCCGGATCGACGGTGACCGCGTGGTCGAGCACATCGCGCACTGCTCGGGGATGCTCGACCAGCAGCAGATGGCGCGGCAGGCCGCCGAGGCACCGATGGTGCGCGCGCGATGACCACCACCCACGAGCGGCTCGAGACCGGGTACGAGCCGGAGACACCGCCCTATGACTCGGTGCTTCGACAGTTCCTGCTGAACCAGTCGCGGATGAACGAGATCATCGCCGACCGCCCCGGCGGACGCAGCGAGCAGCACGACGACGTGAGCCTTGCGGACGCCGGAACGGTCGTGCCGTTCCTGAACCAGGCCGTGCTGCTGCGTCCGGTGCTGGACCCGAGCGACGAAATGCTGGACCGCGTCGAGAAGTTCTTCACGGGAGGGTCGACCGCAACGCTGCTGTCCGCGTGGCCGACTCCCGACCTGTCGTCCCGTGGATGGACGCTCATGGGGCACCCGATGTTTGTCGTGGGCGCGGCCGCCACCGGCGCCAGCCGCCCCGGCGTCCGCGTTGAACCGGTGCAAACTGCCGAGCAGCTGGCCATCGTTGAACGAGTCGCGGTCGAGGGGTATCCGCTACCGGAGGCGTCAGGTGCTCCGGCGGGATCGCTGCTCCCCGAGTCCCTGCTCCACAGCGAAGCGCACCTTCGGCTGGGCTTCTTGGACGACGAGCCGGTCGCCGTCGGAATGGCACTTCCGGCATTCGGTGTGGTGAATCTGGCGCTTGCTGCGACGTTGCCGGCCGCTCGTCGCCGCGGAGTCTGGAGCGCCATCGTCCGCGCTCGGTGGGCACTCGCTCCCGACCTTCCAGCCGTAGCGTTCACCAGTGACTACTCGCGCCCCGGGTTCGTCGCGATGGGATTCCTCCCGATGACCCGCTTCACCCTCTGGCTGCGCCAACCCGCGTAACGGCACACCTTTGGGGTACTTCGTCGGGGGTATGACCCGGACAGAGTTCCCCGAAGGTGTGCCGGAAGCGGGCATGCTGGGGGTGAAAGGTGTCGAGGCCGGAGGGCTCGGAGGGACGCAGTGGCGCTACCGCTCGAGGAGTACGCGATCGTCGGCGACACGCACACGGCGGCGGTCGTGGGTTCGGACGGCAGCGTCGACTGGCTCTGCATCCCACGGTTCGACTCACCGGCGTGCTTCGCGCGCCTGTTGGGAACGGACGCCAACGGCTATTGGTCGCTCAGTCCGGACGCCGAGGTACAGCGCACCTCGCGGCGTTATCGAGGGCCCACGCTCGTGCTCGAGACCGACCTCGAAACGGCTGACGGAGCGGTCCGCCTGATCGACTTCATGCCAGTCCGAACGGACTGGCCGCGACTCGTTCGCATCGTCGAGGGTCTCGCGGGATCGGTGCCCATGCACTCGGTCTTCAGTGCTCGGTTCGACTACGGCAAGACGCGTCCGTGGGTCACCAACGACGGCGTGGTGATCGTCCAAGCCGGACCGCAGGCGCTCAAACTCCGCAGCGACGTGTCGTTCGAGGGTGAAGGGCCCGACGTCGAGGCGCACTTCACAGTGGACGCCGGTGAGCGCATGGGCTTCGTGCTGACGGCATACCCGTCGTGGGAACACCCGCCCGAGGTCATCGACGCCTTCGTGGCGGCCGAGGAGACCGAGGCATGGTGGAGCGAGTGGTCGGGACGCTCGACGTACGACGGTCCTTGGGCCGATGCAGTGCAGCGCTCGCTCATCACCCTCAAGGCACTCACGTACGCGCCGACCGGCGGGATCGTCGCCGCTGCAACCACGTCCCTGCCGGAGTGGCTCGGCGGCGTCCGCAACTGGGACTACCGCTACTGCTGGTTGCGGGACGCCGCACTCTCGCTGGACGCGCTCATGGCCGCCGGCTACCTCGACGAAGCGGTCAGCTGGCGTGACTGGCTGATGCGCGCGGTGGCAGGGGATCCCGAGGACCTGCAGATCATGTACGGCATCGCGGGCGAACGTTGGCTCGACGAGCGCGAGCTGGAATGGCTCGACGGATACGAGGGCTCGGCGCCGGTACGAGTAGGCAACGCCGCGGCCGAGCAGCTGCAGCTGGACGTGTACGGCGAGCTGATCGACGCCATCTACCGCGCGCGCGAGCTCGGCATGCCGAGCGCACCCCAAGCGGTCGACATCGCGTTCAAGATGGCGGCCTGGCTGCGCGACAACTGGCAGCAGCCGGACGACGGCATCTGGGAGATCCGAGGCCCCCGCAAACAGTTCGTCCACTCCAAGGTAATGGCGTGGGTCGCGGTCGACCGCATGGAGCGGATCGCGCAGTCGATGGGCATGGAGGTACCGCGGCTCGTCATCATGCGTAATGAGATCCACGAAGAGGTCTGCGCCAAGGGCTTCGACGCCGAGCGCAACACGTTCACGCAGTACTACGGCTCCGAGCGGCTGGACGCCTC
>DASUFV010000187.1:0-13179 GCA_036274415.1 Actinomycetes bacterium
GAGAGCACCTTGCCGTGCTCGGACGTGATGATCTCGGCCAGCTCACCCTTGCGGGCGTCGAGCAGCTCGCGGAACTTGAAGAGCACCTGAGTGCGCTTGGTCAGCGAAGCCTGTCGCCACTCGTTGAACGCTGCGCTGGCCACCGCCACCGCTTCGTCCATCACCGCGACGTCTGCGAAGTCGACCGTGCCGGTCACCTGGCCAGTAGCCGGGTCGAAGATCTCCCCCTGCCGTTCGGCGCCTCCCGTGTAGGGCTTGCCATCGATCCAGTGCGTGACGTGCTTGGTCATGAGGGTTCCTGCTCTCAGATGGGTGCCAGACGCGTGCCCCCCAGTCTTCCCGGGGCCCTGCTGCCGGACAACTAGCAGAGTGTAAGGCTCGGACTCGTGATTCTTACACTCTGCTGGAGCCGATCGAGCGGGGTTACGAGTCGAAACCGAGACCGAGCCGGTCCAGCGTCCGCAGCCAGAGGTTCCGCCGTCCCGCCTGCTCGTCGGCCTTGGCGATCGACCAGCGAGTGAGCTGAATGCCGGCCGACTTGATCGGCTCAGGCGGGAACGGAATGGGCTTGCTCTTGACCATGGCGAGCTCGGTGCGTTCGGTGCGGCGCCCGTTCAGGTGGTCGAGCATCACCTGGGCTCCGAACCTGGTGGCGGCCACCCCGAGGCCGGTATATCCGAGCACATACGACACCTTGCCGCCGTACGCCCGGCCCCAGAGCGCGCAGAACCGCGTCGACGTGTCGATCGCCCCGCCCCACGTGTGGGTGAAGCGGATGCCGTCGAGCTGCGGGAACGTGGCGAAGAAGTGACCGGCAAGCTTGCGGAACGACTCAGGACGCTGCGAGAGCTCTTCACTGAGTCCGTTGCCGAAGTGGTAGATCGCGTCGTACCCACCCCAGAGGATGCGGTTGTCCGAGCTCAGCCGGTAGTAGTGGAACTGGTTTCCACCGTCGCCGATCCCCTGCCTACCCTTCCAGCCGATCGACTCCATCTGAGCGTCGGTGAGCGGCTCGGTCATCAGTACGTAGTCCCACACGGGGATGACATATGACCTGGCCCGCTTGACCAGGTTAGGGAAGATGTTCGTGGCTAGCGCCACCTTGGACGCCGAGACCTGCCCGTATCCGGTGGTTGCGACCATCACTCCGGAGTCTTCCTCAAGCCCTGTGACCCTGCTGCGCTCGAACACCCGGACGCCCAGACCTTCTGCTACTCGAGCCAGACCCCACGCCAAACGACCGGGGTTCACGATCGCAGTGTCGTGCGGCTCGAACGCGCCGCCCAAATAGGTCGGTGAGTGGACCTCCGCGCGCATGCGGTCGGCGTCCCACACCTCGACCGGCAGTCCGTGCTCCTTGGCCAGCTCTGCGTAGCTGTGCAGCTCGTCGACCTGCCATGGCTCGTACGCCGCGGTGATCTCACCAGTGCGCTCCCACTGAGCATCGATGTCGAATTTCTCGATCGTCTGCTCGATCGCGTCGAGGTTCTCCTCGCCTAGCCGGATCAATGCGGGCAGCTCATCGGGAAACCGGTCCGCTCCGTTCGGCAGGCCGTGCGTGAGGCTGGACGACACGAATCCACCGTTGCGTCCGGTTGCAGCCCAACCGATTCGCTCACCCTCGAGCAGGACGACGTCGAGCGAAGGGTTCTCCTGCTTGGCCAAGATCGCGGTCCAGAGGCCAGTGAAGCCGCCACCGACCACAAGGAGGTCGCACCTCAACCGGTCGGTCAGCCGCGGGCGAAGCTCTGGAGCTTCGGGGTCGTCCAGCCAGAACGACCGGGGTTCGGCGTCACGCAAGGACGCGTTGATGCTGGCCGGGCTCACAGGAACTTTCGACAATGCTCCGGACACGTTCTCACCTCGACCACGCAGTATGGAGCAACGGTGCACGCACAGCGCGAAGGGGTGGGTGTCAGAGCGGTGGTGTCACCGGAGCATCAGGCGTTCGGTTCAGGAGTGCTCGAACCTGGCAGTCGCTCCCAGCGACATGTGGTCGTCGCCGTCGACCCCGAGAACCTCGGGCTTTGGACCGTCGGGGGTCTTCGCACGCCGACGACGCAACAGCTGTGGCAGCAGGACGACGAGCACCGCCACACCGAACATGATCGCGCCGACCACATTCGCCTCGGGCGGAATCCCGCGTCCGGCTGCACCCCAGACGTACATGGGGAACGTCACGGTCTGACCGCTCGTGAAGTTGGTGATAACGAAGTCGTCGAACGACAGTGAGAAGGCCAACAGAGCAGCTGCGACGATGCCTGGGAGCACGAGCGGGAACGTGACCTTCCAGAAGGTAGTCTTCTCATCCGCGTAGAGGTCCATGGCTGCCTGCTCCAGCCGCGAGTCGAGACCCGCGATCCGAGCCTTCACCGTGACGACGACGAAGCTGATGCAGAACATGATGTGCGCCACCATGATGGTGCCGCGTCCCAACGAGGCCTCGAGACCGGCGGCCACGAACAAGGTGAGCAGCGACGAACCCATGACGACCTCAGGCGTCGCCATGGGCATGAAGATGAGCAAGTTGGTGCCGGCCCTGCCAACGAAGCGGTGACGTCCGATGGCAAACGCGATCAAGGTTCCGAGCAGCGTGGCGACGGCGGTGGCCACGAAAGCAATCTCCAGGCTGAGAACCACCGAGTCGGTGATCAGAGGGTCTTGCCAGACGTTGACCCATGCCTGCGTTGAGAACTGGTTCCAGATGTAGTTGAACTTTCCGGACGGCAGGTTGAACGAGAAGATGACGACGAGCAGCACCGGGACGAACATGTAGAACAGGACTAGCGCCGCGAAGAACTGGACCAGATGCGAACGCACCCATCGCATCGTGCGCACCGGCAGACTTGGCGGGCTGTACGGCGGCAGCGCGGCGAGGGCTTGGGCGCGTCGAGCATCGATGGACTGCGTAGGTTCCAGAACTGTTGACATCAGACCAGCTCCTCGGTTCCCGCGCGTTTCACATACAGCGCAACCATCGCAACGATGACCACCATCAAGATGACCGAGAGCGCGGACGCGAGCGGATAGTTCCCCGTGGCCTTGAACTGAGCGTCGATCGCATTACCCATGAGCGCATCGTTGCTGGAACCAAGTAGGAAGGCGTTCACCGGGTCACCTGCTGCCGGGATGAACGTCAGCAGCGTTCCGGCAACCACGCCGGGCAACGACAGCGGGAACGTGACCTTGCGGAAGGCGGTGAAGGCCGACGAGTACAGGTCGGTCGCCGCCTCGATCAGTCGAATATCGATGCGCTCGAGACTGGCGTAAAGCGGCAGCGTCATGAAGGGCAGGAAGTTGTACGTGATGCCCAGGATCACCGCGAGCGGTGTGGCCAGCACGTGGTCTTCTGCGGTGATCCCCTCGGGGAAGATCTGCGTCCACGAAGGCCATGAGTCCGGCGTGTTGACGACCGTGTGCAGGAAGTCGAGCATGCCGGTGTTCTTCATGACATCGACGACGAACCCGTTGTCCGAGAGGATCGTCTGCCACGCGTTCGTGCGGAGCAGGAAGCTCGTGAAGAACGGGGCGATGACCAGGACGAGCAGCAGGTTCTTCCACCGGCCCGACTTGAAAGCGATGGTGTAGGCGAGTGGGTACGCGATGATGAGGCAGAGCACCGTGGCGATCAGCGCGTAGACCAACGACTTCTGGAAGATCGGCTTGTCAACGATGTACTGGTTCCAGGCGTCGGCGTAGTTCGAGAACTCCCAGCTGAACGAGAACGTGCCCGTACCGGTGAAGGCCGAGCCGCTCGACAGTGACATGGTCACGAGCATCACCGTCGGTACCAGAAAGAAGACGGCGAGCCACAACATGCCTGGACTCAGCAGTGCATAAGGCGTCCAAGCATGAGAGCCGACGGTGCGCGCAACATCGTCCTGCGGCGTCTGCGCCGCTCCCGGTGCCGGCGCAGCGCTCATTCGTCGCCCTCGACCTTCTCCGCGCCCGCTTCGGCGTCCTGCGACGCGTCCAGCGCAAAGGTGTGTGCCGGGTTCCAGTGCAGGACGACCTCGTCACCCTTGCTCAGCGGGCCCTCGGTCGACAGGTTCTGGGCGAACACCCCAACCTCTTGCCCCCATGGCAACTCGACCAGGTACTGGGTCGAGACGCCGATGTAGGAGGCGTCGGTGACGACACCGGTCACCGCATTCTCGCCATTGACCGAAATACCGGAACGGCTGATCTGCATCTTCTCGGGGCGAACCCCGACCCACACGTCGTCGCGATCTGAATGCACCCGTGCCGTTGGCATCGCCATTCGGATGCCCTGCACTTCCAGCAACGCGTCGCCTCCGCCCTTGCCGGTCACCGAACCCTTGATGAGGTTGGACTGTCCGAGGAAGTTCGCAACGAACGTCGTCACCGGGTTCTCGTACAGCTCGATCGGAGCACCCATCTGCTCGATCCGGCCTTCGTTCATGACTGCGATGGTGTCGGCCATCGTCATGGCCTCTTCCTGGTCGTGTGTCACGTGAACGAACGTGATGCCCACCTCGGTCTGGATGCGTTTGAGCTCGATCTGCATCTGCCGGCGCAGCTTCAGGTCGAGTGCGCCTAACGGCTCGTCAAGCAGAAGCACCTCTGGCTTGTTGATGAGGGCTCGGGCAACCGCGACACGTTGCTGCTGTCCACCTGACAGCTGGTTCGGCTTACGCCGCGCGTACGTCGACAGCTCGACCAGCTCGAGCATGTTCTCGACCTCACCGCGAATTTCCGACCGGTTCATCCCGGTTCGACGCAGTCCGAATGCGACGTTCTCGAAGATGTCCAAGTGCGGGAACAACGCATACGACTGGAAGACGGTGTTGACCGGGCGCTTGAACGGCTTGCGATACGTCACGTCCTCGGTCCCGATGACGATCCGACCGGCGGTCGGCTCTTCGAGGCCGGCCACCATCCGGAGGGTCGTCGTCTTGCCACAACCGGACGGGCCGAGCAGTGCGAAGAAGGAGCCGGAGGGAACCGTGAGGGTGAGGTCGTCGACAGCAGTGAAGCTGCCGAACTTCTTGGTCACGTCGACGATGTGGAGGTCGGCGCCGCCCCCCGTCGATTGTGCCTCTGGGGCTGCGGTGGAGGTCTGTTCGCTCATGGTCCTGACTCATCGTGCGGTGGGTGGTGACTGACTGACCGGCGATCAGTCAGGTCGTGCAGCCAACGTCGGGTGCACCCTTGCCGCGCCGCAAGTGCCGTGGCACTTGCGGTGACGGGTCGAGTCTGACAAGGGTGCACCCGAATGTGAAGGCCTGTGGCGGGTCAGACCGCGATGCTCTGGAACTCCGACGAGAACTGGGTCTGCTCGTCGTCGGTGAGCGCACGGAAGATGGACAGCCGCTCGTAGTCCTCGGCGGAGGGGAAGATGAGCGGGTTCTTCGCCAACGAAGGGTCGATCTTCTCCATCTCCTGCTGGGCACCGTCAACCGGGCAGATGTAGTTCACCCAGGCCGCGAGCCTGGCCGCCACCTTGGGGTCGTAGTAGTAGTTCATCCAGATTTCGGCGTTTTCTTTGTGCTGCGCCTGGTTCGGGATGAGCATGTTGTCCGACCAGAGCATTCCGCCGGCATCAGGGATGACGAACTTGATGTTCGGGTTGTCGAACTGCAGCTGGATCACGTCACCAGACCACGCGATGCACGCCTTGATGTCGCCCTTGGCGAGCAGCTGCGCATAGTTGTTTCCGGTGAACTGTCGGATCTGGCCAGAGTCCTTGGCCGCTTCGAGCGCCGCCAGAGCCGATGCCCATTGGTCGGCATCGAAGTCGGCCGGATCGGCCCCTTGGTCGAGCAGGATGAGCCCCATGGTGTCGCGCATCTCGGTCAACGCGGTGATCGAACCGTTGAGATCGGGGTTGGTCAGCAGATCGTTGATCGTGGTGATCGGATCGGTGAGCGACTCGTCATAGGCGATACCCGTCACGCCCGACTGCCACGGCAACGAGTAGGTGCGCTCGGGGTCGAAGGTCGGCGACTTGAGCGTCTCGGTGAGGTTGTCGAAGTTCGGGATGTTCGACTTGTCCAGCTCTTCGAGCCAACCGAGGTTGATGAGGTTCGACGCCATCCAGTCGGTCAACACGAAGGAGTCGACACCGACGTCCTTGTTGGCCGCGAGGACCGGGCGGATCTTCTGGAAGTACTGCTCGTTGTCGTTGATCGGCTCGGTGTACACGACCTCGATGCCGGTCTCTTCCATGAAGTCGGCCATGGTGGTGCCGGGTGCTTGCGGATCGCGCTTGATCTGGTCGATGTACAGCGGCCAATTCGCGAAGTTGAGAATCTTCTCGTCGCTGCCGGAACCACCGGTGTCGCCGCCTTCGTCGTCGCTGCCGCAGGCGGCGAGCAGGCTGGCGCCAGCTGCCGCTGCGCCGGTAGCACCGACACCGCGGAGAAACCCGCGGCGGGAAAGGCCCGTGTTGCGAATGCCCGACGATGGGCTGAGGCTGGGCAACTTGTCAGTCATGCTGAGGTTCCTCCGCGAGAGTTGTGATGATGGCGAGTCCCCTCAACCCGCCGTGCACAGGTGTGCACACGTGTGATTGATCTTTGACGGACGTGGTCCGACGGTGACACATCTGGCTGAGAATTGACTGTGAGAATTGACGGAATTGGCGCAGACGTTGCCATTCCGAGACCCATTCTCACCCTGTCTTTCACCTGCCCGATCAACTGCTCCTGCCCGATCAACTGCTCTGTGCTCCGAAGATGGTCCGGTGCCAGTCCTTGCGCGCCACGGCGGTGCGGTCGTACATCACGTGCTTGACGTTGGTGTACTCGTCGAACGAGTACTGGCTCATGTCCTTGCCGAAGCCCGACTGCTTGTAGCCGCCATGCGGCATCTCGCTGATGATCGGGATGTGGTCGTTGACCCAGACGCACCCTGACCTGATCTCGGACGTCGCTCGCAGCGAGCGGAACACGTCACGCGTCCACACCGAGGCAGCCCGGCCGTAGGGGGTGTCGTTGGCGAGCCGCAGGCCCTCGTCGTCGTCGTCGAAGGGCAGGGCGACCAACACTGGGCCGAACAGCTCTTCCTGGACGATCTCGGAGTCCTGCGCAGCGTCGACGACGAGCGTGGGCTCGTAGTACGAGCCGGACGCGAGCTCGCCACCGGGAGCCTGCCCTCCGCGCACGATCTTGGCTCCGTAGCCGCGCGCGCGTTCGACGTACCCAGCGACAGCTTCCTGCTGCTTGCGCGAGATCAGCGGGCCCTGGTCGGTCGCCGGGTCGGCCGTCGGACCGAGGACGACGCCAGCCATGACATCGGCAACGCCCTGCACGAAGGCGTCGTACAGCGGGCGCTGGACGTACGCGCGGGTGGCGGCGGTGCAGTCCTGACCAGTGTTGATGAGTGAGCCCGCCACGGCTCCGTGCACAGCGGCGTCCAGATCGGCATCGTCGAACACCACGAACGGTGCCTTGCCGCCGAGTTCGAGGTGGACGCGCTTGACCGTGCCGGACGCGGTCTGCATGACCTTCTGGCCGATGGGCGTTGATCCGGTGAACGACACCATCGAGACGTCGGGGTGCGCGATCAGGTGTTCGCCCGCGACCGACCCGCGCCCTGTGACGACGTTGATGACACCGGCGGGAATCCCCGCGTCGTGCGCCGCCTGGGCAAACATGACCGAGGTCAGCGGGGTCATCTCGGCTGGCTTGAGGACGATCGTGTTGCCTGCCGCGATCGCCGGCAGAATCTTCCACGCCGCCATCTGCAGCGGGTAGTTCCACGGTGCGATCGAACCGACGACGCCGATTGCCTCGCGTCGGATGATCGACGTGTGGTCGCCGCTGTACTCGCCGGCCGCTCGACCCTCGAGGTTGCGGGCGGCACCGGAGAAGAAGGCGGTGTTGTCAACAGTTCCTGGGACGTCGAACTCGGTCGCGAGCCTGATCGGCTTGCCCGCCTGCCGGCTCTCGACCTTTGCGAACTCCTCTGCCCTCTCGTCGAGGATGCGGGCGAAGGCGGCCAGGGCGTCCGATCGCGCGCCGGGGGTGGCGCTCGACCACTCCGGAAAAGCCTCGCGCGCAGCGGCCACCGCGCGGTCGACGTCGTCCGGGGTGGCAAGGGTGACCTGCTGGATGGCTTCGCCGTTGCTCGGGTCGATGACATGGTCGGTCGACCCGGTGGAGCTCTCGACCGCCTGACCGCCGATGAAGTGGCTCGGGATGGTCATGTCAGTCCTCCTCGTGCAGGCGGGGCAACGCTACTCGCCCAGGAAAATGCGCAGGGGCGCAGTGGCTCAGGCGTCCAGCCGCTGATCCTGACAGACACATCCCTCTGTGACAAGGGATTCCGTCGTTCCAGAGCATTCTTGCCACGAAATCGTGACGCTTCGGTGAAACGGAATGACGATTCAGGAAGTCTGACCTCCTCCTGGCGACGGGATCGGCTTTACACCCCGCAACGCCGCATGTCACCGTTCCGCCCGTGCCGCCCTCCGCCCCAGGTCCTGCCCGTGCAGCCGTCGGGCCCACGGTGGCACAGGCGCTCGAGGTCGAGCCTCTACGGCGCGGACGCCCCAGGCTCGTGGCCGGTGCTCCGGGCCTCGGCCGCACCGTGCGCTGGACCCACGTAGCGGAGGTCCTCGACATCACGCACCTGCTGCGCGGCGGAGAGCTCCTTTTGTCGACGGGCGTCGCGTTTCCGGACGACGAGCGCGAGCTGACCGCAGCGATCCGACGGTTGGCCGAGGGCGGCACGTCCGGCCTGGTCGTCGAGCTGGGTCGTCGCTACGAGGACTCCCTGCCACCTGCTCTGGTCGCGGCGGCGGACGCGACGGACTTTCCCGTTGTCGAACTGCGCCGTGAGACCTCCTTCGTCCAGGTCACCGAAGCCGTACACGCGCTGGTGGTCGGGGCGCAGCTCGACGAGCTGCGCGCGTCCGAGGAGGTCCATCGCACGTTCACCGAGCTCTCGATCGAGGGTGCGGACTCCGAGGCGATCGTCCGGCAGACCGCGAGGATGGCTGGAGTACCCGTGGTGCTCGAGAACCTTGGGCATCAGGTGCTCACCTTCGACCCAGCCGGGTCGTCTGCCGACCAACTGCTGGACCGTTGGGAAGCCCGGTCGCGGTCGGTCACCTACCGCGGACGCACGACTGTCGACGACGACCAAGGATGGGTGGTCGCCACCGTCGGAGCGCGCGGCACGGACTGGGGACGACTCGTCCTCGTCACGGACGATGCACCGACGTCGCGACAGCTGGTCGTGGCCGAACGCGCAGCAGCGGCGCTCGCGCTGCGCAGACTCGTCGAACGCGAGGACGAGTCGCTTGAACGGCAGTCGCACCGCACGTTGTTGTCCGCGATGGTCGACCAGTCGATGCCTTCTCACGAACTCCGGCTCCGCGCCGCAGCGCTGGGCGTTCCCGTTGATGAGCAGGTGCTCATCGGCGTGGTGATCAGTGTCCGCACCGACGAGTCAGCGGCAGAGGCGCCACTGGCGGCGCAGGTCCACGTGCGTCAGCTCGCCGAGACGGTGGCCCGCGCCTTACGCACGACCCGCACGAACGGCTTGGTCGGCGTCCTCGACGAAACATCGGTCGGCATGGTGTTGGTGAGCCCTGACGTAGGCGGTGCCGAAACGGCGCTCACTGCGCTGGCGAACCGGATCAGACGAGATCGCGCGGAGGCCGGATTGCCCGACGTCGTCATCTCCGCCGGATCGACCGTCACCGACGTCCTCGATGTGCGCCGATCGTTTCTGGAAGCCCTCCAGGTGGCCGAGCTCGCAGGCTCTGGGAGGCGGGCGGTGCACCGACTGGAGGACGTCGGCCTGGCCGGACTGCTCCATCTCCTGCGCGAGGACGAGCGCGTGCAGATGTTCGTCGAGCGAGAGCTCGGAGCTCTGTTGGCCTACGACAGTCGGAACGGCACCGACCTGCTCGGCGCGCTGCGCGTCTACCTCGACACCGGCCGCAACAAGTCCGAGGCCGCCGGACGTTACGGGATGTCGCGTCCGGCCTTCTACGAACGTCTTCGTTCGATCGAAGCCCTGATCGGGGCCAGCCTCGACGACGTCCAGGTCTGTCTCACCCTGCAGGTGGCCATTGCCGCGTTGGACGCCGTGCGCTCGCGACGACCAGAGGCAGCACCGATGAGTGCAGACAACGATGAGGGCGGGTCATCCATCTGACCCGCCCTCTTCGTTCGTCGTGAGATCAGCTCTCGATGTTGGCCATCACGTGCTTGATGCGGGTGTAGTCGTCAAACCCGTACATCGAGAGGTCCTTGCCATAGCCGGAGTGCTTGAAGCCACCGTGTGGCATCTCGGCAACCAGCGGGATGTGCGTGTTGATCCATACGCACCCGAAGTCCAGACCCTTTGCCATGCGCATGGCGCGGCCGAAGTCCCTGGTCCAGACGCTGGACGCCAGGCCGTACTCGACACCGTTGCCGTAGCGCAGCGCCTCTGCCTCGTCGGCGAACTTCTGGACGGTGATGACCGGGCCGAAGATCTCGCTCTGGATGACTTCGTCCTCCTGCTTCACGTCAGCGATCACACTCGGCTTGACGAAGTACCCACGGTCGCCGATCTTCTCGCCGCCTGCTGTCACGCGAGCGTGGTCGGGAAGTCGCTCGAAGAAGCCCAGAACCCGGTCGAACTGGTTGACGTTGTTGACCGGAGGCACCAGCGCGTCTTCGTCCTTCGGACCGTTCTCATATGTGGTCGCGGTGTTCAGCGCCTGTTCGGTGAGCGCAGCAACGAAGTCGTCGTACACACCGGGTGCGGCGAGCACCCTGGTCGCCGCCGTGCAGTCCTGACCGGCATTGAAGTAGCCGGCGACGGCGATCGCCTCCGCGGCAGCTTCGATGTCAGCGTCGTCGAAGACGATGACCGGGGCCTTGCCGCCCAGCTCAAGGTGAAGCCGCTTGAGGTCTTTGCTCGCCGACTCTGCGATCTGCATGCCGGCGCGCGTGGAACCGGTGATCGAGATCAGTCGAGGTGTGGGGTGGTCGACCAACGCTCGGCCGGTGTCGCGGTCGCCGGTGACGACGTTGAACACACCTGGCGGCAGGAACTCCGCTGCGAGTTCGGCCATGCGGACGGTCGTTGCCGGCGTGGTGTCGGAAGGCTTGAGCACCGTGGCGCATCCTGCTGCGATGGCGGGAGCGAACTTCCAGACCGCCATCATCATCGGGTAGTTCCACGGAGCCACCTGACCGACGACACCTACCGGCTCGCGGCGAATCATCGATGTGTGGCCTGCCATGTACTCGCCAGCGGAACGGCCCTCGAGGTTGCGAGCAGCACCCGCGAAGAAGCGGATCTGATCGACCATCGGTGGGATCTCTTCGCTCGCGGTCAACGCGAGCGGCTTTCCGGTGTTCTCGCTCTCGAGAGCAACCAGTTCGTCGGCATTGGCCTCGATGGCGTCGGCGATCTTCAGGAGGGCCAGCGATCGCTCAGACGGCGTGCTGTCCTTCCAGGTCTCGAAGGCTGTCGCCGCCGCCTCGAAGGCGACATCGACGTCCTTTGCCGAGCTCTTGGCGGCCTGCGCGAACACCTCACCGGTGGTCGGGTTGATGAGGTCCATCATCTGGCCGTCTATGGAGTCAACGGATTTGCCGTTGATGAAGTTGCGGATGACGCGGTCGCTCACGTGCACTCCTGGGGTGGGGCCCCTCGTGGGGGAAGCGGAATGCCGCCACCCTAACCCCGGACGGCGGGAAACGACATAGTCGGAGGCGTTTCGTTACCGATTTCGTCGAGATCAGCTGGTTTCCCGACGGAATCACTTGCCAAACCACGGCATCCTCGACAGGATGCGTGAATGGTCAGCCGCGAGCGCGTCTCCGAGCGCAGCAACGGGGCCGTCCTCGACGAAGTGTCGAAGGCGATCATCGAGCAGCTGCAGCAAGACGGACGACGACCGTACTCGGCGATCGGCAAGGCCGTGGGGCTATCGGAGGCGGCGGTACGCCAGCGCGTGCAGCGCCTCCTGGAGACCGGCGTCATGCAGATCGTCGCGGTGACCGATCCGCTGTCCGTGGGCTTCCCGCGTGCGGCAATGATCGGCGTCAGGGTCGAGGGTGATCTCGAAGAGGTTGCCGATGCGCTCGAGAACATGGCTGAAGTCGACTACGTCGTCATCACCGCAGGCTCCTACGACATTCTCGTCGAAGTGGTGTGCGAGGACGACGACCACCTGCTCGATGTGATCAACCGCCAGATCCGGGCGATCCCCGGCGTACGGCATACCGAGAGCTTTGTGTATCTGAAGCTCCGCAAGCAGATCTACTCATGGGGAACCCGATGACATCAACACCGCAGTACGTGAGCGAACTGGGCGACGACCGCCTCGCCGATCGCGCACGTGAACACCTCTGGATGCACTTCACGCGTCACTCGACCTACGACGAGGGTGGCCACGTCCCCATCATCACGCGCGGCGAAGGCGCGTACATCTGGGACGACCAAGGCAACAAGTACCTCGACGGACTCGCCGGACTCTTCGTCGTCCAAGTTGGGCACGGCCGCACCGAACTCGCCGACGTCATGGCCAAGCAGGCGAACGAGCTCGCGTTCTTCCCGCTGTGGTCCTACGCGCACCCCGCCGCGATCGATCTGGCCGACCGACTCGCAGAGCTCGCCCCCGGTGACCTCAACCGGGTGTTCTTCACCTCTGGGGGCGGCGAGGCAGTCGAAAGCGCGTGGAAGCTGGCCAAGCAGTACTTCAAGCTGACCGGCAAGCCGACCAAGTACAAGGTCATCTCCCGCGCGGTCGCCTACCACGGCACCCCGCAGGGCGCCCTGTCCATCACCGGCCTGCCCGCCCTGAAGGCCCCCTTCGAGCCGCTGGTGCCGGGTGCCCACAAGGTCCCGAACACCAACATCTACCGCGCCCCGATCCACGGCGACGACCCCGAGGCCTTCGGCCGCTGGGCCGCCGACCAGATCGAGCAGCAGATCCTCTTCGAGGGCGCGGACACCGTCGCCGCGGTGTTCCTGGAGCCCGTGCAGAACGCCGGCGGCTGCTTCCCGCCCCCGCCCGGCTACTTCCAGCGGGTCCGCGAGATCTGCGACCAGTACGACGTCCTGCTGGTCTCCGACGAGGTCATCTGCGCCTTCGGACGCCTCGGAACGCTGTTCGCATGCGACAAGTTCGGCTACGTGCCCGACATCATCACCTGCGCCAAGGGGCTGACGAGCGGCTACTCCCCGCTCGGCGCGATGATCGTC
>DASUFV010000188.1:0-3907 GCA_036274415.1 Actinomycetes bacterium
GCCGAGTATGAGGTGCCGGTTGTTTCGTCGAGCAGGTCGGCGGGCATACCACGTCGAATCAGTCCAGCGTCGCCGGGGCGCACCGCGGTCGACACCACCAAACCCCCGCCGGCCAACTCAAGCAACGCGCTACTGTCCGTCGCGGAGGTCGCATCGGACGGAGCCTCGAGCCCGCCGAGGGTAGTGCGTGCGGCCAGCACTCGAGCTGGTAGCGACGGGACGAAGAGGACTTCACCTTGCGGAACGGTGGGCCCGTTGACCGCAACGAGCGCCGCCAGCGATGCGCGTGCGAAGTCTCGTCCAGCGTTCGCAGCATCGAGTTCGGTCTGTGCCTGCTCGACGTCACCGGCTTGCCGCGCCTCGAGCAACGCCAAATCGGCGACCCGCAGGCTGTCTCGTGCTGCGTCGACAGCATTCTGTGTCGATCGTTTGACGTCATCGAGATGGACTCCCGCTGTTTCCGCCTCCAAACGCGCCGAATCGAGTTGCCCCGGATCGACGTCTGGTTCCGCGGCAAGCCGGTCGCGTGCACTGATGGCCGCGTCATAGGCCTGCCGTGCCAGTTCCACTTGATAGTCGACATCGGTGAGGGCCGTATCCAACGCCCGTTGCGCCTCGTTGCGCGCTGCCTCCGCCTGAGCGATCACCGAGGCATGCTGCCCGCTCGCTGCCGCCTGAAGTGCCTTGTCGGCGGCGCTCACCGCCGCCTCGGCATCGCGCACGGCCTGTTCTGCGGCGGTGATCTCGGCGGCCGCAGTGGCGGAAACCGGCACCGGCTCATAGCCGGCTTGCTCATACATGTCGGCTACGGCCTGTTTTGTTGCCTCGCCAAACATACCGTCAGTATCCGGAGTGAGACCGAGCCGGCCGAGCGCCGCCTGCAGGGCGGCGACGTCGGCGCCGGACATCCCTGGCTTCAACGAGCGATACGTCGGCACGTTGCCCTCGAACACGAACACCGGTCGCCCGGACACCTCGACCACCCGAGCGCCGTCGACCACCGCTTCTCCAGCAGCCAACGGTTCCTGGGTCACGACAGGATCACCCACGACCGATACCGGCACACCAACCGTCGACGTCACCTCGGCTCGAACGTCGCCGCGTTGGATCACCGTCGCCGTCAAGACCCGAAGCTCGACCGGTGCCGTGATCCACGATGCCGGCGGCTCAGATGCCCGTGCCGCGGCCTGCTCCGGTGATTGGGCCGACACGCCCACCAGCCACGCCGCGCCAGCGAGCGCCACCAGTGTCGCCAAGGTCGCCAACCAACGGAACCGGCGACGAGTCATTCCGACGCCACCGATCGCCACCACGGGCTGCGCCGGGTGTCGTTTCGTTCGAGAGTCATGGTTGGGATTCGCCGGCGTCGCGCAAGATCCGGTCGTGTTCCTCCTGAGCTCGTGTGCACGCTGGGTGCGGCTCCGGGCGCGGTCGTCCAGTGGTCGAGTCGAGGCACGTCCGGTCGCGTCGCCACCCGTTGCAGGCCCGCGAGAGCGCCCACGCCGCTCGTTCGTGGGCTGATCGTTCGATCACGGCGCAACCTCCGCGGCCTTCGACAGCTATCGGACACCAGGTACATGTCCGCAACCGCACCCAGCGTTACGGTCACGGCATTAACACCGAAGAGATCGTGTTGTCCCACCCGGACAGCATCGATGTCGCCTGCGCGCCAGCTCCTGTGTTACCGGGATAGGGGCTGGTCTGGATTCCGCTGTAAAGCGTCGCCGCGCACGCACCGACCTTGTACGACGACGTCTTGTTGTCGAACCCGTACGACGACAAGGTGATCAGCGAGCCCGTCGTCGTGAAGCTCACGACCTGCCCGTCGAACGAGGTCCCGTCGTACAGCCGTAGCGAGGTCGAGCAGACACCGAGTGGCCCGATCTCGTGGCTAAGACGTGCAGCTGTGCTCGCGGTGGCCGCAACGGCAGCGTCCATTTCGGCTTCCGTGCGGTAACAAGTGGTGCCGTCGGCTGTGACGGAACACGCATTGGCGTCACCCCAGCCTTCGGCGAGGTTGATCGTGCTTCCCTCGAACTCTGCGATCACGCCGGACGAGGGCGCTGAATCGTCCTCGGCGGCAGCTGCCGTTGTCGCTGGTAGTGCGATGAGTGTGATCGCCGTCGCCATCAGGGCGCGTCGAAGCAGAGGTGGTTTCATGTGGTTTGGTCCTTTCCTAGGTGTGTTGGGGATTCGTCAGGGAGCGGGGCGCCCCCCGCCCACGATCACGGTTCGAGCATCAGCTAACGGCGTGGCGATGCCGCACTCGAATCCGGGTGGGAAATCCTCGGCGAGCTGAACGGACCAGCCGGTCAGTCCTGACTCGTCGAGGAGTTGTTGCGCGGTCGCCAACGCCTCCGGCTGGCGGTAGCAGTCCGCGCTGTAGAACTCGGCCATCCGTTGCTGCAGGTCGACGATCGCTTGATGCTCGGCGCTGCGGCCCGGCACCAACTCCGCCAAACCCAACTCGGAGCACACACTTGGATCGCCCGGAAACACAGAGGCGACACCGGAGTCGTTGACACAGGCAGTCAGCTGCGGCGGACCGTCTGCTGACAACCTGCCGTCCGACCAGACGGTTGCGCACGCGGCGACGGGGTCAGGGGACGGGCCTAATACGACAATGTCGGCGTTCAGGTCCGCCGTCGCGAAGCAGGCGACACCCGTGGGGTCAGACGCCTGTTCGCGTCGAAGCAGCGCGAACGCAGCCGTCGCGACGACGACGACTCCGACGCCAACCACAACCACAAGGCGTCGCCGTGACGGACGGCGTCCACCCGCCGTCACCGGTGTCGCGATGATGCTGAGCAATCGAGCCTCGTCAGCCTCGGTGTAGGCATCGACTTCGCCTGCAAACGGATTGACTCGTGAGAACACTTCCAAGGGATCACGCTCGCTCATGCGGTCCCGTCCCTTACTGCGTCGACGCCAAGATGGTGAGCAAGCACCACACGCAACCGATGCAAGCGGACCCGTACCCTGCCCGCAGGAACGCCCAGCGTCTCGGCGATCTCCGACGGCATCATCCCTAGCCAAGCCGACAACACGAACAACTCGCGGTCATCCAGCGAGAGGTTCGGCAACACTGCAGCCAACGCCGCTACGGCGTCGATGTCCCAGCCATCGGTGGAGAGGCCCAGTTCGAGTGCGGGTCGAGCGGCGATCACCTCATCGACGAGGGCTGCGAATCGGCGATCGGCACGCCATCGGTTCCGACAGTGGTTCCGACACACTCCCAGCACCCACGCTCGACGCGAAGGCCACGGAATCTCATCCAACCGTTGCCACACAGACAGGAACGTCGCGTTCACAACGTCGTCCTCGTGGTCACGGCCGACTCGTGCGCGGGCGTACAACTTGACGTCACGAAGGCACTCCCGATAGACGGCCTCGAATTGGCCGTCGCGACCGGCTCGCACCTCCCTCATACTCCGTGAGTGTCCAGGACAACAGCCACCGTTACAACGAGACGTGAGAAGTCGGACGGGACTTTAGAGGTGATGCGCCGCGGACGCTCAGACCGCGGCACTCACACAAGCGTCAGTTCTGAGAACCTGACCGGCGCTACGAGATCGCGTGAAACGAAGCAGCGATTTCCGGACACTGAGATGCAGGGATCCCGATTCGGAACGAAGCGTCAACGATTGGAGTAACCATGTACTGCGCTATCGGAACGGAACACACCTCCGCATCTCACTACTACTGGCTCGGGCGATCGCTGTGAGAATCCTGTCGAACGCCCGACTTGCACGGTATGTCACAGCCGCTCTCGCCTTCTTGGCGTCGGTTTCGGTATCACAATCTGCTTCAGCGGCGTCCTGGAGTACCTACTACCCCAACTCGATGTTCATGCAGGTGTATACCAACTGGGGTCAGTCCTCGTACGCCAACATCTCCGGTATCGGGA
>DASUFV010000189.1:0-2544 GCA_036274415.1 Actinomycetes bacterium
CTTGATCGCGCCCGATCAACGCCGCACTAGCTGTTGTGCCCTGCCAGGTTGGTGACTCGGCTGGCGGGTGGGCCGCCGATGGCGGTGTGGTGGCGGTGATGGTTGTAGCGGTGGAGGAAACGGTCAAGGCCGCGGGCTCGGCTGGTTTCTGAGCGCCAGAGCCGGGCGTAGGCCCATTCGTCAACGAGGGTGCGATTGAAACGCTCGATGCTCCTATGTTCGTCAAGCGGCTGGTCGTAGCGAATCGGCGCTCGCAAGGTCTGGCGCGGCGCGCGGGAGGTTGTTGTAGATCTCGCGTGCGATGTAGCGCTTGAGGCAGCGAATGATCTCGCGCTTGGTCAACCCTTCTGCGGTGCGGCGCTCGAGGTAGTCGCGGGTCGGCTGGTGGTGGCGCATTCTGACGATGGTCACGATGTAGAGCGCGCTGTTCGCGGCGCGGTCGCCGCTGCGGCTGAGCCGATGGCGTCCGTTCGTCCGACCGCTGCTCGCGGGTTGCGGTGCGACGCCGCAGAGCTTGGCGAAGGCAGCTTCGCTGTGGATGCGCTCGGCGTTGTCGCCCGCGGTCACGAGGAACTGGCCGGCGATCTCCACGCCGACGCCGTGAAGCTGAACGAGCGCAGGAGCGGTCGCGCGGACAAGGGTTTCGAGCTGCGCGTTGAGGGTCTTCACCTCATCGTCGAGCGTCTTCCAGCGACGAGCGAGCTTTCGCAACGCGGTCTTGATGCCGGCCATTAGAAGTCGTTCCGGTTCGTTGGCCATGGACAGGAAGTCGTCGGACTCGGGACGGAGCCGGAGGCACCGGTTGACGAGGGTCCGCTTGGTGAGGACGACGAGCTCGTCACGGAGGGGCGATGGAGCTCCGATCATGATCCCCCAGAGCGTGTTGAATGCCTGCGTGCGAGCCTTCACCGCACTGGCCCGTGTCACCCGGAGCGTGCGAATGATTTCGACCATGCCGGACTTGGCCTTCGGGATCGCGGTCGAGGTTCGCCCGAGGACGGCTCGTGCGACCTGCTCGGCGTCGAGTCGGTCGGACTTGCCGTCGAGGTGTCGAGCCAGCCGGTTCGGTCGATTGACCTCGACGACGTCGATGCCGGCCTTGGTAAGCGCTCGAGTCAACGTTGCTCCGAACGACCCGGTGCTCTCCACTCCGATGGCGTGCACGTGACCGTGCCCACGCATCCAGTGCAACAAGGCCACGTAGCCGGCATCGTTCGCTGGGAACTCCTGATGCCCGAGCAGTCGCCCGTCGTCGTCGATCACCGCGGCGTAGTGCGTGTGCTTGTGGGTATCGACCCCACCGATCACGGTGACAGCCGTCATCGAGGTTGCCATGCTGATCCCGCTCCTCCGTTAGGACTCATCTGACGGAACGAGCGAACCGGCCGGGCGGGCGACAGGTCTGTGACGGGGCTTCTAGTCCAAGCTCCTATCAGGTCAGTTCGCCTGGCCGGTGCGCGTCGCAGCACTGCACCGGCGTCCGGCCGACAAATCGAACGCAGGACACGACGGTCATACCTTGGCCAGGGTCAGACCGGAGCCAGCGCAGCGCTGCGTAAGTCTTCACAGACTTTGCCGTTGGTGGCCGGCCGGTAGGCGCGGGTGCGGGTGTGACGGATACCGAGCTCGGCGCAACAGTCGCGCCACGCCCGACTGCGATAGCCGTTGCCGTTGTCGGTGAGGATCCGTTCGATCGTGATGCCGCGCTCAGCGAACCAGGCGACCGCTCGGTCGAGGAACGCGACGCAGTTGGTGGTGTTCTCGGTGCCGGCGAACTCGCTGTACGCGAGTCGTGAGTACGCGTCGATCGCAGTGTGGATGTGGGTGTAGCCGGCGCCACGTCGCCGTCTGGTCTCGGTGGAACGACCGAGCTTCTTGTGTCCACCACCGTCGGGCACTCGAGCGAGTTTCTTGACATCGATGTGGACGAGTTCGCCGCAGTGGTCGGTGTGGATCCGCCGGATCACGCGACCGGTGGGACGGTCCATCCACCGCAACCGGTTCACCCCGTGACGGACAAGCACACGATGCACGGTCGAGGCGGGCACGCCGACGATCCCGGCCAGGCGGGCCGGTCCGACCTTGCGGGACTGGCGCAACGCCACGATCCGCCGCTCGATCCGCGCCGGAGTCTGATGTGGACACGACCGCGGTCGACTCGAGCGGTCCTCGAGCCCAGCTCGGCCTTCGAGGAGATAGCGGCGCCACCACTTGTGGGCGCACTGGCGCGAGATGTTCATCGACTCGGCCGCCGCAGCGACCGACCAGCCTTCCTCGATCCGTCGACAGAGTCGAAGACGGCCTTCCGGCGTGAGTGGAGCGTTACGGTGCATCAGCCCTCCTGGACGTGTGTGTTGCCGTCAAGCAGCTCCACACTCGCCCAGGGGGCACTTCACTCAGCGGATGTCAACAACGTCCCAAGGCACAACACCTAGCCGGGCGTCTCGTCGCCTGCGTGGTGGACGTGAGCGTGCTGACCGTCGCGGTCGAACACCATGATGAGCTCGGCGGCAGCGTCGATCGCGGTGAACGAGTGCGGGGTCA
>DASUFV010000190.1:0-2966 GCA_036274415.1 Actinomycetes bacterium
ATCGCGTTCGACCGAGTTGAGAACCTGATTGATCGCTACCCGTTGCGCGGCATCAAGGGGCCGATGGGTACCAGCCAGGACATGCTCGACCTGCTCGGGGGAGATGCGAGCAGGGTCACCGAGCTCGAGATCGAGGTGTCACGTCACCTCGGCTTCGAGCGCATGCTCGACAGTGTGGGGCAGGTGTACCCGCGGTCGCTCGACTTCGACGTGGTGAGCGCGTTGGTGCAGCTGGCCGCCGGGCCCTCGTCGCTCGCCACAACGATTCGGCTGATGGCCGGCCTTGAGCTGGTCACCGAAGGCTTCAAGCCGGGGCAGGTCGGGTCGTCAGCGATGCCGCACAAGATGAACACCCGCTCGTGCGAGCGAGTGAACGGGTTTGCGGTGATCCTTCGCGGCTATTCATCGATGGTTGGTGAGCTCGCCGGCGACCAGTGGAACGAAGGCGACGTTTCCTGCTCCGTCGTACGCCGAGTTGCGCTTGCCGACGCGTTCTTCGCCATCGATGGCCTGTTCGAGACCTTCCTCACCGTGCTCGACGAGTTCGGCGTCTTCCCCGCGGTCGTGCAGCGCGAGCTTGATCGGTACCTCCCCTTCCTCGCGACCACGAAGGTGCTGATGGCGTCGGTGCGTGCGGGGGTGGGACGCGAGACGGCTCATGAGGTCATCAAGGAGCACGCCGTGAGCGTTGCGCTCGAGATGCGTGAGAAGGGCGCCGACAGCAATGACCTGTTCGCGCGACTGGCCGCAGACGAACGTCTCGGCTTGAGCGCGTCCGATCTCGAGAGCCTCGTTGCGGAGCCGCTGTCATTCACCGGCACAGCGGTCGCCCAGGTCGGCGCGGTCGTGACTCGAGTGGCGGCGGTCGTTGCTGCCCACCCAGAGGCGGCGCAGTACCGGCCGAGCGACATCCTGTGACCTCGATGGTCGCGAACGTCCCGCCCGCACCGGCGCTCCCTGGTGTCGAGGCGGTCTACTCCGGCAAAGTCCGCGACCTGTACGAGTACCCGGACGGGCGCCTGTTGTTCGTCGCGAGCGACCGAATGTCAGCGTACGACTGGGTGTTGCCGACGACGATCCCTGACAAGGGACGCATCCTCACCGCGATGACGCTCTGGTGGTTCGATCGACTTGCCGACCTCGTGCCCAACCACTTGTTGTCACTCGAAGTGCCAGATGCGGTCGCCGGTCGAGCCATGGTGACGCAGCGGCTGCACATGTTTCCCGTTGACTGCGTTGCGCGCGGCTACCTGACCGGGTCTGGGCTCGTCGACTACGAGGCCTCCGGTTCAGTGTGCGGCAATCCATTGCCCGACGGCCTGGTCGACGGCTCGCGTCTACCGGAGCCGATCTTCACTCCGGCGACAAAGGCCGAGCTGGGTGAGCACGACGAGAACGTCGACTTCGCTGCTGTTGTCGACACGGTCGGTTTGGCGGACGCCGAGGCGTTGCGCTCGTTGACGCTCGAGGTCTACTCACGGGCCGAGGAGATCGCCCGCGAGCGGGGGATCATCGTTGCCGACACGAAGCTCGAGTTCGGACGCCATCCGCTGACCGGTGAGATCGTGCTGGCTGACGAGGTGTTGACTCCCGATTCCTCGCGGTTCTGGTCAGCCGACCAGTGGCAGCCCGGCCGTCCTCAGCCGTCGTTCGACAAGCAGTACGTGCGCGACTGGCTGACCTCGCCGGCGTCCGGATGGGAACGCCACTCCGGCGAGCCGCCGCCGCCTCTGCCAGACGACGTCGTCGAGCGCACTCGCGCGAAATACATCGAGGCCTACGAGCGCCTCACCGGCCACCCCTTCAACTGAGCCTCCACCTCATTTGGGTGCAACGACGCGTTCCCTCCAAATGACGGAACTAACGCATAGTCATCACCTCGCTCCGCCACCCCCGTACCCTGGTCGGCATGACATGGATGGTCACTGGCGGTGCTGGCTACATCGGCGCGCACATCGTTGCGTCCCTACGCGAGGCGGGGTTCGGGGTCGTTGCCCTGGACGACCTCTCGACGGGCGAGCGACGCAAGGTGCCCGATGACGTCCCGCTGGTCGAGGCTTCGGTCGTGGACGGTGCCGCCGTCGAGAAGGCGATCCGCGAGTACGACGTCACCGGCGTGGTGCACATGGCCGCGAAGAAGGCGGTCGGCGAGTCCGTCGAACGCCCGCTCTACTACTACCGCGAGAACGTCGACGGCCTGCTCAGTCTGCTCGAGGCGATGGACGCCACGGGGCTGAAGAAGATGGTCTACAGCTCGTCAGCCGCGACGTTTGGCATGCCCGACAGCGACGAACCGCTGACCGAGGACTACGTCTGTCAGCCGATCAACCCCTATGGCGAGACCAAGCTGATCGGCGAGTGGCTGATGAAGGACGTCGCGGCCGCGCTCGGGCTCGACTGGATCTCGCTGCGCTACTTCAACGTCGCCGGTGCTGGCGGTCCTGACCTCGGTGACACCGGTGTCTTCAACCTCATCCCGATGGTGTTCCGCGCCCTCTCCACCGGCAAGAACCCGCAGGTCTTCGGATCTGACTACCCGACGCCGGACGGCTCCTGCATCCGCGACTACATCCACGTCACTGACCTTGCCGAGGCCCACGTTGCCGCGGTGCAGCGGCTCGAGCAGGGCAAAGCGTCCGAGATCTACAACGTCGGACGCGGCAAGGGCGTCTCGGTGATCGAGGTCATGGACGCCGTCCGCGCTGCAACTGGCATCGACTTCACGCACGACCTCGTCGGACGCCGTGCTGGCGACCCTGCGCGTCTTGTGGCGTCCGCAGACAAGATCAAACGCGAGTTGGGTTGGACGGCACGCTACGACCTCGCCGACATGGTGAGCAGCGCCTGGGAGGCGTGGCAGGCGCATCCGCCTGCCTGACACGCGAGTCGAGCGCCCGCGTCCACGCGCCGCGAAGATCAACGACTTTGCTTCTTCGCGCGGTGGGTAGCGTCAGAATCCGTGGGTA
>DASUFV010000191.1:0-2722 GCA_036274415.1 Actinomycetes bacterium
CCCACCCGAACCCGAGACACCAACCCCCGCAACGACTCCAACGTGTGATCCATCGCAGATGTCAGATCAGCAAGGTCGCCGCTGGATTCGTCGCCGACGACTCCGTGCTCGATAGCGGAGTGCAAGTCGCCGCGAGCCATCGCACTCAGTACGACTGACAGGTCATCAACCTGCGTCTTGAACACTTGATGGTCTGCGGCGATCCGCTCGGCCTCGTCGTACAAAGCTCGGGAGATGCCGCGGACGAACAGATAGAGCACGGGGACCGTCACGGTGAGAGCAGCGACCCACACCAGATCTGCGCGATCGCCCCATCCTGCTACCGCAGCACTGGCGGCCGGAGCGGCAAGAAGTGCCACCGCCACGTACCAGCGATACTCGTGTGGCAGTGCCGTGGCCAGGTAGGCAGTAGCCAAGATGACCAGGAGCCATACCGGACTCGTCGCGCCGCCGGTTTGAGAAGTGACCACCAAGAGCGCAATCACCGGCACCGCCGACGAAGGCCCATCCCAACGATCGGTCTGGTCGTACGAGTGTCGGTTGTTCACGGCAACCACGACGAGCAAGGTGACAACGACCGCCGCCGATGTCTGAACCACAACGGCCACGATCACCGGAACGGCAAGAACGGCGTCCGTTGAGATGACGCCTGCCCATTTCATGGCGGCCAACAACGCAACAAGGGCGGCCAGGAGACCCCAATGAGCCATCAGCGTCTCTATGCCGTTGCGTCGCGTGAACGTGAGGTCGGTCTCGGCCAACTCGTGGCTGGCCTCTGCGGCGTGTCGGGGCGCAAGAGGGCGTCCCTGATCCGCGGGTGTTGCCGCATCGAGAACCATGACTGCAGGCCCCTCACCCCGGTTGAGTCGAACCCCTACCCCATTTAGCCTTCGGAGCCCTGGCTTGACCGCTGAAGGTCAACCCGGACCCAAGTTGCCCAGCTCACGGCTGCGCGTCAGTCCTGAACCGTGAAATCGTGGCGCCAAGACCCGCTGCCAAGGCGTCCAGTTGGGCGGCAGCCTCCACGCCGGCCTCCGCACCGGCAGACGCCTGCCGGGACACCTCGGACACCTGGTTCATGGCGCCAACGACCTGCTCGGACGCCGATCGCTGCTGCTGCGTGGCAATCGAGATCTCCTCAGCAGCCCCTGTGGTCTCGTCGACCATCGAAGCGATCCGGTCCAGGGCAGCGGCTACTCCAGCAGCCTTGTCGGCCCCGCGATCCACCGCCCTCGCGCCTTCTTCCGACGACGCAATCGTGAGCCGAGTGTGGTTCTCGATCTCCGCCACGATCTGCTGGATCTCGCTCGTGGACTGCTGGGCGCGCTCCGCAAGCTTTCGGACTTCAGCGGCGACGACCGCGAAGCCTCGCCCATGCTCACCCGCACGAGCCGCCTCAATCGCCGCATTCAACGCCAACAGGTTCGTCTGCTCGCTCAGCTCATCGATGACTGCCACGATCTGACCGACTTGCGTCAGCTTTTCGCCGAGCCCCGAAGAGGACTGCCCGATCTCGCCGACGACTTGGCGAATCTGCTCCATCGCGTCCACCGACTCCGCGACCGCTCCGCGGCCGTCTGTGGTCAGCGACATCGTCTCCTGAGCGACTCGCGCGACCGAGCCGGCCGTCTCGGCGATCTGTGCGGCCGTGGACGCCAGCTCCTCGATTGTGGCCGTTGTCTGCGCAACGGTGCCACTCTGCTGCGCGGCACCTGCGGCGGACTGCTGCGCTGCGCCCACGACCGACGTCGATGCTGTGGCAATGTCTGCGCCGCTCTGCCGGATCTGCTCGACGAGGGAGCGCAGGCTCAGGACGGTCTGGTTCAGACTCTCCCTGAGTTCCTGCGTCTCTTCCATCTCGTCATGCTGCTCGATCGTGGTGGTCAGGTCTCCGCTTGCTGCTTTGGCCAGAGCCACGCGCAGGTCGCGTACCGAACGAAGCAATGAGATCTGTTTCTGACCCGTCTCCCAGATGAGGTCGTACATCACGCGTCCCAGCTCCTTGACGAGCAGGAACGCAAGCACGATCGAGCCGATGATGGCGACGGCATACGGCACGTCCGCGCGTTGCCAGTCGTCTGCGAAGCGGCCAGAAACCACGATCAAGACGACCAACAGGCCGAGCGCGACAAACCCTCGGACGTAGACGAAGACCGCGGCGGTGTACACGGCTGCCCCGACAACAAGGAACCACAACGGGCTCTGATAGCCGCCTGTCGTCGTGGTCAATCCGACGAGCGCGGTGGCAAGCACGAGGCCACCGATGCCGTCCCACCAGTCGGTGTACTCCATCGGCATTCGGGATCGGTATGAGTAGACAGCGAGACCTGTCATGAGGAGCGAGTTCAACGCCACCACACTCAGCCATGCCACCGCAGCCGAATCGTCCAACACTGTCGCGAGCGACCCGTTGATCAACCACAACGTGACGATTCCAAGCAGCGCCACGCCCCAGTGCACAAGAATCGTCTCGATGCCGTTGTGCTTGCTGTACAGGTCGCCGTTCTCGAGCTCGAGCCGCACTTTCTCGACTTTGTCGAGCCCATCACCCGCCTCAGGGGTCACTGTCGGTGCCGACATCACGACGACCCCATGTCTGAGGTTTTGAATTGGGCGATGGAGGCGCGGAGGTCTCCGGCCAGGGTGTTCAGCTCGGTGGCAGCCGCCGCAGCCTGCTTGGAGCCGACCGCGTACTGCCTCGACACGTCAGCGACCTGACCCA
>DASUFV010000192.1:0-5945 GCA_036274415.1 Actinomycetes bacterium
GTGGCGCCTGCGGAGGTGCCGGCAGTCGGGGCGATGAGCGCGATCCCGGTGGCCAGGACGCCAGTGGCCGCCGCTGCCAGGACTCTCTTCATGCAAGCCTCACTTAGAACACGACCCTTGATCTGGGCGGCGAGTCTCTCACCTTCTTCCATCCTCGCGGCTAGGCGCGCTCGACACTAAGGACGAAAGTCACACCAACTGCGGAAGCGAACCCACATAGGTCGTGGGAAGGCTTCCGCTGTTGACGACCCGACCCCGGTCGAATGCCGACTCAGCTCACTTGGTGATCAAGCTCGGCGTGATCACCGGAGCTACATCACGACTCAGCGCTGAGGGTCGTTGATGCAGCGCTGCGTTCCGGCGTCCACGACTTTGTCGTTGGCGGCGTCGATGAACGCGTAGGAGAACCGCTCGTCTGAGCTGAGTGTGAGTCGGAGGACGCCGGTGCGGTCAGCGAACTGCACCCTGCTCTTGGGGGCAGGGGTACCGATCTCGTAGAGCTCCTTGCCTCCGGTGCCAACGAGGAACTCGGTCACACCGCCGATCGGCGCAAAGCGGTCGTAGATGTGGTCGTGTCCGACCAGGACGATGTCGACACCGCCGACGTCCACGGCATCCCAGAGCGGTTTCGCTCTGTCGATGGTCGGCTGGTCGCCGTTGTATCCGCCGGAGGTATAGAGCGGGTGATGCCAGGCGGCGATCGAGCACGTCTCCGGTGATGACTTGAGCTCTTGCTTCAGCCAGCGACCTTGGGGTGAGGCGGGGCCGCACCCGCCGATGTACTCGCAGTTGGAGTTGAGGAGGAAGATCCGCCATCCGGGCATCGGGCTGAACGAGCTCCACGACTGGCGCGGTGAGCCTGCACGCTTCCCGAAATACTCGAAGTACCCCGCTGCACCCTCGGTGTAGTACTCGTGATTGCCGGGCACCGGTCTCGTGATGGGCTTCAGATCGCCGAAGTACTTGTCGTACACCTGGTTGAACGCGTCGATGGCTCCGCTCTCGTACTGGATGTCGCCGAGCGGCACGAAGTACTCGGCACCCTTGCGCACCAGCTTGTGCGTGAGGCGGGACACCTGCTCGTGGCGGCAGTACAGCGGGTCGTCGAACACTGGACTCGTCGGGTCACAAGCGATGTCACCGACCGCCACGATGTCGACTTTCTCGACCTCAGGCTTGGGCGACGCCGTCGACTGCGTGGGCGCGGGCGAGGTGATCGACGGGTTCGCACGGGCCGGATCGGCGTCCCCTCCGTTGCTCGAGCAGCCGACCGCAAGCACGACTACGGCGAGGGTTAGCGCGCACGAGCGCGCGAGCATGCGACGGTGCTTCACAGATGAACCCCCCTGGCGATTAACCAATTGTGCCACGGGGGGCACCGTCAACTGGACAGTTCAGGCAGATCGCGGAAGAACTCGAGCGACTCGGGATTCGCCAGTGCTTCCTTGTTGCGCACCTCGCGTCCGTGAATGACGTCTGCCACCGCGAGCTCTGCGAGCTTGTTGCTCCGCGTCCGCGGGAGGTCGTTGACCGCGACGATGCGGGCGGGGACGTGGCGAGGTGAGCAGTTCTCGCGCAGTGTCTTCTTGATGGTGGCAACGAGCGCGTCGTCGAGCTCTACGCCGTCGGCCATCCGTACGAACAGCACGATCCGTGTGTCGTCATCCCAGGCCTGGCCCACCGCCAGCGACTCCTGCACCTCTGGAAGCCGTTCGACCTGCCGATAGATCTCAGCGGTGCCGATGCGAACGCCACCCGCGTTGAGGGTGGCGTCGGAACGCCCATGAATGATGAGCCCGCCGTGCGGCGTCCACGAAGCGAAGTCGCCGTGGGCCCAGATTCCCTCGAAGCGGTCGAAATAGGCACCGTGGTAGCGAGACCCGTCCGCGTCGTTCCAGAAGCTCACCGGCATCGATGGGAACGGTTCGGTGCACACGAGCTCGCCGTGCACTCCAGGTGCGTCGCGCAGCGACTTGCCCGCCTCGTCGTAGACATCGACGGCCATGCCCAACACCGGGCCCTGGATCTCGCCCGTGTAGACCGGACGCGTCGGGTCGCCGGCGACAAAGCAGCCGCAGATGTCGGTGCCGCCGGAGATGGACGCCAAGTGCAGGCGTTTCTTGATCGACGAGTACACGTACTCGAAGCCTTCATCGACCAGGGGCGATCCCGTGGACGCGATCGTGCGAAGGGTCGACAGATCGTGCGTCTTGCGCGGCAGGACATTCGCCTTGCGTGAGGCGTCGATGAACTTGGCGGACGTACCGAAGAACGTGATGCCGAGCTCGTCGACGAGGTCCCACAGGCGATCGGGCTTGGGATGGAACGGCGAGCCGTCGTACAGCACGAGGGACGCCCCACACGCCAAGGCGGAGACCAGCCAGTTCCACATCATCCAGCCGCAGGTCGTGAAGTAGAAGACGACATCGCCTGGCTTGATGTCGCAGTGGAGCCGTTGCTCGACTGCATGCTTTATCGCCAGACCCGCACCGCTGTGCACGATGCACTTGGGTGCCCCGGTCGTGCCCGAGCTGTACAGAATGAAGCCAGGATCGGAGAACCGCAGAGGCACCGGCTCAACTCTCGCCAGCGCTGCGCCCTCGGACAGCGCGGACTGCCACAGCAGCGCTGGTGTTGATGGCGTGGTGACGGTCGAGACGTCCGGCTCGTCGGTGAGCTCACCCACCACGACGGTCACCTTGAGCGAAGGCAGCCCCGCGACCACCTCGGCCAGTCGTTCAAGTCGAGGTTGATGCTTGCCCGCGTAGACGTATCCATCGGTTCCGACGAGGACGGTCGGCTCGACCTGACCGAAGCGGTCGAGGACGCCAGCGACCCCGAAGTCCGGGGACGTCGACGTGAAGACCGCGCCGATCAAGGACGTCCCGAGCATCGCGACGAGGACCTCGGGGGTGTTCGGCAACCATGCAGCGACCCGGTCGCCGGGGCCGACCCCGTGCGAGCGCAGAAAGGCGGCGAAGGCGAACGCGTCGTCGGTGAGCTCCTGCCAGGACAGCGTGCGCCGCACGTCGTCCTCGCGAATGAACGTGACAGCGGTGGCGTCTGGCGCCCCAGAACGGCTGGCACCCGACAGCAGATTCTCGGCGTAGCAGACCTTCGCGTCGGGGAAGAAGCGTGCCGATTCCATCCCATCGCCGACCAGGGCCGGGCCTTCACCACGGTCGCCGACGATCCAACGCTCGAACACCGCTTCCCAGAATTCGGCGACGGCAGTGGTCGACCACGAGTGCAACGCGACGGTGTCGGGCAGGTCTACTGCGTGCTGTGCCGACAGCTCGCGTCGCAGCACATCGATCTGGGTGTTGCGTGCTTCGGAGGGGTCAGGCGTCCAGAGAGGTGAATCGGTCACGCCCCCATCTTGCCGAACGCCGTCAGGCGAGGGGACGCAAAGGTATGAGCAAGCTCCGAATCACGGGCGGATCGGGGAAGCGAATCTCGCTGACCGACATGTGCTTGGTTGCCTTGGTTGGCTGAGAATCCGGTTCGTCTACACCGGCTGTCGACATCCAGAAGTCGACCATCTCGTCGAACTCGCGAGCGTGCTCGGGGTCGGTGAGGTTGCGCGCGCCGGTGCGCGGGTCGACCCACCCTATGGAACGGCCCAGCTCATCCAAGATGTCGATCCGATCTGCGGCAGCAGACATGGAGGTTCCCTTCCCGCCAAACGATCCCCAGTACAGCCCCGAAAACACCTCCGGGTAGAACCCGGAGTACAGCCCCACTGATGTGTCGGCTGCGACGGAGCAGAAGTTGACTCGCCGGGAGCGTTGACGGGGATCCTCGCTACTCCGAACGGGCGAGGCCTCGCCCTGGCGTTGCACCGCGGAACTGTCAGCCCGCGCGGCTACCGTCGCCCCCATGCGACTGCTCCACACCTCCGACTGGCATCTGGGCCGGGGCCTGCACGGCCTCGACCTGCACGATGCCCAGGCGCAGGCGGTGCGGTCGATCATCGAGGCGGTGGACGCCCACGACGTCGAGGTCGTCGTCATCGCCGGTGACGTCTTCGACCGGGCGGTCCCTCCGGTCTCGGCAGTTCGTCTCTGGGGTCATGCGCTCCGCGAGCTGGCCGATCGCGTGCCGGTGATCGTCACCTCCGGCAACCACGACTCCGCAGTGAGGCTGGGCGCCGGCGCCGACCTCTACCGAGCGGGGGTCCACGTCAGTACCGACGCCGCCAGCGTAGGCACGCCGGTGATCCTCGGCGACCAGCACGGTCCCGTGGCGTTCTACCCCATCCCGTTCCTCGACCCCGACATCGCACGCCACGTGCTCACCGATGGCGACGAACCAGTCGCGCGGTCGCACGCGTCCGTGCTCGGTGCAGCGCTCGACAGGGTGCGCGCCGACCTCGAGCGTCGGCGCGCGGACGCCAGCCACGTCCGGTCGGTCGTGGTCGCGCACGCGTTCGTCACGGCGGGGCAAGCACCTGAGACAAGCGACAGCGAGCGCGACATTCGGGTGGGCGGGGTCAACAACGTTCCGCTCAGCGTGTTCGACGGCATTGACTACGTCGCTCTTGGTCACCTGCATGGGGCTCAGCGACTTGACGGTGATCGCGTGCGTTACTCCGGCTCGCCTCTGCGTTACTCCTTCAGCGAGGTGCACCAACGCAAGCAGGTGCTGCTCGTCGATCTGGACGCCGAGGGCGTCAGCAACGTCGAGTCGCTCGAGCTCGAGCAGCCGCGCGCGATGGCCGTTGTCCGCGGCACGTTGGTCGACGTGTTGCTTTCGGCCGCGGCAGGCGGCCATGCCGACGACTGGGTGCAAGTGACGATCACCGATCCCGAGCGACCACCGAATCTGCGTGATCGACTGCTCGAAGCCTTCCCCCATCTGCTGTCGATGCGGCACGAGCCATCGTCAGGTCCGCTGGCATCGACGCTGTCGCCAGACGTGCGCGTTCCGTCCGCGCCGCAAGAGGTCGCGGCGGCCTTCGTGCACTACGTCACCGGCGGTCAGATCTCCGACGCTGAGCTGAGGGCGTTCACCGAGGCGTTCGAGTTCGCCAACTCCCAAGAGACGGCAGACGTCTGATGCAGCTGCACCGCCTCGAGATGGTGGGTATCGGCCCGTTCGTCGAGCCGGTGCAGATCGATTTCGACCGACTTTCCACCTCTGGCATCTTCCTGATGGAGGGGCCTACTGGGGCCGGCAAGTCGACGTTGATCGACGCCATCGTCTTTGCCCTCTACGGAGACGTGGCGGGGCGCGCGTCCAGTGCGGAGCGTATGGCGACGATGGTGGCGCCGAGGGACGTCACACCGAGCGTCGAGCTGGAGTTCAGCACCAGCCATGGCATGTTTCGCATCCAACGCACGCCGAAGCATGAGCGAAGCAAGCGGCGCGGAAGTGGCACGACCACCGAGCCCGCCTCGGGCAAGCTGTGGCGTCTCGTCAGCCCCGACACTCCCGAGTCCGGCGAGATTGTCTCGACCCGACTGGACGAGATCGGGGCTGAGATCGCCGACATCATCGGCCTCAGCCGCGAGCAGTTCGTGCAGACCGTGGTGCTGCCGCAAGGGGAGTTCGCGACCTTCCTACGTGCCGACGCTGAGCACCGTCGCGCGTTGCTGCAGCGGCTCTTCGGCACCGAGGTGTACGACCGGACCCTCGAGCGTCTCGTCGAAATGCGTCGGCTGGCCAGGCAGCAACAGGCGGCTGCGGCGACGACGGTTCTCGGTTCGGTCCGCTCTTACTGCGGCGCCGCCGGGCTCTCGCGGGACGACGAAGACGCTCTGACGGATTTGCTCGAAAACGACCCCGACCAGCTTCTGGTGGCGGTCCAACAGCAGCTCGATGCACTGGCAACGGCCGCCAAGGCCGCCGAAGCGCACCTGACAACTGCCACTCAAAGGGCCACCGAGGCGCGAGCTGCTGTTGCTGAGTCGCAGCGGCGTGAACGGGCCAAGCAGCGCGTGATC
>DASUFV010000193.1:0-3257 GCA_036274415.1 Actinomycetes bacterium
CCTGGCCCCACGTGCCCCCGACCACCGGGATCGGCGTGCCCGGGTCCCCGGTGATCCGGGTGATCGGCAGCCCGAAGTCCGGGTCGCGCGCCGACTGCAGGTAGCCCGGCTTCGCCATCGCCGACGTCCCGTGCGTCCCCACGTCCGTCACCAGATTGCTGCATGACGCGCCGCCAGACGGCGGCGGCGTCGAGCTCGTCGACGACGAGGAGGTCACGGTCGTTGCGACAGTGGCAGTCTTCCCCTCACTCGTTGCCGTCACATTGGTTGTGCCCGTGGCGACGCCCGTGACCAACCCGGAAGTGCTCACAGTCGCAACGTTCGGCGCCGACGACGCCCACGTCACGGTGCGTCCGGTCAGCACGTTCCCACTCGCGTCCTTCACCGTGGCGGTGAACTGTTTCGTTCCACCCACGCTCAGACTCGCCGTGGTTGGCGAAACCGTCACACTCGCCACTGCCGTTGTTTGGCTTGTCTGGCTGGTCGTCCACCGGCGGTTGGTGGAGATCCAGGCAACGTTGCTCGTGACGTCAGCGTCGGTGAGGACGCTGTTATAGACGTACGCGGCACCGAGAGCAGGACTGGAGCTGTACGAGCCGCGCTCGACGATCCCCATTCGGAGCCGCGCACTGCTAGCCGCGATCTTACCACCGGTTCCAGAGAACTTGTGACTCACTTCGGTGGCTGCTGCGCCGTTGATGAAGATCTTTACGCGCTGGCCGAGCGGAGCCTGGGCGTTGTAACGCACCGTCACGACCAGGGTCGAGTTGTCCGCGACCGCAGCGGTCTGGACGTTCTCGTAGTTCGGAGCAGGCGTGTAGACAACGAACTCGAGGCCGCCGTCCTTGTTTCGGAAGAAGGCAAACTCGTTCGTCGAGCTTTCCTTCACGAGGATGTACTTGGGAGACGTGGGCTTCGGACCGGTCTGAACCGCACCGATGTACGTCCACCCTGCCGTACCGGTCCAGACGTTGTCGAGGGCACCCGCCCCGAAGTCGATGGCGTCAGCAGAATCCAGCGCGAAGCGAGCCGGTGGCCCAGCGACGTACGTTGGCGTGCCGACAGCCGTGCCCACAGGTCCGACGCGCGAAGAATTCGACAGAGACGGTGCCGGGTCGAATGCGAGCGCCAACGAAGACTGTTTGGCGGGTGGCAGCGATGTGCTGGCAGTACCCGTCTTCGACGTCGCTGAGGCGGCCGTGGCCGACTGAATATCCCACTGCTGATTCAGGGATCCGTGACAGGTGTAGACGACGACAGGCTGACCGTTCGCCGGATTTTCGGCCCAAACGTCGACACAGAGGCCCTTGATTCCGCGAATTTCTCCCGCGCTCGTCTCCGACCACTTCTGATTCGTACCGCCGTTACACGGCCAGATGACGACCTTGTCACCAGGTTTGCCATGGCCACCGTATGCATCCAGACAGAATTTGCCGCCTGCGTAGCGGATCTCGCCGGTTGACTGAAAGTCGAATTTTTGTGCGTCAACGCCGGTGCACGGCTGGATGACCGCCTGCGTACCCTGGGTGGTACTTCCGCCGGGAATGGTCAGGCATTTGTCTGGCGCCAGCCGCGTGTGTATAAACGAGACGCCGGAGGCCAGGATCGCAGGCGCCGCGACCGCCCCGGCCGGACCGACAGAAGGCGGTTCGCTCGGAAACGACGAGTCGGGTGAGCACCCGCTCGCCAGCTGCAGAACTAGAAGCACACTGGCGCAGGCCATAGCTCGGCAAGCCGAATTGAATCGGCCACCCAAGAATAACATAGCAAATCCCTCCAGATGCAACGGCGGCTCGACTGGCGTAGCAGGCGCCTTGCGCGCGAGCCTTAGCCTCGAAGCTTTGCGTCACCGGCTTTCGCCGGTTTTGCCTTTGTCGCGTGGCCCCGCTGGAGGGCGCTGCGATCCTGCCGTCAGTGGTGAGGCAGAAACTCTAAGAAACGCGCCTGGGGGCGGACAATAATCCGATCAATTAGGTTGACCCAACGTTTGCCTACTTGGTCAAGAAAACATAAACCATTATACCGCAATAATTTCGTTCGACGATGGACTTAGAAATTACCAATGCCTTGCCGTCGATCTTGACTATTTGGCCAAATGGCACGTTTGATTGGTGATCTGCGACACGGATCAGGCCCATCGCAGGCGCAAAAGGGCTCTGCCCTTCGTTCGCAAGGCGATCGGCGGAGTCCCACTGATTGGCAGTGGTTCCCTTGCTCTACCACATTTGGTCTGTCAACTTCACCGCCGCCGCGCAAACAAGGAGCAGCGTGTGAGGGCCATTAGGGTGTATGCCCCAGGCGGTCCCGAGGTAATGCGCCTGGAAGAAATTCCAGACCCGAACCCGGGGCCCGGCGAGGTTGTGGTTCGCCTCGAAGCGATTGGGGTTAACGTGCTCGAGGTCTTCCAGCGCCGCGGCGACTTACCGCTGAAGACTCCGTTTACCCCAGGCGGAGAAGCAGCCGGAATGGTTGCTGCCGTCGGCGACGGAGTTTCCACCCTGCGGGTCGGCGACCGGGTCACCTCTCAGGCCTTTGCAGGATCCTACGCCGAGTTGGCAAGAGCGCCGGCCGAGCGCGTGGTGAGGCTTCCCGACAAGGTAGACGCGCAGGCTGGCGCCGCCGTCTTGGCCCGCGGGATCACCGCGCACTACCTCGCCACCACGACATATCCGCTCAAGCCCGGTGACCGTTGTCTTGTTCAGGCAGGGGCAGGCGGGGTCGGGTTGTTCTTATGCCAGATCGCGAAGCGACGAGGCGCGTGGGTGATCGCCACGACCGCCGACGTCGAAAGAGCGGCATTGGTCCGGGAAGCGGGGGCAGATCACGTCATTGTGTACCCCGGGTCCGACGTCGTGACCGAAGTGAAGCGCCTGACGAACGGTGCGGGCGTCGATGTAGTGTACGATTCCGTCGGCAAGGACACGTTCGATGAGAGCTTGGACTGTCTCCGCACGCGCGGGATGATGGTCCTCTGCGGCTCGGCGAGCGGCCCGGTACCTCCGTTCGACCCCGAGGTTCTGAACCGAAAGGGATCGCTTTACCTGACGCGCCCGTTGTTCGCGCACTACGTCGCGGATGCCGCCGAGCTCAGAGCTCGCATCACGGACCTGCTGAACTGGATTGCGGACGGCTGGCTGCACGTCCGCATCCAGCGCGCCTTGCCGCTTTCGGACGCGATCGACGCGCACCGTGTTCTGGAGTCGCACCGGGCCGTCGACAACCGTGAGACGGGCGGCAAAATGGTCCTTGTCCCGTAA
>DASUFV010000194.1:0-3794 GCA_036274415.1 Actinomycetes bacterium
CAGGTGCTCGACGACTTGGCCGAGGTAGATGGCGTCGCACGAGTCACGGAACACGCGGCCACCGATGCAAATCGCGGATAGCGGCTGACTCTCCGTCACGAAGTCGCACCGCTTCAAGTCGTATCGCCCGCCACCACGCAAGAACGACCACTGTCTCCGTTGCCACTCGGGCCACCCGTCGACATTCGGAGCGCTGCGCAGGTGGCGAAGGTAGGTTTCTTCGACGTCGTCGATGTCGCAATTCACCCAGCCCTCAAAAAGGTTTGCCCCAGAACCCAAATTGAGTCGCATCACTTCCACCGATCCTTGCAAACCGTCTCCCCATTCACCCGACTCACGATCCCGCGCACGCCGCTCTCGTACACGACCTGGAAAAACTCCTCCTCGACTTGACCCAGTGGGTTGTCGGGCCAGCCATCGCACACGAGCGCAAGGTTGCCGGGCTCGCCGAAGCCGGCGGGGTCGGCCTCGCAGCAGCCGTCCGGGTTTGGCAGCGCGCCGCATTCGAGCAACTTGTAAGAATCGCTTACAGGTTCGCGTTCGGCCGTGCCGCCGCAGCCCAGAATCCACAGCGCCACCACCGCAGCCAGGGTGAACGGACGCTCCGTGTTGCCCTTGGCCCTGCGGGTGGCGACGATTGGGGGATGCGCCTGGTGCTGCTCCCGCTCTTCTTGACCGCCTGCTCGCCCGACTCCGAACCGATCGACTGCGACATCGCCGAGGTCGACGGCGTCTACTACTTCGACTGGGAGCAGGTCGACGGGAACTGCGACATCAACGACGGCCTCATGCCGTTCTCGCTCGCAGAGATCACGCCCGGGTGCACCGTCGACCGCGACGTCGATGGCTGCCGGGTCACCGAGGTCCAGGCGTGCGAGGGCGACGTCCACGTTGTGATCGTGGTTGACCAGCTCGACGACGACGGGGACAGCATCTCGGGAAAGATGACCGTCAGCGACCCGGCGGAATGCTCGGGGACGTTGAGATTTGAGGCCGAGAGGCAGTAGGCGGGTCACTTGCTCTTCTCGCAGTCGCAACCCCACGTCTCGGCGTGGTGTTTGGCAGCTTCAGCGCCGAGCGACGGCGTCAACATCTCGGCCCACAGCGCGCGGGCCAAGCTGATCATGTTGCCGAAGCCGATGGCGTCTCCCAGCTGCTTGACGCGTGCTTTCTCATCAGCAGCGCGCGACCTCCACATGGCTTGCTGTTCTTCGTCCGTCACCTCAAAACCTCCTCCAAAATCTCGTGCACTCCCAGCGTCAGCGCCGGGTCCCCACGAGGATCATCCTCAGAACGTAACCACGCAGCGAGCATCCGCTGCATCGTCGTCGGGTGGCAATTCTCGCCGTTGTAATACAGGCGCGGCTGGTTCTTCAGCTGGACGTGGACGCGCTTCACTGGGGACAGACCGAACGTCACGAACGCACGCCCGCGGTCGGACTCGATCTCGCACGACGCCCGCTTGTGGTCGCTCGTAAGGATCTTGGTCTTCAGCAGCGCATCGGTTCCGAGCAGGTACAGCGCCATCGACAGCGCGTGCGGGGCCCAGTCCAGGAGCGGCTCGGCTTCGGTGGGGCCGCAGAAGGTGATCTCGGCATCGACCTCAGCGCGCTTGGCCATGGCCTCGACGGCCGGGTGCCAGAGATGGGGGTAGCAGGTCCAAAGGCGGGCTTTGGAGCCAGCAGCGACCTGATATAGGTGGCGCGCGGTCTGTAGAGACAGAACCAGTGGCTTTTCGCACAGCACTGGCTTGCCCGCACGCAAGGCCGCGCCCGCAATGCCGTAGTGGGTCTCGACGGGGGTGGCAACGATGACCGCGTCGCAGCCCTTGAGGAATGCCAGTCGCACCACGCCGCCGTTCGGGATGCCGCTCGCGCGCAACTCCTCTAGGGTCTTGTCGTCCAGCTCCCTGACCAGGACCGCGCCACACATTCCTTCCGGAAGAGTCTCCGCCCATCGTGACCCCTGCCGTCCGAAGCGGCCTGCGATGCCGATGCGGGTCATGGGTACGCCTTCCCGATGTGGCCAACGAATTCAGCTGCTACACCGTAGCTCATCCCGGTGCGGCGCCCGAGCATCGCGAAGAGCTTGCTGCCCGCGTACAGCCGATCTGTCGGGTTGAAACGATACAGGCGCCTCAGCCTCGCATTGTGGACGTACGCGCCGAGCGACATGCCGCGGCGTCGGCGCCAGTAGTGGAGGGGATCGCGGGTCATCGCCCAAACTTTCCGATCCGAAAGCGACCAATGGCCATCTTGCGACGCTTGCTACTCGTCTTGGCGACGGCCTTGATCCCGGCGTCTGGGGTGTTGCCGACGATGGCTTCCAGCATGCGGCTCGGGTCTCGCTTGGCCGCCTCGATGGCGCGATTCGGAACGAAGTAGCAGATCAGGACGCCGTCATGCTCGGGCATTGGGTCGACCCATACGTCGGAACCGGGCAAGTCGTGATGCATCTTCTCTTTCAGCACAGCCTCGAGAGTGGCCAGCATCGCCGACTTCCGAGGCGGTTCTGGCTTCGGCGGCTCACCCTTCGGAGTCAATGGCCCCGCGTTCTCGCCCTTGGCTCGGTAGGTGTTCCAGGACATCAGAAACTCCCCACCCGAGACGGCTCTGGAAAGACGAGCTGAGACGCTTCCGGCGACAGAGGAACCCCTAGCGCCTCCCGCAGCCCATCGAGCAGGCCAACGCGGGGCGACCAGCCGAGCGCTTTGAGTTTCTTCCAGCTCACCGAGTACCGCTGGTCGTGCTTCGGCCGATTCGGAACGAACGACACGAGCTCGTAGCGCAGGTCTTTCCCGAGCAGGTCGGCGACGGTCTTGGCGACTTCGAGGTTGGACCACTCCACGTCGCCACTGATGTTGTACCTCCCTGCGCCGTTGCCACCGAGGATGCCACCCTTCGCAATGATGGTGTCGAAGGCATCGCACACGTCGCTCACGTGGATGTAGAGTCGCGTCGACGGCGCCATCGTCTGCGGGTCGGCGTGAATCTGAACCATCTCGCCGTTCATCACACGCTGAGCCACGAGCGGAACGAACTTCTCCGGGTCCTGACCTGAGCCGATGACGTTGGTGCAGTGAACGACGACGATGGGGACGTCGAACGTTGACGCCCACGCGGGGCACAGCATCTCCGCCGCTGCCTTCGTGGCTGCGTAGGGGTTGTTCGGGTTGTGCGCGTCGTGCTCGCGGAACGTCACCCCGTCCGGGGCGGGCCCGAAGACCTCATCCGTGGACATGTGGAAGAACCGCTTGATCGGTCTCGTGCGCACCCACTGGAGCAGCTGGAACGTCGCAACCACGTTGTCCTGGAGGTAGCACCAGGGGTCCACGACAGAGCGGTCGACGTGCGAGGCAGCAGCCATGTGGCACACGATGTCGACGTCCCCGATGGCACGGTCGACGTGGGCGTTGATGCCCGCGGCGAGGTCGTGGCGCACGAACTTGACGGCGCCGTTTGCGATCTTCAGGTCGAAGCCGCCCTCGATCGGGGTGACTTCGAGTCTGGTCATCATGGCGAGCCGGTCTGCCGCGCCGGCGTGGTCCAGACGGTCGACGACCACGACCTCGTGGCCTTGCTGGACGAGGTGGCGGACGTAGTGGGAGCCGATGAATCCGCAGCCGCCGGTTACGAGGTAGCGCACGGTGTCCCCTTCACTCGTTCGATCATTTGGCGGATCTCCTCCCTGACCTCGTCGTCGCTCTGGTGGGGACGAACGCGCAAACCGTGATACACGACTATGTGCGCGCGGACCTCGAAGCCGTCGAAAGCCTCGTGCCGCACTTCGACGTG
>DASUFV010000195.1:0-10582 GCA_036274415.1 Actinomycetes bacterium
GCGAGAGCAGGACAAGCTCGAAAGCGACATTGACCAGGTGCGCCAGCGCATGAACCGCGACCAGCAACGGCTCGACGCCGGCTCGGTGAGCTCGGCCAAAGAGCTGGAGAGCCTGCAGCACGAGATCGGCTCGCTGGCCAAACGGCAGCGTGATCTCGAAGACGCCGAGCTCGAGGTGATGCAGCGCCTCGAGGACAGCGAGAGCAAGGCAAAGCAGCTTGCGGCCGAGCAAGAGCGCCTCAAGAGCTCGATCGAGGACGCCGAACGTCGCCGGGTCGAAGCCCTCGCCAGCATCGATCGCGACGTCGCGTTCGCTCAGGAGCAGCGACGGACGGTGGAGCCGGAGATCTCTGCTGAGCTGCTGGCCCTCTACGAGAAGCTGCGCGCACAGCTGGACGGTGTCGCGGCGGTCGCCATCAAGCAGCGGCGCTGCGACGGGTGTCAGCTCGAGCTGACCGCCACCGACATCGGACGCGTCCGTGCGGCGGACGAGGACGAGGTGATCCGGTGCGAGGAGTGCCGTCGCATCCAGGTCCGGACCGCCGAGTCGGGGCTGTAACCGTGGGTCGGCGGCTCATCGTCGAGGCGGACGGCGGTTCGCGGGGAAATCCTGGGCCTGCGGCCTACGGCGCGGTGGTCAAGGACGCCGAGACCGGCGAGGTGCTCTTTGAAGAGGGGCGCGCCATCGGCGTAGCCACCAACAACGTCGCGGAGTACGACGGACTCGTCGCCGCGCTAAGGGCGGCCGCCGAGATCGACGCGAGCGCGACAGTCGAAGCCCGGCTCGACTCCAAGCTGGTCGTCGAGCAGATGAGTGGTCGCTGGAAGATCAAGCACGCCGACATGCGAGAGCGCGCGTTGCAGGCCAGGGACGCCTTCCCTGCCGACGCCGTCACGTACGTCTGGGTACCGCGCGCGAAGAACGCACACGCCGATCGCCTCGTCAACGCAGCGCTCGACGGCAAAGAGGCGTTCGGCGCAGCATCAGCTGCCGCAGACGTCGTCGAAGGCAAGCCGACTCGGCAGAACGTCTTGGTCGGCTGGTCAACGGCGCATCCCGTCGTCACGACGACGCACCTGCTTCGCCACGGCGAGACGGTTCACACGGCGGAGAAGCGGTTCAGCGGGTCGGGAGGAGACGATCCGCCTCTGAACGACGTCGGCATCGAGCAGGCACGCCTGGCTGGGAAGCACCTTGCGGCGTCCGGCGGTGCTGACGTGATCGTGACGTCACCAATGACGCGGACGCGGCAAACGGCCGACATCGTCGCCGAGCATCTCGGAGCCGAGGTCGTCGTCGAGAACGACCTTCGTGAGTGCAACTTCGGCTCGTGGGACGGACAGACCTTCGCCGAGGTGCAGGCCAGTGACCAGGAGGCGCTCGACGCCTGGCTCGCGTCCACTGCAGTCGCCCCGCCTGGAGGCGAGTCGTTCGATGACGTCGAAGTCCGTGTGCGCGCGGCCCGCGATCGAATCCTCGAGGAGTTCGAGGGCTCGACTCTGGTCGTGGTCACCCACGTCACTCCACTGAAGACGTTGTTGCGCCTTGCTCTGGACGCTCCTTCGCACGCCTACTTCAGGCTCGAGATCAAACCAGCGTCGCTTTCGACGATTGCCTGGTTCGGGGACGGCAACGTCTCGGTGCGCAGCGTCAACGAGGTCCCGCACCTCGGCCGGTAGTCAGAGCTCCTCGACGACGACGTCCATGTGCCACCGTGCACCCGGGCGGCCGGGGGACAGCTCGACGATGAAGCCGAGCTTCTCGATGAGCGTCGCGACCTCGTCCACCGAACGCGGCGTGGAAGTTTGCGAGACCAGTGCGCGGACGAGGCGTCCCTTTGTCGCCTTGTTGTGGTGACTCGCAACGACGCGAGTGCCGTCCGGCCGTTCGAGCAGGACGCGGGCGACTGCGGTGCGCTCTGCGAGGTCAGGGTCTGGACGCCACATCTTCGCGTACGTGCCAGAGCGAAGGTCGAGGACGACACCGGACCCAGCGGCGGCCGGGAGCGCACGGCTCAACGGTGCTCGCCACGCCTTGGCGATCGGGCCGACTCGGGGCAGTGTGACGTCGCCTGACAGCCGGTACGCGGGGATGCGGTCGTCGAGACGGACGGCACCCCAGAGCGCGGACGCCACGGACACCGTTCTATTCACACGTCGCCGCGCCGCTGGCGTGAGGCTGGGATAGTCCAGCGCCGCATAGAGGACGCCGGTGTAGACCTGCGCTGCGGGCAGGGCGTTCGAGTGCTGAAGCTCGCGGTTGCGCTCGAGCTCGGCGTTTTGCTTCACCGACAGTCCGAGCACCTCCCGTGCGCGCGACGCTCGTCCTGCACTCAGGCGCACGAGGGCGTCCAGCACCTTGATGCGCGTCGGATTCAGCTCCGGCAGTGACAGCCGATCGAGGTCGAAGGGCTTGCCGGCGTCCGTGGCGGCTTTGCCTTCGGACGGCGGGAGGAGGATGAGCACGAGGCGTCACTCTAGGCAGGAGGAAGTACGCGACCGGTCGGTACCCTAGGGAGTGCGAGCGAGTTGGCCGGGCGGCCGCGGTCGGGAAACCGATCGAGGAAAGTCCGGGCTCCACAGGGCAAGGTGGTGGGTAACACCCACCCGGGGTGACCCGCGGGACAGTGCCACAGAAAGCAGACCGCCGATCGGTCCGCCGATCGGTAAGGGTGAAACGGTGGTGTAAGAGACCACCAGCGCTGCAGGTGACTGCGGCGGCTCGGTAAACCCCACCTGGAGCAAGGTCAAGAGGCGTCGTTACGGCGCTGCGCGGACGTTCGAGGGTGGCCCGCCCGAGTCCGCGGGTAGACCGCATGAGGTCGGCGGCAACGTCGATCCCAGATGGATGGTCGCCGGCGCACCTTCGGGTGCGTGCACAGAACCCGGCTTACAGGCCAACTCGCTCGTCCTTACCGCACTGACTTGCGACGAGAATCGCAGTCGCATGCTGCCTTTACTCTTCGGGGGAGGGGCGGGCTTCTGCCTTCTCGGGGAGCTTCGGGGCCATCCCATCGAGCACCCCAGAGACCACGAAGGACGCCACGGCTGCGATACCTGACGACCACGCCCACGCCGTGAACGAGTCCTTCGTGAGCCCGCAGAGTGGGTCTGGGTCGGAGAACAGGCCGGTGCAGTCCTTGTTGGCGGCGGCGATCGCATAACCGATAGCTGCGACGGCGAAGAGCGCCCCGAAGACGAGGAAAAGGATGCTGACGGTCTTGCAGGCGATGGCCTTGACTTCTCGCTCTGTCATGGTGAAACCGTACCGATCTTGGGACGGTTCGAGCGGTGGCATCGCACACCTTGCATTGAGTGGATCGCACCTCGTCGTCGACCACGGGGGCACATCAGAGGCACCTTCGAAGCGGTCCTGCCTGCGTCGATGGCTTGTCGTCGGCGGCATGCCACGACTACGCCTAGGGGTCGGGTCTCCACGACTGAGGCATGACCCAGGTCTCCTGGACGTTATGAGGCCTTCGCCTTCGTCCTAGGGGGCATTGATCCTGATGCCGTCGCTCAGGAACGAGTCGTGCAGTTCGAGTTCGACGATCTCCTGGTCGGCTGGGATGTCGTAGACAACCTTGACGTTGTTGATGCTGTTGCCAGGGTTGATCTCTGGGAGGAATCCTTTGTCACCCTTGTTCAGTGCTAGCCCGGCACCAGTGTCGGCAGAGTACCTGGCGCCTTCGGCGTTGTAGGCGTACTGGTCGGAGTCGCTAAACATTTGCGACTCGTCACCGATGTTGGAAACGGTCATCGTGACCACGCAGAACTGACCCTTGGCTTTCTCCTTGCTGAATCCAGAGCTGACTTGTTTGAGGCCGCATTCCATCGACTTGACATCGAACTCGAACTTGCCGTCACGAATCTCGGCACCCTCAGGAGCCTTCGAGGCTGGGTCATCGGCGCTTTCGATCGCGTCGTTGATGGCCTTGCCGCCAGCCACAACGACCGCGACGGTACAGCCGCCGACGAGGAGCACGAAGACGCCGATGACGATGAGGACGACGTTGCGAAGTGTGTGCTTCTGTTGGGGCGGTGCTGTGATAGCTGTTTGCCCGATCGGTGCTTGCGGGGGTGGGGGCGCAACTGATGCCGGTTGCCGCTGGTCGGTCCAAGCGGCACCATCCCAGTACCGCATTTGTCCTGGCTGCTCCGGGTCGTCGTACCACCCCGCCGGCGTGCTCATGCGGATTCCCCTCGTCGCTGTGCTGATCGCGGCTCCGAGGATGCCAGTAAGTGCCAACAGTGCGTCGCATTTGGCGCATACATACCCGCGTGAATCTCGTCGCAGAGTGCAATATCGAGAACTCTCGCCCCATGGGATGCAGCTCGCCTCAAGCCGGTGGGATGAGCTGGCTGCCCGGTATCGCCGAGCGAGGCGTGCTGCTGCTTCGCCAGGTCAGCTTCAACCCAGCTCCACCACCACCGTCGGAGTATTCGATGAGGATGGGAACGTTCACACCGGCGGTGAGGTCGACCGAGCCGGACACGGTCTCCCCGCCGGAACACTGCAGGATCGTGGCCCCGTCGATCACCACTCGCGCACTATCACCGTCAGGTACCGGCACCGCGAACGTGTACGTCTCGGAGAACTGCGGGTGCAGATCACCACTCCACCGCACCGAGAAGTTGTCGCGCGGGACGCCCGGCGCCGGTCGTCGCTTACCCCATTCCTCGTACGGGACGCGATCGACTTGTGAAAGCACGGGGTCCGTGAAGTCAGGGGACTCGAAGTACGTCGCCTCCAGCCCCGTACCGGTGCCGACGTCCCCTCCGTCGACGCGATAGAACGCCCTGAAGGTCGTGGTCTTGTCCGGGGCTGAGAATGCGACGTCGCTGGAGAGCTCGCCCGTCGACCACGAGTCGAGAACCATCGGTTTGTTGGCCACGGTGATCGGCGAGGCGGTCAGAGTGCGATTGACCCCTACAACCGCCGTGACGTCGAGGGGAGTGGCGACTGGAGCGCCGTCCAGGATCAGAGAGCGTCCACCCGGAATGGTGCGCAGCTTGAGCGTCGTCGTGACCGGTAGGACGTCGCGGGTCACCTCGGTGACGATCCCGTCCGAGTCGGTCACCCTGAGGTGGATTCGCCAGAAGATGTCTGGGTCGGTCTCAGTCTCGCGCGGCACCTCGAAGTCGAACGACGTCACTCCGTCAACCGGCCCGAGCTCTGGGTGACTGTGGGTGTTGTGGTGAAGTTCGACGTCCCAGCTGAACGCCGAGGGCGGCAAGGCGCCGTCTTCGGCGTCGGTGGCCGCGCCTTCGATGTGCAGGACTTCCCCGCCTCGGAAGTCACTCCCCTCTTGCGGGCTCAGGATCTCGGGAGACGGCGGGATGTCGTCCAGCACCGTGAGGGCTGCGTCGTCAGACGTCACAGATCCGTTCGAGTTGCTCACGATCACCGAGTAGAGGTCTCCGTCGTCATCGAGCGTCGCCGGCGGGGTGGTGTAGGTGGCGCCGGTCGCGTCCGTGATGGGTGTGCCATTCCTTTGCCACTGGTAGTGCAACTGGCCTGCTCCGGTGGCGAACACCTCGAAGGTCGCGGACTGTCCGATGCCCACGGTGCGGGGCTGTGGGTGACCCGAGATCGTCGGTGGGTTCTGCGTTGTTTCGGTGCGCTGCAGGCGCAGCAGCGACCCGTTGAACGTGCCGTTGAGCTGGCGTTGCAGGATCAGCACCGATCCGTTCGGTGCCACTGCCATGTCGACCGGTTGTTCCAGCCCACGCACGAGAACTGGGCTGATCTCACCGCTCACGGGGTCGACGCTGCGCATCCACCCTTGGCAGTGGTCGGCGATGAAGAAGTCACCGACGTAGCTCTTGGGGAACGTGCGCTGCTGCGGGCGGTAGACGTCGCCACCCATCACTGCGCAGCCGAACGGCTGGCCGGGGCCAGCGAGGTTGGAGTTGTGCGGATACGCGAGCACCGGGCTCACGAAGCGCGGGTCTGTGGTGTATCCCTCGGTCGCCGACCAGCCAAAGTCGAGCCCACCGACTCCCGGCGGCAGGACGTTCACTTCTTCCCAGTTGGACGCACCGACGTCGCCGATCAGGATCCGTCCGTTCTTTGTGTCGAGTGCGAGCTTGAACGGGTTGCGCAGGCCGATCGAGTAGATCGCTCGACGCTGCCCGGTCAGCGTTGTGTAGTACGGGTTGTCCGTTGGGATGCCCCCTTCTGGCGTGTACCGAAGGATCTTCCCGTACCGGTTGTTCAGGTTGCGGGCGTTGGGTCCGATGAGCAGATCGCCGGTCGACAGGTACAGCATTCCGTCGCTGCCGAACTCCATGTCGCCGCCGTAGTGCATGGTCTTGAAGTTGCCGTCACCTCCGATGAGCGAATCCAGATGAATGAGGATCTCTTCGCTGTTCGGGTCGATCGTGTCGCCGGTGATGGCGAACCGACTGACCACGTTGTGCGGGTAGTCGTGCTGCGCGTCCGGCTCGTGCGTGTACTGCAGGTACACGAAGCTCGTGCCGTCGGCGTCGAAGTTCGGTGGAAATGCGATCGACAGCAGGCCGGCCGATCCGAACGGTTCGATGATGTTCGCGGGATTGAGCGTGAGTGCCGTTGTTACGCCTGCGGGGCGCACGATCTTGACGCGGCCGTCCTGCTCGAGAAGGAAGAGACGGCCATCTGGTGAGAAACGGATGGCGTGGGGTTTGGCGAAACCGCTACGGACGAGGTTGAGCGAGTAGCCATCGCGGACCGCAACGGCTGCGGCGTCCGCTCGCTGTGCCGGTGCGCCGACCACGGCGGCCACGATTGTCAGCCCGAGGACGAGCCTCAGGGTCGCGGTTGCACGTTGTCCGGCCGTCGTCGCCATGGCCACCCCCACGTGAGAGCCCCCCACCGGCGCACGCTAGGCGAGGTGTGGGGATCTGCGCAGGGAGTTGGGCAAGAAGGCGACGAGGAAGCGAATCGGGGTTCTGATGTCGTTGCGCAGAGTGACTCATTCATCACCCAGGCGGCGCAACGGATGACGCGTTGCGCGTGCCGATGGAGTTGAGGACAGCCCTCGCCGTGCTGAATTGCACTTTGTCCTCCCAGTGCGGCGGGGGCTTCTTACTGTCGCGACCGGCATGCTTGGACGGTGACCGAAGCCCTCAACATCCGAATCCAGCGGGGCCAGAACGCTCCTGAGGCCGTTGAACGGCTCTTGCGCCTGCTGCCGGACTGGTTCGGCATCGAGGAGTCAGTGCTGCAGTACATCGAGGACGCGAAGACCAAACCGACCTATCTGGCCGTGGCGTCCAACACCGACGCGATCGTTGGGGCGTTGCTCATCACGCGCCACAACCCGAGCTCGGCCGAGGTGCATCTGATGCTGGTCGACCCGAGCTACCACAGACAGGGCATTGGCCGTTTGCTGGTGGACGCCGCTGAGTCGGATCTGCGTGCTGATGGCGTCGAGGTACTTCAGGTGAAGACCCAAGGCCCCTCGATGCCGGACGAGGGTTACGCGAATACCACTCGCTTCTATGAGGCGATGGGATTCATTCCCATGGAAGAGATCATCGGGCTGTGGCCCAGCAACCCCTGCCTCATCCTCGTCAAACCGTTGTGACCGCCTCGACGGGTTCGCTCGCCTCGACCTCATCGGCGGGGGCGTTCACGGTCTCTGCTTCGGTCGCCACGGATGCAGACGTCTCGGTCACCGTCCATGGTTCGCTCTGCCATTCGCTGACGCGGCTGACGGTTGCCGCCAGGGCGAGGCCTGCGGTCACGACACCCAACGCCGCGAGCCCGCTCCACAGTCCCGATTCGCCGAGTGCGGCGGGGAGCGCGTAGGCGAAGACGGTCGCCACAACAAGGCCGAGCAGCCAGACGTCGACCATTCGGCCACCGCTGGGCTTGGCGTTGGCGTCCTGCCTCGTTTCGGGACTGCTGCCCGTGTAGAGGTCCTGCAGCACGCGGTAGCCGATCACGAATCCGACGATCGGGATCAGCCAGCCCACGAGCGCCATCGTGGCGCCATGACGCTGTTGGTAACGGGAGTAGGCCGCGACGTGTGCATACGCGCGTGACACCCAGTGCAGGAAGCACACGGCAGCGCCCGTCCACACGGCGAGGGTGAGCAGTGCGACGCCGAGCACGACAGTCGTCATGGAGGCGTCAACGGGTGTGCCGAACGCTGCTTGGAGCCCGGCGAGCACCAGGTTCAGCACCGCGGCGGCGACGATGAGCAGCTGCGTCGGACGCGCAAGGGAAGCGGCGCGTCCGGCCTGAGGCCCATCGGTGGCTGGGGTCCACGGCGTCGTCGGAACTGTCGTGGAGGTGGTTACCGCGTCGAGGCTCGACGATGGTCCATCGGCGGTCGCCTCGGTGGTCTCGGTCACGACGGTGTCGTGCAGTGGCGTCGCTTCCAGCGAAGGGTCGGCTGCGATCGGCTCGGGCAGTGCGTCGAGCGGAGCGGTGAGCGGGTCCACGTCGGCTGACTCGTCGACCGGTTCGTCGGCTGCTTCGGACGCTGCCGCAAGCTCTGGCGCCTCGGTCGGGGGCGCAGTCGGCGTGCCCGTTTCAGCCTGCGTCGGTGTCTCTGCCCGGATCGGCTGCTCTTGCCGCTGAGCCATGCCGGCCAGCGCGTCCAGCTGCGCTGCTGAGTGCTCGGCATCAGCGTCGACCGTGGCTTCCGGCGTCACGTCCACGGCGGCGGCCTCGACCTCGCCTTCGGCGGGCGGGTAGCCGACTCCGGCCGGCCATCCGCACATCGTGCATCGGTCAACGGCACCCTGAAGCAGGGCAGTGCAGCGGTGGCAGGTCGCGCCTCGCGCCGAGGCAGCAGGCTTACGTGTGCGCATGGTGCGGGTATCGGCCGTTCTGGGGCGGTCCCTTACCCCTGAACGTCACCCATTCCGCCTAACGGGCCGGATTCGGCCCCGCTAGGGCGATTTGTCCGTCTCGTGAAGGGGAAATCTCGCAGTTGGGTCAGGGGAGGGTCAGGATCTCCGCGCCGGTGTCGGTGACCAGGACGGTGTGCTCGAACTGCGCGGTGCGGCGACGGTCGGCGGTCACCACGGTCCAGTCGTCGTCCCAGATCTCGTAGTCGATCGTGCCCAGCGTGAGCATTGGCTCGATCGTGAACGTCATGCCGGTCTCGATCAGGGTGTCGAAGGCCGGCTCGTCGTAGTGCGGGACGACGAACCCGGAGTGGAACGCGGTGCCGATGCCGTGGCCAGTGAAGTCCCGGACCACTCCGTAGCCGAAGCGTTTGGCGTATGCCTCGATCACTCGTCCGACCACGCTGATCGGACGTCCAGGCGCTACCGCTCGAACGCCGCGCATCATGGCCGCCTCGGTGCGCTCGATCAGGAGACGCGACTCGTCGTCGACCTCGCCGACTGGGTACGTGGCGTCGGTGTCGCCGTGGACGCCGTTGATGTAGGCGGTGATGTCGATGTTCACGATGTCGCCGTCACGGAGGACGGTGCTGTCAGGGATGCCGTGACAGACCACTTCGTTGATCGATGTGCACAGCGACTTGGGAAATCCTTTGTAGCCCAGCGTCGATGGGTAGGCACCGTGGTCGCAGAGGAACTCGTGCCCCACTCGATCGAGCTCGTCGGTCGTCACCCCTGGGGCGATGTGCGTGGCCACCTCCGCCAGCGCCTGAGCGGCCAGCTTTCCGGCGACCCGCATGCGTTCGATGGTGTCGGCGTCCTTCACCTCAGATCCATGGAAAGGTGCTGGCGCCGGGCGGTCGACATACTCAGGACGCTCGATGTGTGCCGGGACGGCGCGTCGAGGTGAGAGCTTGCCAGGTGTGAGAACCGTCATGATGGTGCAGTCTAAGAGTCGATTGGCGACGAGGAGTCGCGAGGAGCACGAGGAGACTGCGATGTCCGCGACGGACGCCCCACGGTACTGGTGGTGCCTCGAGCACGAGCGAGTCGAATCCGACGATGGCTGTCGCAACGCGGTACGACTCGGGCCCTTCGAGAGCTACGCGGACGCCGAGAAGGCCCTCGAGCTGGCGCACAAACGCACCGAGGAGTGGGACAACGACGACAAGTGGAACGGCGGTGGGTCCGACTGACCCATCACGCTGACCTATCACGCTGAGGGCCCCGACACCTTTCGGTATCGGGGCCCTCAGCGTCAGTGAACGGTCAGCGCTTGCGTGCCGTCCGCTTGGTGGCCTTCTTGGCAGTGCGCTTGCGCGTCGTCTTCTTGGCGGTCCGCTTGGCAGGTGACCGCTTCGCGGTCTTCTTGGCTGCCTTCTTGGCGGTGCGCTTCCTCGTAGTCCGCTTTGCTGCGGACTTCTTGGCTGCCTTCTTGGCAGTGCGCTTCCTCGTAGTCCGCTTGGCTGCGGACTTCTTCGCCGCCTTCTTGGCAGTGCGCTTGCGGGTCGCCTTCTTGGCGGTGCGCTTGGCTGGTGACCGCTTGGTGGCCTTCTTGGCCGTCCGCTTCGCGGTCTTCTTGGCGGTCCGCTTGGCAGTGCTCTTCTTAGCAGTGCGCTTCGCGGCTGACTTCTTGGTCGTGCGCTTTGCAGCGGCCCTCTTGGTCGACTTCTTCGCCGTCCGCTTGGCGGGCGAACGCTTCGCCGCCTTCTTGGCCGTGGTGGACTTGGCAGCCACC
>DASUFV010000196.1:0-3964 GCA_036274415.1 Actinomycetes bacterium
CAGGTGCTCGACGACTTGGCCGAGGTAGATGGCGTCGCACGAGTCACGGAACACGCGGCCACCGATGCAAATCGCGGATAGCGGCTGACTCTCCGTCACGAAGTCGCACCGCTTCAAGTCGTATCGCCCGCCACCACGCAAAAACGCCCACTGCTTGCGTTGCCACTCGGGCCAGCCTTCGACGCTGTGAGCCGAGCGCAGGTGGCGCAGGTAGGTTTCTTCGACGTCGTCGATGTCGCAGTTCAACCAGCCTTCGAAGAGGTTCGCGCCGCATCCGAGGTTCAGCTTCACAGCTTCCACCTATCCTTGCAAACCGTCTCCCCGTTCACCCGACTCACGATCCCGCGCACGCCGTTCTGGTAAACAACCTGGAAAAACTCCTCCTCGTCGTCGGTCTCGCCGAACGGATTGTCGGGCCAGCCGACGCACACGAGTGCGGTGTTGTCCTCGGTGCCGAACCCGGACGGGTCAGCCTCCCAGCACGTCGTCATGTCGGGAGCGGTGCCGCACTCGAGCAACTTGTAACGGTCGCTTACAGGTTCGCGCTCGACGTTGCCACCGCATGCGACCACGAAGGGGATGAGGTGGAGGTAGCGGGTCAATTGCTCGTCTCCTTGATCCACCTCTGCTGCGCCTCATGTCCGGCAAGTGCTGAGCTGACCGTCAGTTCCTCTACTATATACTCAGGCGAGCATCTACACATCGCGGGAGAACATCCGTCGTCGTGTAGCACGGTGACGTGAATCGCCTGTCCACCGAACTCCCCAGCGACGCAGGCTGCCTCGAACTGCTCCTTCGACATCCGCCTCTTGTTCACCCGTTTCTTTGCGCGTCTTTGACTCACCGCATCACCTCCTCCAAAATCTCGTGCACGCCCAACGTCAGGTCAGGCGCGCCCCGAGGGTCATCTTCCGGCTTGAGCCACCCTGCGAGCATCCGTTGCATCGTGGTCGGGTGGCAATTCTCGCCGTTGTAGTACAGCCGCGGCTGGTTCTTCAGCTGGACGTGGACGCGCTTCACTGGGGACAGCCCGAACGTGCAGAACGCCCGCCCCAGGTTCGACTCGATCTCACACGACGCGCGCTTGTGGTCGCTCGTAAGGATCTTGGTCTTCAGCAGCGCATCGGTTCCGAGCAGGTAGAGCGCCACCGACAGCGCGTGCGGGGCCCAGTCCAGGAGCGGCTCGGCTTCGGTGGGGCCGCAGAAGGTGATCTCGAGGTCGAGCTTGGTACGCTTTCGCATCTGCTCGATGACCGGGTGCCACAGATGCGGGTAGCAGGTCCAAAGCCGGGTCCAGTAGCGCGAGGCCGTGTCGTAGAGCGATGCGGCTTGCTGGTACGTGGGAGCGAGCGGTTTCTCGCACAGGACGGGCTTGCCAGCGCGGAGGGCGGCGCTCGCGATGTCGAAGTGGGAGGCTACGGGGGTGGCGATGATGATGCGGTCGGAGCCAGCCACGAACTCCTCCGGGCTTCGTGTGTTGAGTCCGTCCTCTGGCATGCATCGGCCGAGGAACATGCCGAATCCTTCTTCTGCCTCGTGGACAGTCTGGAACCAGCGCTGACCCTGTTTCCCTGTCGCGCCCGCGATGCCGATGCGGGTCATCGTCCCCTCCGTGGAACGCAACCGCGATAGTCGCAAAACAGTACAAGTGGGCAGGACAACCGTGGCGACGTCACCGTGCACTCAGAACTCGGGTGGCCCTTGTTTGGCATGCAGCTGACAACGCCACCCGGCGCATGTTTTCGCATGAAGGCAGTGGCGCGCGTCTCATGCTCGAGAGCCTGCTCGCCTGACGGTCCGCAAGACGCCATGGCGACCATGGCCATCAGGAGACAGGCGAGGAATTGGCGACGGGTCATTTCGGTTTGATGAACCTTCCGCCAGTGATGTTGCCCTGCGCGTCGAACTCGATTTCGGCTTCCCAGACCTCGCCCCACAGACCGAACTTAGCGAACGCCTTGCGCTCCTCTTCCGAACACTCGAGTGAGTACAGCATATCCGGGTCTTTCCACTCGACCGTGGCTTTCACAACCCCACCGCCTCTCTCAGCCCATCGATCAGCCCGACGCGCGGTTCCCATCCGAGCGCGGCGAGCTTCGTCCAGCTCACGCGATAGGCCATGTCGTGGCGCGGCCTGTTGGCGACGAACGAGACCAGTTCGTAGCGGAGCGGCTTGCCCAGCAGCTCTGCAATCTGCTTGGCCACTTCGAGGTTCGAGCACTCGAGCTCACCCGTCAGGTTGTAGCGCCCCGAGTCGACCCCGCCGATGACGCCGCCCTTGTCCAGAATGGTGTCGAAGGCTCGGCAGACGTCGGAAACGTGCAGGTAGTAGCGCGTGCTCGACTTCGTGCAGGTCTCGTCGGCGTGAATCTGGATGAGTTGGTCGTTCGTGATGCGCTTCACGCACAATGGGATGAACTTCTCATCATCCTGGCCCGAACCGTAGATGTTGGTTGAGCGCACGACGACGATGGGGAGGCCGAAGGTGGCGGCCCAGGCGGGGGACAGAAGCTCAGCTCCGCTTTTCATCGCAGAGTAGGGGTTGGTTGGCGCAAAGGCGTCGTGCTCCCGGAACGCGACGTCGCGCGGAGCAGCGCCGAACACCTCATCCGTACTCATATTGAGTAGCTTCTTGATCGGCCGCGATCTGGCCCACTGCAGAAGTTCGAACGTGGCAACGATGTTGTCCCGCAGGAACACCTCCGGGTTCGTGACGGACCTGTCCACGTGCGACGCGGCCGCCAGGTGAACGACGTAGTCGACGTCACCGATCTCGCGGTCTACGCGCGGGCTGATGCCAGCCGCGAGATCGTGGCGGATGAACTTCAAGTCGAGGCCCGCGAGGCGACCCATGTAGCCGGCGGCGTCGAGCCGATCCAGTCCGACCACTTGGTGACCCTGTTGGATGAGGTGGCGCGCGTAATGGTGCCCAACAAATCCAGCTGCGCCGGTGAGCAGATACCTGTTGCCCATGCTATGGTGCTCCTGAATTGAACGGCCCTCGAAGCGATGCGACTCGCCCGAGGGCCTCACCACAGGAAGGTTGGTTCCCATGGATGAGAAAGTTGTTGCTCGGTTCTGGGCGAAGGTCAACAAGGACGGGCCCGTGCCTGCCCACATGCCTCATCTCGGCAGGTGTTGGGTGTGGACAGCGGCCCAGAATGGCCACGGATACGGCCAGCTCACGGTGAAGCTGATCAGGAAGAGTCCGATCAAGGCGCACCACATGGTTCTTCTGCTGGAGCGCGGGATGGACATCGGTGGGCTGTACGCGCTTCACCACTGCGACAACCGGCTTTGCGTGAACCCGGACCACATATTCCTCGGCACTCACCAAGACAACATGGACGACATGGTCTCGAAGGGCCGCGACCGCAAAGCCCTCGGTGAACTCAGTTCGAACGCCAAGCTCACGGCTGAGGACGTGGCGGAGATTCGTCGCGGTCGCTCGTCGGGGGAGACGGTGGTTTCTCTTGCCAGGCGCTTCTCCGTTTCCGAGGTCGCCATTCGCGACATCATATTTCGCAGAACCTGGCGTCACGTCGACTGACCTCCTCCCGGCACAACCCTCACCGTCGGCTCCGGAATGACCCACGTGCCCGTGTAGCCTGGGTAGCGCGCCATGATGCTTTCGGCGAAGTTCCAAGAGGCGATGAGGATGAAGGGGTACTGGCACATCTCCTCCAGGTCCGGAGCCTTGATCGGGATGTGGGTTCCCGGCGTGTGCTTGCCGACCTTGCGCGGCGAGTCGTCGAACACGACGTCTGTTTGCCATTTGCGCAAGAGCGCCTGTAGTGTTGTCAGCTTCGCTGGAGCTCCGTAACAAGCGACCCGGTCGTCCAAGAACCAAAGCGCTTTCCCCAACCCCCGCATCTCCGCCGCCTTGTCCTTGATGCCCGGGACGTCGAACCGCTGAGCGAACGGGGTCCAGTATGCCTGAAAACCGCCTCTTTCGCGCTTGCAG
>DASUFV010000197.1:0-34181 GCA_036274415.1 Actinomycetes bacterium
ACCCCGCACGCCAGCGCCCACTTCGGAGCAGCAACTGCAGCCGCACCCACCGCCAGCCCGATGACCACGGCGGCCTCTCGGAACCAGTCTGTGGTGGCGCCCAGCCACGCGCCGAAGGGCGACGCGGTTCGGCGAGCGCGAGTGAGCACACCATCGATCCGGTCGAAGATCACCGACGCCAGCAACATCGCGGCGCCAGTAACCATGGCGATCGCCGTTCCGGTGCTGACCAGCACGCCGGCAAACAACGCACTCACGACGCCGAGTACCGCCAGCGTGCGCCCACTCACTCCGAGTCGCCAGAAGAGCTGGGCGAGCCGCTCGGCGAGCGGGATGCCAACCAAGCGGTCGACCACGCCCTGCGCAGGTCCCACGGCCGCAGCAATACGAAGGCGGCGCTCTTCGGCATCGTCCGGGTCGTCAGATCCATCGAGCTCACTGACCCGCCACGGCAAGGTGCCTGCCCCCATGGCATGGACCCGAACCCCCGCGCGTACGGCCGCGACCGTCGTCAGGGGCAACACCTGACTCTTCCACTTCTGTGCACCAGCGACATCTCCCATCACGCGAAGGGCACTGGCCACAGCGGCAGTGTCGGCGGCGTCGACTCGAAGAAGTCCGACCCCGTCGTGCGTCCACTCCCGCAGCTGATGCAACGAGGATCCGGCCGCGACCACTACGTCGCCCGCTACGCGCAGTGGGGCGTCGGGCGGCATTCGGGCCGCACCATCGTCGCGTTCATGCGGCTCGGCGAGGACAACCGTCCCGTTGGCGGACTCGACCTCCTCGACAGTGACCGCAGAACCACGCACGCCACCATCAAGCAGCACGATGGGTGGCGGCACGCCCTGCATCGCGTCGGCGAGGGCCTGCACGGTGTCTGCGACATCAAGCCGTGCTGCAACATGGTGCTGCACTCGAATGGGAAGGTCGGACGGCCCCACCAAGTAGACGTCGTGTCCTCGCCTTTCCAGGACGTCCACCCAGCGCTGCAGCTGCGTTCTTGTATCGCGGCCCTGATCGCCGTCCGCACTTTGCGCGGGCGCGACCAGAACCACCGTCACAGAGGGCCGCCGGTGCCCGGAGCTGTCAGCTCGTCGCTGTCCTCGTCGTCGAGGTCGGCATCAGCTGTGACGATGGCTCCCGCCTCCGCAAGACGCTTGGCCTCGCGACGCCGCTGTCGGCGCTCGCGCCTGGCGCGCTTGCGCTCGCCCTTCCATCCTGGGTGACCCTCGAGCGCCCGGTCGGACGCGTACTGCGCGAGGACCTCCCCGATCTCGCCGTCAGCAACGACGCGTCCCCGCCTGAGGTAGATACCTCGGGTGCACAAGCGCTGCAGCTGCTTCTCGCTGTGCGACACGAGGAACAACGTCTTACCGCCAGCAAGCATGGTGTCGATGCGCTCATAGGCCTTGCGCTTGAAGGAACGGTCACCCACCGAGAGAGTCTCGTCGATGATGACCGTTGGCTCGTCGAGCGACGTGATCAAGGCGAACGCCACTCTCGTCTTCATACCACTCGAGAGGTGGCGGAACGGGGTGTCGACGAAGTCGCCCACCTCGGCGAAGTCGATGATGTCATCGAACTTCTCCTCGACCTCGTCACGGAGCATTCCGTGCAACCCACCGACGATGTGCAGGTTGTCCCGCACCGTGAGGTCGTTCTTGAAACCCCCGGAGATGTTCACAAGTGGCGCCACACCACCGTGCAGCCGCACCCAACCCTCGTCAGGGATGAGGGTGCCGGCAACGAGCTTCAACAACGTGCTCTTCCCTTGGCCGTTGGCCCCGACGATGCCCACCGACTCGCCCTGCTGAATCTGAAAGGTCACATGGCGGAGCGCCCAGAACTCGCTGCGTGCTCGCCCCTTTTGCTTGCGGATGACGTCAGATAGTCGACGGTGACGGATGCGGTTGCGACGAAACCGGATGCCGAGGCTCTGCGCCTCGATAGCGATGGGTGCTGGCTCTGTGACGTCAGCGGTCATCACAGCTCCTTCAGCACGCGCGGCTCGAGCCGCCGGAAGACCCAGAGCCCGATGACGAAGAGTGCACCAGACAACGCCGATGAAAGCGCAAGGAGCAGCCACACATCATCGGTGTTGTTCGGAAAGATCACCGCGTGGTACGTGTTCAGAATTCCGACCAGGGGGTTCAGCACGTAGAGCCACATCATCCACTCTGGCCACGTCTGGTCCCCGATCAGCAGCCAGCTCGGCCATGTTGTCTCGCGTAGCGTCGTTTCGAGAAACACCAACCCGTAGATCACCGGTGACAAGTACCGGTAAAGGGTGGTGAACACCCGCACGATGCGGTGCACGTCGGGGTACAGCATGCACATCGGCGCGAGGGTCAGGGCCAGCCCGACGTTGAAGATGAACTGCACGGCAAACGCCAGCGGGATGGCGAACAGCCACGCAGACGGCCCGACGTAGTAGTCGGTGAAGACGCCGAACAGCACCATGGCAACAGCGGTGATGGGCAGCGTGAACAAGAACTCGATGAAGCGAGACGACACCGACCGCAGCACCCAGATCTCGCGCGGCAAGCTGGACGCAGTGACGAGCTTGGCGTCATTGCCGAGCAGCCGCCCAGAGTCGCCCAGGACATGCGCGGTCCACTGGAACGGCAGGATGCCGGTGAGCAGCCACAACAGATACGGCTGTTCGTCCGGAGCGCCACGCGCGACGATCACGCCGAACACAAACCAATAGACCAAGGTCAGCAGCAGCGGATCGAGCAGCGTCCACGCAAAGCCCAAGATGGTGTCGCTGTACCGGACCTTGAGGTCGCGGATCACCAGAATGCGCAGGATCCGGCGACTGGCCCAGATCATCTGCCCGCGAGCCAGGATCGACGGGCGGTGGGCGGGTTGGGTGGCAAGCGTGCGGGCAGACCCCTCCTGGGGTCCCTCGACGTGGGGCTCAGCGGACAGCGGCGACTCAGCCGACGCAGGTGAAGGCGCACTCATGACTAGGTGACGAGGGTACCCGGCGCGCCGATTGGTCGCCGACGCCATGGCTCGCCTACCCTCGGGAGGTCCGCGGCGCGTTCGGCACCCTCGGATCGTCGTGTCTTGGGGAACCGGTCGTGTCCACCGTTCGTCAGACATCCTGAATTTCGGCAGTTCCCGAATCACCAGAAGCCACCCAACTCCCAAGAGCCCGTAGCCCACCAGGAGTCACATCCCACGATGAGCGCCGTTCTTCCCCCGGAGCTCTCACCACGAGCGACCTCCGCTGATCCTCGCGGTCCCGCAGATCGCCGTCCGTGGGTGAAATGGCTCACAACGGTCCTTGCCGCGCTGGTCTTCGTCGTCGGCACCGGCAGCTGGGTCATGGCGACGTACTACGACGCGAAGATCAGTCGCATCCTGGGCATCTCGGGTCTGCTCAGCGGCGACAGCAGTGGACCTCTCACGATCCTCATCGTGGGGTCGGACAGCCGCGAGGGCCTCACCCACCAGGAGGCGCGAGAACTCGGCACCGGCACCGCCGCCAACAGCGGCAGCGGACAGCGCTCCGACACGATGATGGTGTTGCACCTCTCCGGCGACCGAGAGAGCGCGACGGTCGTCAGTCTGCCGCGCGACTCGTACGTCACCATTCCCTCGTACACCGACGACGACGGCGACAAGCATCCTGCGAGCAAGAACAAGCTCAACGCTGCGTACGCCTTGGGCGGCGCGCCGCTGCTCATCGAGACGGTGAAGCAGGAAACCGGTCTCACGATCGACCACTACGTCGAGGTGGGTTTCGCCGGCGTGGTCAACATGGTCGACGCTCTTGGCGGCGTGGACGTCTGCGTGCCTACGGCAGTCGATGACTGGCGAAGCGGCCTCAAGCTCGACGCGGGCAAGACGCATGTCGACGGACTGATGGGATTGGCGTACGTACGTGCGCGCTACATCGACCCCACCGCCGACCTTGGTCGTATGGAGCGGCAGCAGAGGTTCTTGGGCTCGATGTTCAAGGAGGCGACGAGTGCCGGGGTGTTGCTCAACCCGGCCAAGCTCAACGCCTTTCTCAGTGCGGCTCTCGACTCGGTGGATGTTGACGAGAGCATGTCGCGCGACATGTTGCTCGACCTGGCAGGCGAGGTTCAGGGTCTCACCCCTAGCGACATTCGGTTCCTGACCGTCCCGCTCTCGAACGTGAACCTCTCAACTCCGGTCGGCAGTGCCGTCGAGTGGGACCGGGAGAAGGCCGAAGAGGTCTTCCAGTCCATCGAGAACGACGTGCCACTGGTGAAGGAGAAGAAGGGGCCGACGGTGCCAAAGGCTCCTTCGGACATCGGTGTCCAGGTGCTGAACGGCAGCGACATCGACGGGCTGGCCAGTCAGGTCAGCGCCGACATGGACAAGGCGGGCTACACCATCGCCGCTCCGCCTGCTAACGCCGACACCACTGATGTGACCACAACCATCGTTCGGTACGACCCTGAGTGGAGCACGTCGGTCAAGACGCTCAAGGCAGCCTTGCCGGATGCGACCTTCGAACGAGTGCCCGGGCAAGGTGGAACGTTCCAGATCGTGGTCGGAACCGAATACGAGAAGCCGCTGAAGGTGAGAGTCGCAAAGACAGACAACAAGCTCGACTCGCGCACCGCAGCTGACGACATCTGCGGCTAGCGGTTCGGTTTGCGGCTAGTCGCCGGTGAACCCCAATGAGGCGCCCCGCTTGCGCCGCAACGACTGACCTTTTGCTGCCGACTCCTCGGCCAGCTCCTCCTGGTGCTTGCGCATGGCGAGACGGAGCTTGTCGTCGGACGCCGCAAGAATCCGCACCGCAAGAAGCCCGGCGTTGCGTGCTCCCCCGATCGCGACGGTCGCGACCGGGACGCCCGCTGGCATCTGCACGATCGACAGCAGTGAGTCGAGTCCGTCCAGCTGGTTCAACGGCACGGGTACGCCGATCACGGGAAGCGGCGTGGTCGAGGCCAGCATCCCTGGCAGGTGCGCTGCACCCCCAGCTCCAGCGATGATGACCTTGACGCCGCGGTCGGACGCCGACCGACCGAACTCGAGCATCTGGTGCGGAGTGCGGTGCGCCGACACGACGTCCACGTCGTAGGCGACGTTGAACTGATCGAGTGCATCGGCGGCCGCCTCCATGACCGGCCAGTCCGAGTCGCTTCCCATGACAATGGCTATTGGGCTGGACTGTGCACTACTCATCGATGTCACCTCTCATGTACGCGACCGCGTGCCGAGCTCGCTCCAACAGGTCATCCAGGTCGGTCCCGAGTACCGTCACGTGACCGACCTTTCGCCCTGGCTTCACCGCCTTGCCGTAGACATGAATCTTCAACGCAGGGTCGCGGGCCATGCAGTGCAGATAGGCGGGGTAGAGGTCTTCCTGCTCACCGCCCAACACGTTGACCATCACAGCGGTAGTGGCGACGGCGGATGGATCTCCGAGAGGCAGATCGAGCACCGCGCGCAGATGATTCTCAAACTGCGAGGTGGTGGCTCCCTCGATGCTCCAGTGACCGGAGTTGTGCGGTCGCATGGCCAGCTCGTTGACGAGCACACCGCCCTCGGTGTCGAACAGCTCAACCGCCATGGCACCCACGACGCCGAGCTCACCTGCGACTCGCAACGCCACCTCTTGTGCCGCAACGGCGTGCTCGTCGGACAACCCCGGCGCGGGCGAGTAGACCTCGTGGCAGATTCCGTCTCGCTGCACCGTCTCGACCACCGGGTAGGCCACTGCCTGTCCGCTCGGGCTCCGAGCGACCATGGCGGACAGCTCTCGGGTGTAGCGCACAAGCTCCTCGACGAGGAACCCCGGCACCTGAGTGTGCGACAAGACCTCGGCCGCCTCTTGCGAGTCACCGATCAGCCAGACCCCTTTGCCGTCGTAGCCACCCCTGGTCGCCTTCAGCACCACGGGATAGCCACCCGCCTTTGCCGCGAAAGCTTCGACGTCGGCGACTGAGGTCGCGGGTGCCCAACGCGGCAGCGGGACACCCATATCGGCAAGCCGCCTGCGCATCAGTCCCTTGTCCTGGGCGTACACGAGGGCGTCCGGGCCGGGCCGAACCGCCAGCCCATCAGACGCGAGCGCTCTCAGGTGCTCGGTCGGAACGTGCTCGTGGTCGAACGTCACTACGTCGCAGCCTCGGGCGAAGCGACGCAGATCGTCCAAATTGCGGTAGTCCCCGACGACCGTTTCGGGGATCACTTGAGCGGCACTGTCCTGAACTGAGTCGGCAAGAAGACGAAGCCGGATGCCGAGGGCGACCGCAGCAGGTTGCATCATGCGCGCCAGCTGCCCGCCACCGACCACTCCGACAACGGGGAAGTCGCCAGAATGCGGGCTAGTCGCGGTCACCGACTGACCCTACCGAGCCGGCGACCGCCCGCTCGACGTCGAGACCGAGGTCGAGCACTGGCGCTGAGTGGGTCAGTGCCCCGACCGCAAGAAAGTCGACGCCAGTCGCGGCTACCTCACGGGCCTTCGAGAGCGTCAGCCGACCCGATGCCTCGAACCGCACGGGTCGACGGTCTGCGGCTTTCTCGGCGAGCTGGACGCACTCGCGCATCTCCGCAGCGCTCATATTGTCGAGAAGGATCAGATCGACACCGGCAGCGATCGCTTCGCGCACTTGCGCAATGCTGTCGCACTCGACCTCCAGCGAGATCTCGGAGTGCGTCCTCCGAATGGCTTCGACAGCAGGGCCGACGCCACCAGCAGACAGGACGTGGTTGTCCTTCACGAGTGCGGCGTCTCCAAGACCCAGGCGGTGGTTCACGCCTCCTCCGCAGCGCACCGCGTATTTCTGCAGCACTCGCAGCCCGGGCATCGTTTTTCGAGTGTCACGCACCTTCGCCGGTGCAGCGGCCGCGGCCCATGCTGCGGTCTGCGTGGCGACTCCTGAGAGGTGGCAGAGGAAGTTGAGCAACGTGCGTTCCGCAGTCAGCAGCTCGCGGGTTGGTGCGCGCAACTGCATGACGACATCACCGCGGTTCACCGCAGTGCCATCGGCGACCGCTCGGAGCAACGACCAAGCATCCGCTCCCACTACTAGGTCGAGCGTGACCATCGCCACCGGAAGTCCGGCAACCACTCCCGGTGCGCGCGACGACACCACGGCCTCGACGTGCTGCTCCGGCGGCACGGTCGCGAGCGTTGTCACGTCGGGGCCGTAGGCGAGGTCTTCGTCCAGGGCTGTGCGCACCCGATCGACGACAAGCGCGACGTCCAGCTCTGCACGGTCAAGAGCGTCGGACGTGGTCGGGCTCAGCTGGGACTGGGGCTGGGGCTGTGGCTGGGGCTGGGAGGTCACGGTTCGAGCGCCTGGAACTCGATGGACGTCGACTCGCCGTCCCACCGCTGCACGAGCCGACCGAGCCAACGCGGGTCGGCCTCAGGAAAGTCGTCCCTACGGTGATTGCCGCGACTCTCGGTGCGTTGGTAGGCCGCTGTTGTCACCAGCTCGGCAACGGTCCGCAGGTTGGTCGCCTCGATGTCTCCCAGCGAGCGGAGCTTTCCATCGCCGCGACCGGTGGGGACGTCCTCCGACTCGGGGCGTGAGAACGTTGAGAACGCTTCCAGAGCGTCGCGGAGTGGACCGGCAGTTCGCAGAGGGCCGACCGCCTTGCTCATGATGCGGGTGAGCTGCGGCCGCTCCTCAGCAGCGACAACCTCGAGATCGTCCTGACCCAGCACCGGCGCGCCGCAGGAAGGGAGCTCACGGGCAAGACGGTCGGCCACCAATTGACCTGCGACCAGTCCCTCGGTCACACCGTTCGACGCCAGTCGGTTGGCACCGTGGACGCCGGTGTCAGCTACTTCACCGATGGCGAACAGACCGCTCACGGACGTCAGGCCGTCGAGAGTCGCGCGCACTCCGCCGCACGCGAAGTGGGCGGCCGGAGCCACGGGAATGGGCTCAGTGACCGGGTCGATGCCAGCGGCACGACAACGCACCACGATCGTCGGAAAGCGTTCGACCAGGGTTGCGCCGAGCGAAGTGGCGTCCAGGAAGACGTGGTCGTCGATGCCTCCCGGTGCCTCGCGCATGCACTGTGCGATCGCTGTCGCTACCACATCGCGCGGCGCGAGATCCCCGAGCGGATGCTGACCCTTCATCAACGAGCGACCGGTGGCGTCGATGAGCGTCGCACCCTCACCGCGTACAGCTTCGGAAACGAGCAGCTGCTGGCCACGCGAGCCCGGTTGCCAGAAGGCAGTGGGATGGAACTGCACGAACTCGACATCGGCGATCTCGGCCCCGGACCGCCATGCGAGGGCAAGTCCGTCGCCGGTCGACTCCGGAGGGTTGGTGGTGACGGCATACGCCTGGCCGAAGCCTCCGGTGGCCAGCACGACCGCCGATGTCCGCACCAAAGTGACGCCGCTGACCGATCCCAGCGAGTCGATCTGGGCCATCAGCAGGCCAGCAACGCGTCCGCGTGAATCTCGCACACAGTCGAGCGCGATAGAGCCTTCGACCACCGCGACGCCAGCCGCACGCAGGGCCGCATCCAACGTGCGCTGCACCTCTGCGCCCGTAGCGTCACCGCCGGCGTGGACGATCCGTCGCCGGTGATGTCCGCCTTCGCGAGCCAACGAGAGCTGACCGGACAGGTCGCGATCGAACTGAGCTCCCAGGTCGATCAACGCGCGTACTGCTGAGGGTGCCTGTCGTACCAGCTGCTCGACCACCGGGCGTTCAGAGAGTCCGGCTCCAGCGACCAGGGTGTCCTCGATGTGCTCTTCCCACGAGTCGTTTGCGACGTCGAGCACTGCGGCCAAGCCGCCTTGCGCCCAGGTCGTCGACCCAGCTCCGAGTGAGGTCTTGGTGACGACGAGAACTCGACGCCCTGAGCGCGCCAGGCCGAGGGCAGCGGTTGCTCCGGCCGCACCGGAGCCGACGACCACGACGTCTGCGGACTCCTCAGTCGATGGCGTGGCAGGGAGTCGTGGTAGAGGCGCCAGCTCTCCCGAGGTCACGCGGGAACCGGTGCGCCGCCGAGCTCGACCATGCGCTCGACAGCGCGGCGCGCTCGCGCAGCTACGTCGGGGTCGACAGTGACCTCGAAGACGTTCTCGCGGAGGGACCGCAACAGCTTGTCCGGCGTGATCATCTTCATGTACGTGCAGTCGGCCTTCGGATTCACCGGTTGGAAATCCGCACCTGGATTGGCCGTGCGCAACTGATGCAGCATTCCGGTCTCCGTCGCGACGAGCACAGTGCTGTCTCCCATCTGCTTTGCCTTGGTCAGCATTCCGCCGGTCGACAGCACATGCGTGTGCGCTTCCGGTACCACGCCCTCACCGGCGAGGTACAGAGCGGACGTCGCGCAGCCGCACTCGGGGTGGATGAGCAGCTCGGCGTCGGGTTGCTCGGACACTCGTCGGACCAGCTGGTCGCCACTGATCGCAGCGTGCACGTGGCACTCACCCATCCAGATGTGCATGTTTGCCCGGCCCGTCACTCGCTGGACGTGCGCACCGAGGAACTGGTCGGGGAGAAACAGCACTTCGCGATCTGCGGGGATCGAATTGACGACGTCAACGGCGTTCGACGACGTGCAGCAGATGTCGGTCTCGGCTTTGACGGCCGCCGAGGTGTTGACGTAAGCGACGACAACGGCGCCGGGATGCTCTGCCTTCCACTCGCGCAGCTGGTCCGCAGTGATCGTGTCGGCCAGTGAGCAACCCGCCCCCAGGTCCGGGATCAACACGGTCCGGTCCGGAGCCAGCAGCTTGGCCGACTCGGCCATGAAGTGGACGCCGCACAGCACGATGGTCGACGACGTGCTCGCCGCCGCGAGTCGCGCCAGCTGCAGGGAGTCCCCGACGTGGTGAGCGACCTCTTGGATTGCAGGCACCTGGTAGTTGTGCGCCAGGATCAGCGCGTCGCGCTCGGCCGCCAGCCGGCGCACCTCGGCTGCGTACTCGTCGAAGCTGTCGAATCCGTCTAGCCCATCGACGGCCTCAGAGCCGTGCAGCTCGACCCACTCGTTGAGCTGGGTGTCAGTGCTCACCGCCACCACTTCCGTCCCGTTCCTCCCGGGTCGACGCTTGCTTGACGACGACGCTGGTACCGTTGTGCCCAGTTATTGCCTCTGAATCAATAACTGATGAATTCACGCTACCACGCGGCAGGAGGGCGCAGTGGCTGACCTCGATCCGGGCCCCCGAGTGGCCATGGGCCACGAGGTGCTCGCCGTGGTGCTGCAAGTGCGAGACGACGCCTTGAACGTCCTGCTCTGGCGCCACGCCCGCGGGCCAGCGGCGGGGTTGTGGGCGCTGCCGGGTGGACCTCTCGCCCCGGACGAGACCCTCGGGCACTCGATCGCCCGCCAGCTGGCCGAGAAGGTCGACGTCAGGGAGCTCGCCCACCTCGAGCAGCTCGAGACCCGCAGTGACCTGGACCGTTCGCCGCGCGGGCGGGTTCTCGCCACGGCGTACTTGGGGCTGATCCCCTCCGACCAGGAGCCTCGGGTGCCAGACGACACCGCATGGCATCCCGTTGCGTCGCTGCCGCTGATGGCGTTCGACCACGCCTCGATCGCCCGCAGTGGGGCTCGCCGCCTGCGCGCGAAACTGAGCTACACCAACCTCGGATTCGCGCTCGCACCGGCGACGTTCACCGCGTCGGAGCTCCAAGCGGTGTATCGAGCGGCACTCGGGCATGACGTCTCCGCTACCAACTTGCGGCGAATACTCGTCCGACGAGAGCAAATCGAGGAGACCGGGACGACCGCACCGCCGGGACGGGCTGGCGGCCGGCCGGCCGCTCAGTACCGCTTCCGGGCTCGACGCATTGAAGTGACCGACCAGTTCGCCGTGCTTCGCCCGCCCGTGACACCCCGTACCCTCACCGGATGACGTCGAGCGGAACGCCGCCCGCAGCCGCCGGGACGATCGGGCAGCTGCTCGGCAGGCTCCGCCGGGGCATCGGCGAGCTGTCGCGCTTCGGCGCGGTCGGCATCGTCGCGTTCGTCATCGACGTGGGGCTGTTCAATGTGCTGGTCCACCTGGGCAACCCCGGTGTTCTTGGGGACCGCCCACTCACGGCCAAGACCATCTCGACGGTGGTCGCCACGATCTTCGCCTACCAGGCCAACCGCGAATGGACGTGGAAGCACCGGCAGCGTCGAGGATGGTGGCGCGAGTACTCGCTGTACTTCGTGCTCAACGCGATCGGGCTGGTGATCACGCTGATCCCACTGGCGATCTCTCGCTACCTGCTAGACCTCGACTCAGCGTTGGCCGACAACATCTCCGCCAACATCGTCGGAGTCGGACTCGGCACCCTGTTCCGCTTCTGGGCCTACCGACGATGGGTCTTCCCCGCTGTTCAGGAAGAAGCGGAAGTGAGCGGGCCGCCGCCGCACGAGGGCGAGCCGTCCGCCGATTGACACCGCCGCGTCCTGCGCCGCAGCCAGCCCAAGACCCGTACCCCCCGAACCACTCACGTCACGGTCGAACACGCGGGAAGCGAGTTCGTCGGGCACGCCACCGCCCTCGTCGAAGACCTCGATCCAGGTGGTGCCCTGCGGAGCCTTCACCTCGACCGAAGTCCGCCCCGCCCCGTGCAGCAGGCTGTTCTCGATCAACGCCGAGACGACCTGCCCAACTGGACCGAAGTCGACCGACGTGGTCACGTCGGGATCAACGGTTGCCACCAGACGGCGCCCGACGGCATCGAATGCGGGACGCCACTCGCTGACCTGCTGGTCGACCACGGTGCGGAGTGCGACGGGCACGCCGGACCGACTCGGTGACCGCCGATCGAGCAGCAGCTCATCGACCACGCCCGACAGTCGCTCGACTTGCTCCAGCGCGGCGCTCGCCTCGTCGCGCACTCCCGGGTCGTCCGGCCACTGCGCCAGCTCTTCCAGCCGCAATGAAAGCGCGGTGAGCGGAGTCTTCAGCTGATGCGATGCGTCGAGGGTCAGCGAGCGCTCTTCTGCCAACAGCTCGGCGACGCGACGGACCGCAGCGTCCAACGAGTCGGCCAGCTGGTCGAACTCGGCGATCCCGTAGCGACGGCCCGATGTTCGAAGGTCGCCCGAGCCAAGACGCTCGGCCTCCGCGACCAGCTCGGTGATGGGCTCGGTGAGACGCCGCGAGGCTCGCAAGGCCAAGACGACGGCCAGTGCGGTGAGGAGCAAGGCCACTCCCGCAACGACGCCGCCTCCGAACCAGAGGCTCCGGCCCAGTTCACCCGTCGCGTCGATGAGTCGGAGCGTTCCCACTCCAGCGATGTGCTCCTCGGACGTGGGCCCACTGCCCTCTTTGCCCACCACCAGGTCGTCACCGCTACTGCCCGCATCACTCTCGACGGATTCGTCGAAAGAAAGCTCGACGCGGTGGTCAGCAGGCACAGCTTCCTCAACGTCGGACTCGGTGATGACACCCATCGTCTTGAACGTGTGGCGGAGGTCGATGGCGACATCGTCGGCCCGGTGCTCGACCTGCGCTTGCAGCCTGGCGGTCGTACTTGCCCAGTACGCCCACCACGTGGCGGCTGTGAGGACCGCGATGACGAACAGGGTGACTGCCAGGGTTGTGCGCAGTATCCAGCGGCGCACGGTCAGCCCTCCTCGAACCGAAAGCCGACCCCTCTGATGGTCGTGATGTACCTGGGATTGCTCGGCGACTCACCGAGCGCTTTGCGCAACCAGGAGATGTGCATGTCGACGGTCTTGGTCGATGCGAACCAGGACACGTGCCACACCTGTCGCATGATCTCCTCACGACTGACCACCTGGCCGCGCCGGGCCACGAGATAGACCAGCAGATCGAACTGGCGCTGCGAGAGCCCAAGCTCCTGAGCGCCCTGCCACGCGCGCCGGGCTGACGTGTCGATCTCGATGTCCTGAACCTGCAGCCCTTCGGACGGTGCTCGCCCACGACGCAGCAGGGCACGAATGCGGGCCATGAGCTCGGCGGTCCTGAACGGCTTGCTGACGTAGTCGTCAGCGCCCGCGTCCAGCCCGACCACCGCGTCGATCTCCGAGCCGCGTGCGGTGAGCACCAACACCGGAACCTGCGAGCCCTCCAACCGCAGCGTCCGGCAGACCTCCAGGCCGTCCATGCCGGGGAGTCCCAGGTCGAGCACGACGAGGTCACACCCACGTGCGCCGGACAGCGCGTCCGGACCTGACTCGGCGACGTTGACGTCGTAGCCCTGTCGGCGCAGGGCGCGGGCCAGCGGGTCAGAGATCGCGGCGTCGTCCTCGGCCAACAGCACCATCGTCACGACGTCAGTCACCTTCCTGGCGTCGGCGCAGGTCGTCCTCTTCGTGCAAGCGGAAGATCTCCCGCTGGATCAGTTCGACGTCGGGCACAGCGGCGATGAGCAACCGTCCGGTCTCACCGGCCGACTCCACGACGAGGTCACCACACCCGAGGATCCGATCGATCACGCCGTAGCTGAAGTGGCAGTCGTTGACGCGGGCCAGGGGCATGTCGCGACCCTGTCGCGCGATGATGCCGGAGCGGACGATGACCCGACGGTTGGTCAGGACGTACTGCGACGTCGCCCACTTGATGACCGGGTGGACCACCCAGATCAGGAGCAGGACCACCGCAAGGGCAATCACCAACCAGTTGGCCCACCCCCAGCCACTCGGGATCCACGACAGCAGCAGCACTGTGCCGAACACCAGCAGGATGAATGCCACGGCGGGGAAGAACAGGACGCGCCAATGCGGGCGCATGTCGTAGACGACCGACTCTCCGTCGGTCAGCAGCTTCTGCGGGTAGCCCATTGGGTCATGGTGGCAGACGCGTCGGCCGAAGGTGAACGACATCGGCAGCGACCACCTGCCGTTCGGCACCCCCGACCTCGAGAACTAGGTTGCCGTTCGCGTCGATGCGCACCGCGCGTCCGTTCAGGACCGTGCCGTCGGGGATCGACGCCACGACGTCGCTCCCCAGCGTGCTCGAGCGCTCGACGTACTCGGCCATCACTCGTTCGTCACCTCCTGACCACCGCCCGTACCAGCGCTCGAAGGAGCGCAACGACTCGGTCAGCAGTCGAGCTCGGTCAGTGGACCCGCCGCAGAGCAGCAGCGACGTGGCGTCAGGCTGGGGCAGCTCATCGGTGGTCTGGCACACGTTGATCCCAAAACCGACGACGATCGACGGGCCGACCGGCGTCGTCACGACCTCACACAGCACACCGGCCAGCTTGGCCGACCCGACCACGAGGTCATTGGGCCACTTGACCGACGCGCTCACTCCCAAGGTTTCGACCGCGTCGCTCAGGGCCAACGAGGTCAACAGCGGTATCCAGCCCCAGGTCGTGCGCTCCCCTGTTGGTGTCACGAGTGCGCTGGCAGTCACCGACGAGCGGGGTGGTGCCGTCCACGACCTGCCCCTGCGTCCGCGACCGGCTGTCTGCTCCTCTGCGACCAGCACAGCGCCGCGGCCGGCTTCGCCCGCTTCAGCACGACGTGCCATCACCTCATTGGTCGACGTGAGCGACTCGACGACCTCGACCGAGGTCCAGAGTGACCCCGGCGTGATGATCTGGTCGGCAAGGCCATCTCGGTCCAAGGGGTCACGCGTGGTCTCGTTGCTGGACGGCGTCACGCGGTCACCGTAACGGCACCACTCGATGAGTGGCCCGGAAGCGCCGTGGCTAGCTCGGCGTCGCTTCGAGGGCGGCCAACGCCATCAGGGCGCGCACGGGAATCGCAAAGTCAGAGAGCGGCGCGGTCATCGCGTCCCCGTAGATCTCGAGCAACCACCCGCCCTCTCCCGGTGAGGTGATGCCCGCCATCAGCAGCATCGACGCACCCATGCGCTCGAGGATCTCCAGCTCTGCCGGATCGGTCTCAGGATCCGTTGCACCGAGCAGGACGACGTTGCCGAGCAGCGCGTGCGCCGTCTGCGCGTACTCCTGCACGAGGTACTCGTTACCGATCCCAGACTCGAGCACCTCACCAGGCTGCGACGCGCTGCGATGCACGGTATGGCGGGTGGTACGCACGACACCGCGCTCGGCGTCGTATGCCGACAACCACCAACCGATCGGATGGCATTGGTCAGAGATGTGCTCGGCGACCAACGTGAGGCGGTCGACGACATTGCGGTCGCGGGCGTCGTCGAGCACGCTCATGCCGCCACGCAACAGTCGAGCGGTGTCAGAAAGGTCGCGACCGCGGAACATCCGGCGATCGCCCGCCGCAATTGGACCCTGCGCAGCTTGCAGGGCGACCACATCGGGCGGAAGCGCACGGCCTGCGACGATCGGAACCGACGCGTTGCTTCGCTTCGCGCGGTATTGCGCGGCATCCGCCAGCCGGAACAACCGACCAGCCGTCTCTACCTCGCCCACGTCGTCGTCGGTCGACGCCACGCCACACGACACACCTTCCAGCGGTGAGCGCAGCACGAGCTTGCAGAGCTCTTCGGCGGCCTGAACGACCGTGTCCGCAGGAACACCCCCGGTGACGATGCAGAACTCGTCGCCACCGAGCCGCGCTGCCAGCGCTCCCGGCAGTTTGGACGCCACCCGATCGAGCATCCCGGCAAAGCGCACGAGCGCTCGGTCGCCGGCGTCGTGCCCTTGTTCGTCGTTGATCCGCTTCAACCCGTTCAGGTCGCAGACCACGAGGCTCACGGACATGCCTTCGGACCTGTGGCGACTCAACGCGATGTCGAGCGCCTCATCGACGGACCTACGGTTCGCCAGACCGGTGAGTGGGTCGGTGTGAGCGAGCTGGTCGACGTTGTCGAGGTGGTTGGCTGTTGCGAGCGCAGCGCCGATCTGCGCAGCAACGACCAGCGCGAGATCGACGTCGCTGTCCTCGAAGCAGGGCTGGTCCTCGGTGCGTGTGAGGAAGAGCTCGCCCCAGATGCGGCCGTCCATCGGAATGGGGGCACCGATCGCGCAGTGCTTGCTGACTCTGCGCAGCTGTTCGGTGCTGGGTCCGGCCTGGTCGGGATCGTCCACGTTCAGTAGCCAGCCAGTGAGCTGATCGGTGAGCATCTTCAGATTCATGAAGACGTCCGCCCCGTACACCTCGTCGTCGGGGAACCTTTCCTCTCCGGGGCCGAGCTCGCCCTCGTTGATCAGCACGTGCCCTTCGCCGACCTCGTCGTCCCATCTCGATATCGAGGCCGAGGCTGCGTCGAGTGCGTCCCGCGCGGACATCGCCGCCTGGCTCAGGAGGTCCTCCTGGGTGCCGGCCCATGCCGCCCGCGCAATCTCCGCGAGCGCGCCTAGGCGCGTCGCGAGTCCCTCGCGGCGCGCCTCAGACAGGCGTGGCTCTTGGCCGACTGTCATGCAGCCTCCTTCAGGAGTGCTATCGGCCCCTTTTGGCGCAATGCTTGAGCCTGATGGGCGAAGGTGATCTCCACCCTTCACTGCACCGTTCAACAGTCGAATCCCCGAGAAATTCGGGGTTGCGGGCCTCCAGCCGGAGTTTCCCGCTCCTTGGGAGGCTCAGGAGCCGCTGGCGGGGTGCAACGCCGCGAGGACGAGAAGCCGCAGGACGCCACCCAGCTCCTGACCGAAGATGCTGAGCTCGTCGAGGAAGATCTCGACGAGCCACCCATCGCCGTTGGACTCAGTCCCGCCGGCGGCGATCACTCCGGTGGCCCCCAGACCGTCCAGGATCGCCACTTCGGCGGGATCGGCCGTCGGGTCGTCGGACGTGATCGCGTACGAGCCACCAGCGACCGCCATTCGGGTCTGTGGGTAGGTGTCGAGGTCGTAATTCGCCACCAGCTCCTCGTCGGTCGCGAGCTCCTCCGGCTCGACTGCTGGTGGCTTGCGGTACAGCGAGAAGTCGACGGTCTGCACCGCGCGGGAAGAGGCTGCGTTGTACGAGATCCACCAGCCCAGACCGTCAACGTGGTGGGTGAGCAGGTCGGCAATCAGGCCAAGGCGCGCCCGCGGCGTCTCGTGCCGCGCCTGGTCCAGGGCCCGTAGACCAGCATCTGTCAGGTGCCCGATGTTCGCTTCGTCGCGCCCCCGGAAGATGCGTCGGTCAGGTACCGCGGGCTCTTCGGCGCTCGTGAGCGAAATCGACTGCTCCGGAGTGAGCGCGCGTCCTGCAACAACTGGGATCCTCGATCGAATGCGCTTGGCGCGGTACTGCACGGCGTCGGCCAGTCGTAGCAGACGCGCCGGGAACTCGACCGCACCAACGGCGTCTGTCGTCAGAACGACTCCGCAGGCGATGCCGTGCGGAAGCAGCTCCCATCCGTCGCTGCACACCTCAGTCGCGGCCGCGATCAGCTCGGAAGCATCGAAGCCGCTCACCGCGAGACAGAACTCGTCACCACCGAGGCGGGCCACCATCGCGTTGTCGAAGCGGGTCGCGCGCCGCCGCAAGATCTCGGCGAGCTGGCGAAGGACGCGGTCTCCCGCGTCGTGACCCTGGTCATCGTTGATGCGCTTGAGCCCGTTGAGGTCGACGACCGCGAGACCGATGGGCGTCTTGCGATCGCGCCACTCGCGCATCGCGTCTTCCAGCCACTGGCTCAGCGCGCGGCGGTTCGCCAGGCCAGTCATCGGGTCGGTCTGTGCCAGCAGCTCGACCTTCGTGGCGTGGTCGACCGCCTCGAGCGCGGCGCTCACTTGAGCGGCCACTGCCGACACCCAGTCGAGATCGTTCACGGTGAACGGCGGACGATCGGCGTTGCGCGAGACGAACAGCTCGCCCCACCACGAACCGGCGTACAACAACGGCACGCTGATCGAGCTGTGCTTGCCGAGCAGCTCGAGGTACTCGCGGTCATCGATCGGCAAGTTCGGGTCGTCGAGACACAGCACGGCACCCAGCAATCCATCGGCCATTCCCGCGAGCCAGGTGCTCTGGTCGGCCTTGTACACCTCGTCCTCGGGCTCTTCTTCTTCCCACGCGGCCAGGTCACCAAGGTTCAGCAGGACCCGGAGCACTTGCCGCTCGGGAATCCATACGCCGAGAGACGAGCCGTCCGCCTCGCACGCGTTCATGGCCGCGGCGAGGATGCGTTTGGTGGCCTCGCGCTTGCTGAGCCCAACGCCCGCGCGTCCGACATCGCTGAGCGCCCGCAGCCGCGCTTCGCTGCGCTCTCTGGTGTGCAGGCTCGCCGAAACAACCGGCTCCACCGGCTGGGTCAGCTCGGGCGGGTCAGCCGGTTCGACGTGGTGGCGAGCTTCGACCCCCGTAGGGCCGGCCGGCCCCTTCGGATCGGTCATGGCATCAGTCTCCCCCTCGGTTATCGACTTCCGGAACGGGCGACTGAACGCCCGCCGACCCGTCGCTACGCTGGCCAACCATGGCTGCCGATCCAAGTGTCGACCCTGGAACCGCCCCTGAGGGCGTCGATCTGCACACCACTGCAGGAAAGTTGGCGCAGCTCCGGCACAAACTGGACGAAGCGGTACACGCCGGTTCTGCTCGCGCCGTCGAGGCCCAGCACAAACGCGGCAAGCTCACCGCTCGCGAGCGGATCGACGCGTTCTTGGATCCCGGGAGCTTCGTCGAGTTCGACGAGCTCGCCCGTCATCGGGCCTACGCGTTTGGCATGCAGGACAAGCGCCCGTACGGGGACGGGGTCGTGACCGGGCATGGAACCGTCGACGGCCGACAGGTGTTCGTCTTCGCTCAGGACTTCACCGTGTTCGGTGGCTCGCTGGGTGAGGTCTTCGGCGAGAAGATCGTCAAGGTCATGGACATGGCGCTGAAGACCGGGGCACCGGTCGTCGGCATCAACGACTCTGGTGGTGCGCGCATTCAGGAAGGCGTTGTGTCGCTCGCGCAGTACGGCGAGATCTTCTATCGGAACGTGCAGGCGTCCGGTGTCATCCCTCAGGTGTCGCTGATCATGGGTCCATGCGCGGGCGGAGCTGTGTACTCGCCGGCCATCACCGACTTCATCGTGATGGTCGACAAGACGTCGCACATGTTCATCACCGGCCCCGAAGTCATCAAGACCGTCACTGGCGAGGACGTCGCGTTCGAAGAGCTCGGTGGGGCGCGCTCACATCAAGCCAAGAGTGGCGTTGCGCACTTCATGGCCGCCAGCGAGCAGGAGGCACTCGAGTTGACCCAACAGCTGCTGTCGTTCCTGCCCAGCAACAACCTCGACGAGCCGCCGGTCTTCGCCTCCGACGTAGTCGATGAAGTGACGCCCGCGGACATGGAGCTCGACGGCCTGATCCCCGACTCCGACAATCAGCCGTACGACATGCACACGGTGATCGAAGCGATCGTCGACGAGGGAGACTTCCTGGAGGTCCAACCGCTCTTCGCGCCGAACCTCATCATCGGCTTCGGACGCGTCGAGGGTCGCTCGGTCGGTGTCGTAGCGAACCAGCCCATGCAGTTCGCTGGAACGCTCGACATCGACGCATCGGAGAAGGCGGCGCGTTTCGTCCGCACGTGCGACGCCTTCAACGTTCCTGTGCTGACTCTGGTAGACGTTCCTGGCTTCCTTCCCGGTACCGACCAGGAGTGGGACGGCATCATCCGTCGCGGCGCCAAACTGATCTACGCCTACGCCGAAGCGACCGTGCCGCTCGTCACGGTCATCACCCGCAAGGCTTACGGCGGCGCCTATGACGTCATGGGCTCCAAGCACCTGGGAGCCGACATCAACCTCGCGTGGCCGACCGCACAGATCGCCGTGATGGGCGCGCAGGGTGCGGTGAACATCCTGCATCGCAAAGAGATCGCGGAGGCGACCGAGAACGGCACGCTTGACGACACCAGAGCCGCCCTGATCGAACGCTACGAGGACGCGTTGCTCAACCCCTACCTCGCGGCCGAGCGCGGATACGTCGACGCAGTCATTGATCCGTCCGCAACCCGGGTGCAGGTCATGCGCGCCCTCCGCATGCTGCGCACCAAGCGAGCCAACCGGCCGCCGAAGAAGCACGGGAACATCCCACTGTGAGTGACGAGGGGCACGAAGCCATGGACGAGCGTCCGATCCTTCGGGTCGTTCGCGGCGAGCCGGACGAGGACGAGCTCGCTGCTCTGGTTGCAGTGATCGCTGCACGTGCCGCCCGCGGGGAGGCCGAGCAGCGCGCGCGTAAGTCACTGTGGGCTGCTCGCTCACGTCAAGTGCGACCCCCGCTGCGGCCCGCGCCAGGTGCGTGGCGGGCCTCTTCACTGCCGCGATGAGCGGCGCGAGCTCTGACTCTGTGCCGCACGAGAGCTCGACGAGCGCGATCCGGTTCGTGCTGGCGTCGGCCTCCCCCGCGCGTCTCGCACTGTTGCAGTCCGCAGGCGTGCCCGCCGAGGTGGCGGTCAGCGGTATCGACGAAGAGGCCGTTACGGGGCGCCCAGCCGTCGTCGCGCTCGAACTCGCTCGGCGCAAGGCGCTGGCGGTGTGCGCACGAATGTTGAAGTCCGGAGACGTCTCGCAGGCGCAAGGCGTGACCGTGATCCTGGGTTGCGACTCGGTGCTGGAGCTCGACGGTGAGACCTATGGCAAACCGGCGGACCCGGCCACCGCCGTCGCGCGCTGGCAGCAGATGCGGGGACGCCGCGGCGTCCTGCACACAGGGCACTCACTCGTCGTGGTCGACGGCCCGGCGACGACTCACCAACGGACTCACCAACGTGAGCGCAGCGAGGTCGCGTCCGCCGAAGTGCGGTTCGGAACGCCGTCCAATGCCGAAATCGAGGCCTACGTCGCCACCGGCGAGCCGCTCCGAGTAGCGGGTGGGTTCACCCTCGATCGACTGGGCGGCTGGTTCGTCGAGGGCATCGACGGTGACCCCGGCACCGTCCTCGGACTTTCGCTGCCGTTGCTCCGTCGACTGCTCGCGGATGTGGGGCTCACCGTCCCAGCACTATGGGGTGCCACCCTCTCGGGCCACAACTGACCCATGCGCCCATAGACTGCGCCCCGAACGGCCAACGCAGCCGCCAACCCAGCAGCGAACGCAGCAATCGCCGGGCCTTCGCGGCGGGGCTCGATCGGCAAGGAGTACTCGTGCGCAAGGTCTTGATCGCCAACCGAGGCGAAATCGCGGTCCGGGTTGCTCGAGCATGTCGTGACGCAGGCTTGGGATCGGTCGCGATCTACGCAGACTCCGATCGCGACGCGGTGCACGTGCGGACAGCAGACGAGGCGTATGCGCTGGACGGCGACACGCCGGCGTCCAGCTACCTCGACATCGACAAGGTGCTGGGCGTCGCCAAGCGAGCCGGCGCCGACGCTGTGCACCCTGGCTACGGGTTCCTGTCGGAGAACGCGGACTTCGCCCAAGCCGTGATCGACGCGGGGCTCACCTGGATCGGCCCGCCTCCGTCAGCGATCCGTGCACTGGGCGACAAGGTGCAGGCTCGACACATCGCGCAGGCGGTCAACGCGCCCCAGGTGGCCGGAACCCCCGACCCCGTTTCCGGCCCAGAAGAAGTCGTGGAGTTCGCCAAGCAGCACGGATTGCCCATCGCGATCAAGGCAGCGTTCGGCGGCGGCGGCCGCGGCCTGAAAGTGGCGCGCACCATCGAGGAGATTCCTGAGCTGTATGACTCGGCCGTTCGCGAAGCTGTCACTGCCTTCGGACGCGGTGAGTGCTTCGTCGAGCGCTACCTCGACCGGCCACGCCACGTCGAGACCCAGTGCCTCGCAGACCAGCACGGCAACGTTGTCGTTGTCTCGACTCGCGACTGCTCTCTCCAGCGCCGGCACCAGAAGCTGGTCGAGGAGGCACCCGCACCCTTCTTGTCTGACGAGCAGAACGCCGAGCTCTACCGGTCGTCCAAGGCCATCTTGCGTGAGGCCGGGTACGTGGGCGCAGGTACGTGCGAGTTCCTCGTCGGCCAGGACGGCACCATCTCGTTCCTCGAGGTGAACACTCGACTGCAGGTGGAGCACCCGGTCACCGAGGAAGTCACCGGTATCGACCTGGTGCGAGAGATGTTCCGCATCGCCGACGGTGAAGCACTGGGCTACGACAACCCCGAGGTGCGCGGGCACTCCATCGAGTTCCGCATCAACGGAGAAGACCCAGGTCGGGGATTCCTCCCGGCACCCGGAGTTGTCACCGTGTGGAAGCCCCCCTCCGGGCCGGGCGTGCGCCTCGACGCAGGGGTCGAGCAGGGCACGGTGATCGGACAGAACTTCGACTCGTTGCTCGCCAAGCTGATCGTCACGGGTGCCGACCGAATGCAAGCAGTCGAACGTGCCAGACGTGCCCTGGCCGAGTTCGAAGTCGACGGCATGGCAACCGCGCTGTCGTTTCACCGCACGGTGATTGACGATCCCGCGTTCACACCGCCAACAGCGGACCAGCCGTTCAGCGTTCACACGCGATGGATCGAGTCGGAGTTCGACAACACGATCGCCCCGTTCGTCGCGGCGTCCGAAGCGACTGAGTCCGGCACCGAGGAGCGCGAGCGCGTCACGGTCGAGGTCGGCGGCAAGCGACTCGAGGTGACACTGCCTGCTGCGCTGGGGCTCGCGTCCGGGGGCGCATCGGCGTCCCAGAAGGCTGCACCCCGGCGCAGCGCCAAGAAGGGCGCGGGCGCAGCGGCGTCCGGCGACGATCTCACCAGTCCGATGCAAGGAACGATCGTCAAGATCGCGGTCGAGGACGGTCAGATGGTCGAGGCAGGTGAGCTGGTCGTCGTGCTCGAGGCCATGAAGATGGAACAGCCGCTCAACGCCCACAAGTCAGGCGTCATCAGCGGCCTCAGCGCCGAGATCGGTCAGACGCTGAGCGCGGGCACGACGATCTGCGCGATCAAAGACAGCGCCTGACGCGCGCCTGCCTGGTAGCCCTGATGCCTGACATCGACTGGAGCCACGAGCTGATCGACCAGCTCGATTGGCATTGGAGCAACTTCGCGCGGCCACGCTTCGACTCCCTCACGCAGGACGAGTACCTCTGGGAACCGGTCGCCGACTGTTGGAGCATTCGGCCGGCAGACGCTGACACGAGCGTGCCGCTGTGGGGCACGGGTCCCTTCCGCATGGAGCAGGACGAGGGAAACCCGACCCCAGCACCTGTCACGACGATCGCATGGCGGCTCGGTCACATGATCGTGGAAGTTCTCGGCGAACGTGTGTACTCGCACTTCGACGGACCGCAGATCACGCTGGACACGTTCAGTTTCGCCGGACAGTACGACGAAGCTCTCTCGCAGCTCGACGGCGTGTATGCCGACTGGATCGCCGGCGTACGAGCGCTGGGCTTGGACGGGCTCAACCGTCCTTGTGGTCCGAGCGAGGGGCCGTACGCCGACGCGCCTCTGGCGGCGCTCGTGCTTCACATCAACCGCGAGATGCTGCACCACAGCGCCGAGGTGTTGCTGCTGCGCGACCTCTACCGAGTGACCAACGGCAGCCCGGTTGTCGGTCCCTCCCGCTAACGTCGTTGTCGTCAGGGAGCATCTGCTTTTCATCGCTCAGTCACTTGCGACAGGCTCACGGCGGCACGACCCGGGACGGGTCCCTTTGAATCGCTCCACCGCACTCGTCGTCTGTGAGGCTCGTCGTGTTTCGACCGTCGTCGCTGCCTGCGCAGCTCGATGACGTCGTGCAGATCGTGCGGTCACTGAGCACCCCCGAGGCGCACGAACGCCTCACGCAGGTGGGGCCGGATGCGAGAGCGGCCTGGCTGTCCGGGCTGCAGCAGCTGACGGACGCCGTCGCGGCGGCGTCGATTGTCGCGACCGACGCCTTTGACGCAGCAGGAGACGCGCAAACCTTGGCCGGCGCGGCGTCCACCCAGTCGTGGCTGCGGGGTGCTCTCCGGTTGACCGCGGGTGAGGCGACCACCCGAGTGCAACTGGCACGTGCGTCGCGAGGGGACCTGCGCCGCGCAGTAGAGAAGGTGCGCGATGGCGACATCACGTACGCCCACCTCAGGATTGTCGATCGGGGCGTGCGTCAGGTTCCGCCCGACCGACAGGCAGAGGCGGTCGACATCTTGACCGACCTCGCTGAGGTCGCCCCGGTTGCCGACGTCAGGGTCGCCGCACAGCATCTGGCACACGTGCTCGATCCCGATGGCTCACTCAGCCGCAACGAGCAGCAGTTCGATAGTCGCTACCTGACGCTCGCGCCGCTGATGGACGGCATGACGGCCGTCGACGGGCTCCTCGATTCGGAGGCAGCCGCGCTGCTGACCAACGCTCTGGAACCGTTCCTCACACCCGCTGACGCCGACGACCGACGCACCGCGGCACAGCGACGGGCCGACGGGCTCATACAGATCGTGCAGAGCGCCTGCGACCACCGACTGCTGCCGGTAGCCGGCGGTGAGCGCCCGCATCTCCAGGTAGTGGTCCCGCGAGACGCGGTGCATCCCGTCTCGCTTGCGCGACTGGCGTGTGACGCCCAGCTCACGGCTCTACTGCTCGACGAGCACGGCGTGGTGGTCGACCTCGGTCACACAAAGCGTTTGTTCAGCCCGCAGCAACGCAAACTGCTCGCAGCACGCGATGGCGGGTGCCGGTGGCCGGGCTGCACACGTCCTCCTGCGCACTCCGACGCGCACCACGTCCAGTCGTGGCTGGACGGCGGTCCGACCGATGTGACGAACGCGGTCTTGTTGTGTCGTTTCCACCACCGCAACGTCCACGAGCGCGGATGGCGACTTCAGGTTCTCGACAGCGTGCGAGGCACCAACGGACCGGTCACTGTGTGCGGTCCCGAGGGCCGAACACTCACGAGTATCCCGCGCGGCCCCTAGCCCGGCTCCCCTTCTCCTGACACCCGGATCTCCTCCGAGACGCGCAGCCCCGACCGCAGTGCACCTTCCATGAGCCCTGCCCATGCCCCGGCCGTGTGCTCCCCGGCGAAGTGCACCGCGCCCATGGGCGAACTCAACGCCGATTCGTGCGACATCGTCCAGCCCGTGGAGGGGTACTCGTACACGCCTTGGGCGTAAGGGTCGTCTGCCCACGTTGTGACGACCGCTCGCTCGAGGTCGAGACGAAGCCCGGGCCGCAGGTCCGCGGCGCGACGCGCCCACGTGGTCGGGCCTGCCGCAACGTCAAGGGCTTCGAGGGCGGACTGAGACCCACCGAAGCAGTGCAGCACTGGTTGCACCGCGCCCGTGCCGTCGGTGGACGTCCACGTCCAGTAGCGATCAGGAACCGACTGCACCGCAGAGGGCGCGACGGGGTCATCGCCCACCAGCGGGACGTGCAACTTCGCGGCATGACTGATTCCTGCGGCGTCCCACGCCTCCCGTTTGGACGAGGGCACGTCTGGCTCGAAGTCGAGCTGGCGTGAAACGGTCAGCGGAACCGCCATGACCACACGGTCGGCGTCCACCGAGCCGCGGTCAGTGAGCACGCGCGCCGACTCATCCGTCCACTGCACCCGACGCACAACCTCGCCGGTACGCACAGGCTGGTCGAGTCGCGCGGCGAGCTCGATCGCCAGGCGTTGGTTGCCCCCGGCCACGCGGGTCGAGGGGGACGCCTCGAAAGCGACGGTGACGTCGGACGCCGCTGCAGCTGTGAGCAGTTCGGCCGGAGCGCCGTTCGTCACCTCGAGGCGCGACACCAGCGCAGCCAGAGCGGCTTCGTCCACTTCCCCACGAACTCGGGCCAGGACCGAGGTGAACGGCTCCGCAGGGCTCAGCTGCGTCGCAACCGCTCTGACCGTCGCCGCGCAGGCGGCTACCGCGTCCGCGTCGGTCTGGACGCCGCGCGGCTCCCGCACGTAGTACGACATGCCCATCGGCGCAAAGTGCAGACCGCACTCCCCCACAACGTCAGACATGACGTCGTAGCCGTCGAGCACGAACTCTGCTCCGCGTTCCACAACCGTCCGTGGGTTGCCAGGAATCAGCTCTTGCGACCACACCCGTCCACCCACGCGGTCACGCGCCTCCACGACGATGACTTCGTGGCCGACCCGATCGAGCGAGTACGCGGCCATCAGCCCGGCGAACCCCGCACCGACGACGACGATTCTCATGGGTGACGCGCGTTAGTTCCTGTGGTGCAGCTGACGGGCGGCTTCTGACACCGAACCGGACAACGACGGGTACACCGTGAACGCGTCTGCGACCTGGTCGACGTTCAGCCCAAGTCGCACCGCGAGCGAAACGGGATAGATCAGCTCACTCGCGCGCGGTGCGACCACGACCCCGCCCATGACGATTCCTGTGCCCACCCGGCAGAAGAGCTTGACGAAGCCGTGCCGGAAGTCCTGCATCTTGGCTCGGGCGTTCGTGTCGAGTGGCAGCTTGATCTGGGCGGCACTGACCTCACCGGAGTCGACCTGTCGTTGCGTCACTCCGACGGTGGCGATCTCCGGATCGGTGAAGACGTTGCTCGAAACGACGGAAAGGTCGAGTGGCTGCACTGCCTCCCCGAGCGCGTGCTTCATCGCAATGCGGCCCTGCATGGCGGCGACTGATGCGAGCATCAGGACGCCGGTGCAGTCGCCTGCGGCGTACACGCCACGAGCGCTGGTGCGCGAAACCCGGTCAACCGTGATGAACCCTCGTTCGTCCAGCGTCACTCCGGCTTCGGTGAGGCCCAGGCCCTCGGTGTTCGGCACCGAACCCACGGCCATGAGCACGTGCGACCCAGTCACGGTGCCGCCGTCCTCGAGCTGCACGGTCACTTCGTTGCCGTCACTCACTGCACCGATCGCCCTCGACCGCGAGAGCACCTTCATGCCGCGATGCTCGAACACGTGCTCAAGGACTGCCGCGGCGTCGGCGTCCTCGCCGGGTAGCACGCGCTCACGCGACGAGACCAGGGTGACGTGCGACCCGAGCGCTTGATAGGCGCCGGCGAACTCCGCACCCGTGACACCAGAGCCGACGACGATCAGGTGCTCGGGTAGCTCGGTCAGGTCATAGAGCTGGGTCCACGAGAGGATCCGCCGGCCGTCCGGACGCGCCGTGTCGAGCTGTCGGGGGTGGGCACCAGTTGCGATCAGCATCGCGTCCGCCTCGAGGGTCTCGACTGATCCGTCCTCGAGGTCGGCCACGACGCGGTCCGGCCCGTCGAGTCGACCCACTCCGCGCAGAATCTGCACGCCGTCCTTGCGCAGGTGCGCTTCGACGTCGGCCGACTGCGCAGAGGCCAGGCCCTTGAGACGTTCGTTGACCACCTGGAGGTCGACTCCCACGTCCCCGTCGAACCGCACACCGAGTCGACGCGAGTCGAAGACCTCGTCCATCACGTCAGCAACGGTGATGAGTGCCTTGCTGGGCACGACATCGGTGAGCACCGCCGACCCTCCGAGGCCGTCGCGGTCGACCAGCGTGACCTCAGCTCCCACCTGGGCCGCGACGAGAGCGGCTTCGTAGCCTCCTGGGCCACCGCCGACGATCACCATGCGCGCCACGGTCGACATTCTTGCCTACAGACCAAGGAGATCAACGAGAGTCCCGCGCCTCGCCCCTACGCTCATCGCCATGGCCATCTACGCCGCGTACGGCAGCAACATGGATCCGCGGCAGATGGCCGAGCGAGCCCCACACTCGCCGATGGCCGGCACGGGTTGGCTGGACGGCTGGCGGCTCACCTTCGGCGGCGCAGACCTCGGTTGGGAGGGTGCGCTCGCCACAGTGGTCGAGGATCCCGGATCGCAGGTGTTCGTCGTCCTCTACGACATCACTTCTCTGGACGAGCATGCGCTGGACGCCTGGGAGGGAGCTCTTGGCGTCTACGAGAAGATCCGGGTCCGGGTCCAGACGCTCGACGGCGACCGGCTCGCGTGGCTCTACGTCTTGAACGCGTTCGAGGGTGGACTCCCATCGGCGCGGTACCTCGGCATCATCGCCGACGCTGCGGAGGCTGCGGGCGCACCCGACGACTACGTACGCGACCTCCGAAGACGGGAGTGCCGAAACATCGGCCCCTGATCGGAGTGGCTGAGGCATCCCAGCGCTCGCAGGGTGGTTCACTCCGTCAATGATCAATAAGGACTGGGAACCGGCGGACGAGCCATGGGGTGCGTCACCGAGCCAACCGATGCGATCCGCGCCCGTACAGCAGACGTTGACGCCACGATCAATTGGCGGTCTGTCCACTGCGCTCACGATCCTGCTTTGGACCAGCTGCGGATTGGCGGTTCTGGCCGTCGTCGACTCCATCGCGAGCCTGCAATGGCTTTCGGGGAAGCCACCGAATGGCGCTGACTTCTGGTTCGACCAACCTGCAATGTGGGCGATGTTGTCCGGCCTCCTTGCCTTCTTGGCGCTCGCCGTGTGGTTGGCGACCCTCGTTGGACGTCACGCGACTCAGCTCCCGCGAGATCCCCCCAGGCACGCTTGCCGAGCGTGCGCCCTCCGAGCCGCTCATCGGCTGGTGGTGGGGCGTCTGGCTCCTCAGCGGTGTCGCTGGGCAGATCTCCAGCCGACTCTTCTTCGATGCCCAGACCAACTCCGAGTGGACCGCCGCCTACACGTCGGACGTCATATCTCAACCGATCGGAGCAGTCTCAGCTGTGCTCGCCATCCGGGTCGTTTCCCTCGTGGCCGCACGGCAGCAGGAGCGGCTGAGGAGCCCCGATCCAGGTCCCTCAGAAATGGGGCTCAACCTTTGACCGGTTTCGCCCGATAGGCACTTCATGGGTGTAGCACCGCGTGACGACGTCCGCATCATCAGGCCAGCGGCCATTCTCGACGAGCGCGCGGCCAACCGGGTGCTCGACGAGCTCAAGCGGCTGGACATCAGCGCCGGCGGCGTCTGGAACGCCACGTCGTCGCTGTGGCAGCGCTACGACACTCCGTGGGACGGCATGGGCGGCACGCGGGGCAACGCCCGCCTGCTGGGATCGATCGCCGTGATGTACGACGCTCCGAACCGACACCAGATCACGATCTACAAGGTGACCGTCACGCCTTACGGCCTCGAGAGCAGCTGGAGCGTGGAGTCTCTCGTTGACGACGCGCTGACGTGGGCCGGGCTCACCCTCGCGACGTGTCCCCGCGCCGAGCTGGGCGATCCGCCGCGGCGCGACCCGTTCAAGTCGGGAATGGTCGGCGCGCCACCCACCTGATCGGCCACCTACCCGATCGGCCACCTACCCGATCGATATCGCTACGAACGGGCGAGGTCGGCCAGAGGTGCAGCGGCCATCAGCTTGACTCCCACTTCGATGGCTCGTTCGTCGACGTCGAAGGTCCCCTGATGCAGGTCGCCACCCTGAGTGCCCGGAGTCTGGACACCGAGCCGGAAGAGTGCGCCTGGCACGTGCGCGAGATACCACGCGAAGTCCTCACCGCCCAGGCTTTGCTCGACCGTCTCGACACATCCATCGCCCAGCAAGCGGTGAGCGACCGACTCGATGAGGCGTACTGATGACGCATCGTTGATGACCGGCGGCACGCCGCGCGTGTAGTCGACAGTGACGGTGACACCGTAGGCGGCCGCCACATCGTTGACGGCCTGGGTGACGACACCTTCGGCGTTCTCCCAGACGCGGGCGTCCAGCGACCGGACGGTTCCGGCGATCTCGCCACTCTGCGGGATGGCATTGGCCGCTCCGCCGGCCTTGACGGTGCCCCACACCACGGAAAGACCCGCCCTCGGGTCGACCCGACGCGACAGGATCGACGGAACGTCCGTCACGATCTTGGCGAGGGCGTACACCAAGTCGCCGGTCAGATGAGGGCGAGCGGTGTGCCCTCCGTCGCTCGCAAGCACGACGCGGACGCGGTCGCTGCTTCCGGTTATGGGTCCGACCCGAACGCCGACAGTTCCGACTTCCTGTCGCGGGTCACAGTGCAGCGCAAGTATCCGATCGACGCCGTCAAGGGCACCCGCGTCGATCACGTCGAGCGCACCACCAGGCATCGACTCTTCAGCCGGCTGGAAGATCAGGCGAACGCGTCCGCCGAGATCCGACCGATTGGCCAGCTCAGCGAGGACGACACCGACACCAGTCAGCACTGCGGTGTGGACGTCGTGACCGCACGCGTGGCACGCGCCAGGCACGGTCGACCGATATGGAGTGCCCTGCTTCTCGTCATCGATCGGCAGGGCGTCGATGTCTGCGCGAAGGGCAATGGTGCGAGCAGCCGGAGAGCTGCTGCCGATGTCACACACCAGGCCCGAGCCTCCAGGCAGGACCGTCGGGGTCAGTCCGGCTGCCTCGAGCCGCTCCTGGACGACTCGGGTCGTGCGGACCTCCTGGCGACCCAGCTCAGGATGGGCGTGCAGGTCGCGGCGGATCTCGACCAGCTCGTCGTTGATCTTGGCCGCCAGCTCTGGCAGGTCGTCGACCAGCCCGGCCAGCTGTTCGTGGCCAGATCGCGGGGCTGGAGGAGTCACGAGACGAGGCTAGACCGTCGGGCCGCTGTTGATCAGCGTTGGTTCGGGCCGGATCAGAAGGCGTCCGCTGGCTGATAGACGCCCCATACCGAGCGCAGGGCGTCGCTGACCTCGCCGACGGTGGCCCGGGCACGTAGCGCTTCACGCATCGGATACAGCACGTTGTCGGTGCCGGACGCCGCACGGGCGAGGTCCGCGAGGCACTGGTCGACCTCGGCTTGGTTCCGCTGAGCCCGAAGCTGCTCGAGCCTTGCCCGCTGGTCGACCTCGATCGACGGATCGACGCGAAGGGGCTCGTAGGGCTCTTCTTCGTCGAGCGCGAAGCGATTGAGCCCGACCACGGTCCGTTCGCCCTGGTCGATCTCTTGCGCGACCTCGTAAGCGCTGCGTTCGATCTCGCCCTTCTGGAAACCGCGCTCGATGGCGGCTACGGCACCGCCCAGCTCCTCGACCCGGTCCATGAGTGCACGAGCAGCGGCTTCGACGTTGTCGGTCATCGACTCGACGACGTACGAGCCGGCGAAAGGATCGACCGTGCGCGTCACGTCGGTCTCGTAGGCCAACACCTGCTGCGTGCGCAGCGCGAGTCGCGCAGCCTTCTCCGACGGCAACGCAATCGCCTCGTCGTAGCTGTTCGTGTGCAGTGACTGCGTCCCACCGAGCGCTGCGGCGAGCCCCTGCACGGCGACCCGAATCAAGTTGACCTCGGGCTGCTGCGCGGTCAGCTGCACTCCGGCGGTCTGCGTGTGGAAGCGCAGCATCCACGACTTCGGGTCCTTGGCGCCGAACTCGTCACGCATGATGCGTGCCCACAGTCGACGGGCGGCGCGGAACTTCGCCACTTCCTCCAGCAGTGTCGTGCGGGATACGAAGAAGAAGGCCAGACGCGGGGCGAAGTCGTCGACGTGTTGTCCGCTGTTGATCGCAGCTCTGACGTACTCAACGCCGTTGGCCAGTGTGAAGGCCACCTCTTGCGCTGGCGTGGCGCCCGCCTCTGCCATGTGGTAGCCGGAGATCGAGATCGTGTTCCACTTGGGAATCTCGGCCCGGCAGTACTGGAAGATGTCGGTGATCAAACGCAACGACGCCGCGGGCGGGTAGATGTACGTGCCGCGCGCGATGTACTCCTTGAGCACGTCGTTCTGGATCGTGCCGCCGAGCTTGTCGGCGTCCACCCCCTGCTCCTCAGCGACGAGTTGGTAGAGCAACAGCAGGATCGCCGCTGGCGCGTTGATCGTCATCGACGTTGTGACCTGGTCGAGCGGGATGCCGTCGAAGAGCACTCGCATGTCGTCGATCGAGTCGATCGCGACTCCCACCTTGCCCACTTCACCGGACGCCACGGAGTGGTCGGAGTCGTAACCCATCTGGGTCGGCAGATCGAAGGCAACCGACAAACCGGTCGTTCCCGCTGCCAGCAGCTGGTGATAGCGCTGGTTGGACTCCTTGGCGGTGCCGAACCCGGCGTACTGCCGCATGGTCCAGGGGCGCCCGGTGTACATGGTCGGGTACACGCCGCGAGTGAACGGGTACTCGCCGGGAGCGCCGAGCTGGACGCCGGGGTCCCAATTTTCGAGGGCTTCCGGCCCGTACACCGGCTGGATCGGAAAGCCGGACTCAGAGTGCGGCAGGTCGGCCTGCGACGAATCACTCACCGTAGAACTCCTCTTATGTGCCGCCCCGGAGCCCGGGTGCGCCCGCCGCAAGGGTAGCGAGCGCCCTTCGCCTGGTTCCGGACACGTCTGCGAACGGGGCACACTGATCAGGTGCAGATCCTGGTGGCCGACGACGACACCGCGGTGCGGGAGTCACTGAAGCGGTCCCTCGCCTTCAACGGCTATGAGGTGGCGTTGGCCGAAGACGGCGCCGCCACCTTGGCCGCGGTAGAGGCGTCCACGCCCGACCTCATCCTGCTCGACGTGAACATGCCTAGGGTCGACGGGCTCGAGGTCTGCCGTCGACTCAGGGCGGCAGGAAGCGACGTTCCCATCCTGATGCTGACCGCGCGCGTCGAGGTCGGAGACCGCGTCCTCGGTTTGGACGCGGGGGCAGACGACTACCTGCCCAAACCCTTCGCCCTGGAAGAGCTGCTTGCCCGGGTGCGAGCACTGTTGCGCCGCAACCCACCCGCCCAGGGTGACGCGCCCGATGAGTCACTGACGTTTGCCGATCTCACGATCGACCCAGCCACTCGAATGGCCCGCCGTAGTGACCGCGACATCACGTTGACCAGGACCGAGTTCGAGTTGCTCTGGGTGCTCATGAAGGCGCCCCGCCGTGTGCTCACCCGAGAGTTCATCCTGGACGAGGTGTGGGGCTACGACTTCCCGACCACCGCCAACTCGCTCGAGGTGTACGTCGGGTACCTTCGCCGCAAGACCGAGGCCGAGGGCGAACCGCGACTGATTCACACAGTACGGGGCGTTGGCTACGTGCTCCGCGAGGATGACGCGTGAGCAGCGTTGCGGGGACGTCCAATGACGAGCAGCCGCACGACGGCCACGAGCCGCGTCGCAGGTTCTCGCTTCGCGCCCGGGTCGCGGTGCTCGCCGCAGTGGCGGTGGCGCTGGCCGTCGCCATCACAACCGCCGCGATCTACCTCATGCTGCGCTCACAGCTGTATGACCAGCTCGACCGTGACCTCTTGGCGCGGGCAGAGGCAGCGAGCTCAGCTCTCGACCGCAGCTCGATTCCGATTCTGCCCAGCGACGCGCTGGGCACCGATGCGCAGATCGGCCTGATCACCCCTGAGGGGTACATCAGGCCCGCAAACGGTGAGATGCCTCCGGTCGACGATGCGGAATGGCAGGTCGCCTGGGGTGAGGAGCCACATTCGCTGCGTTGGGTGACCGAAGGGGGCGAGACCAGACGAGTCGCAGCAGTACCGGCCGGCGAGGGCAATGCCTTCATCATGGCCGCCACGACGGACAGCATCGATGAGACGCTGGGCCGCGTTCGCTCGGTGGCGCTGCTGGTGGGACTGATCGGAGTCATCGTCGCGGCATCAGCGGGGTACGGCGTTGCGCAAGCGGGGCTACGTCCGCTCGGCGAGCTGACGTCGGCCACCGAACGCGTCGCCCGCACCATGGACCTGACTCCGATTGCGTCATCGGGTGACGACGAAATCGGACGCCTCGCCGCGAGCTTCAACGCGATGTTGGCGTCCTTGTCAGCAGCCCGAGTACGCGAGCGGCAACTGGTCGCGGACGCGGGACATGAGCTGCGCACTCCACTCACCTCTCTGCGCACCAACCTCGACCTGATGGCGCAGGCGGGAGCCGCTGGGCGTTCGCTCGAGCCCGCGATGCGAGACGAGCTGCTTGACGACGTCCGCGCCGAGCTGGTCGAGCTAGGACGCCTCGTCGACGATCTCGTGCAGCTGTCCCGAGGAGCAGATCCGACCGAGCCGAAAGTGCTGACCGATCTGGCGTCCATCGTCGACGACTGCCTGACCCACGTACGCCGTCGCACGCACGGCGTCCAGTTCGACGTCTCGCTGTCACCATGGTGGGTACACGCAGACGTGCAGCTGCTCGCCCGGGCCGTGACGAATCTGCTGGACAACGCCGTGAAGTGGAGCCCGCCGGCCGGCACCGTGACCGTCCAGATCCACGACGGTCTGCTGTCCATCGCCGACGAAGGGCCCGGAATCGACCCGAAGGACCGGCCGCACGTGTTCGACCGGTTCTACCGCTCGGACGGTGCGCGGTCGCTGCCTGGCTCGGGCCTCGGTCTTGCGATCGTGGCGCAGGCGGTCGCCGAGCACGCCGGACAGGTGACGGTCGGCGACAGCCCGACGGGCGGTGCACGCTTCGACGTCGCGATCCCCGGAACTCCGGAGGCTCCGTCGCCGGAGGACCACCACGACGACGCGGAGCCGGCACGCAGTAATTCAGTAATCCATAGTGAAAATCCTTAGTGACGGTCCAGGGTCTTCTCAGGACGTTCTCAGGTAGCGGCAGCACGATTTCTCCATGACCGATTCGCACCCCACCGCGCCCCTCTCC
>DASUFV010000198.1:0-2758 GCA_036274415.1 Actinomycetes bacterium
CGATGCAGACAACGTCGTCTCATTTACCGAGAACGAGATCTACTTCCTCATCCCGCTCGACGACGAGAAGCGCGATGCCTACCTGCAGACCGTCGCGGAGGCGGCGTTGGACGCGGTGCTGAGCGGAGAGGCCGACCCGCGCGCGCTGATCGATGCGCTCGGACGTGCCGCGTCCGAACGGCGCCTGCTCGTCTACTCCGACCACGAGAACGAAGAGCGCGAGCTCGCGGCGTCCAGTGTCGGCGGCGTACTACCGGGAGGCGACGCTCCGTTCGCAGGCGTTGCGACGATCAACGGCGGCGGCAACAAACTCGACTACTACCTCGAGCAGACGCTCGAATACCGACTCATCGGATGCACGTCAGACGGCGGACGCCGCGGCGAGATCACGGTGACCTACACGAACACCGCGCCAACTGACGAGGAGTTGCCGCTGTACATCGACGCGCGGTCTGATTTGCCGCTGCGTCCGAATGGGCTGCCGCAGAGCCGCCAGGGGCAGCACTTCTTCTTCACCCAGGTCTACGCGACACCAGGTGCGTCGTTGGTCAGCGCCACCCAGGACGGCGAGCCGATCAGCGTCGAGCAGGGCCGCGAGCGTGGCCACACTGTGCTCCGTACGGGTGTAACCCTCGACCCGGGGGCCACGACGACCTTGATCTTCGAGGTGGCTGAACCGCCCACCCAGGGCGAAATCGCCACCTTCGCGACCCCTCTTGTCAAGGCCGAGATCCCCAGTGCCGACACTCGAAAGTGCGGTGCTGAATAGCCGTTTGGTGTCCCCTTGCCGCTAGGCTTGGGCCGCCGACGTCCAGGCCGGCGGGGTGCAGTCGCGTTCAGGCAGCCCCCATCGGGGTGGATAGCGGCCGAATGACCGTTCGAGAGCTCGGGGAAGTCCGCCCTGGGCCGCCACAGATGGGGGTGCGGAGTGATCGGCACCAAGACAGTGCGTCGCGGTATGGCCGTCGTTGCGGCAGCCGCGGTGCTGGCCTTGCCGATGGGTCTGCCTGCGCAAGCAGAGCCGGACTATCCGCCGAGCTTCTACAAGATCTCCGCTGAGGCGTTCAACGCCAAGGTCGGACAGTCGCTGAAGTTCACCGCCCAGACCTTCAAGTCTGGCTCGACCGTCGCGGTTGACGTGAGCGTTGGCGATGACGCGGTCAGCTCGAAGTCCGCAACAGCGAACAGCAAGGGAGTGGCGTCCACTTCGGTGAAGTTCACGACCGTCGGCGTCAACACGGTGACGATGTCGGGCACTTCTGACCAGGGCGACCCGCTGTCGTTGTCCGCCGACGTCACGGTGACTGCGGCCGGCGACGGCGACACCACTCCGGTCAGCGACGACAACAGTGGCTCCGGCTCGGACGACTCGACGTCCGGTGGTTCGAACGCCGGTGGCGTGCCGTTCTTCGGCGGCGGCCTTCCGCGCACCGGCGCTCAGATTGCCGCGACCGCGTTGATCGCGGCAGCGCTTGTTGGCCTTGGCGCCCTGCTGGTGGTCTTCACCCGCCGTCGCCGCACCAGCTGACCGCACCTTCAAGCCCGCCGAGTGCACACCTGGTTGACGCCCAAGCCCGCCGAGTGCACACCTGGTTGACGCCCAGGCCCGCCGAGTGCACACCTGGCTGACGCTTCTCAGCGCCGAGATCAGCGGACGCCGGGCGGCCTGAACTGCACTGAGATGCGGGGCCCGCACGGCTTGGCCGTCTTCGGAATCGCGTGCTCCCACGTCCGTTGACACGAGCCGCCCATCACCAGCAGGTCGCCGTGCCCGAGCATGAAGCGCTGTGATGCGCCGCCACCGCCGCGCGGACGCAGCAAGAGAGCGCGCGGCTCACCGAGCGAGACGATCGCGACGAGCGTGTCTTCGCGCCGCCCGCGTCCGATCGTGTCTCCGTGCCACGCAACGCTGTCGCGTCCGTCGCGGTAGAGGCACATGCCCGCGGTCGCGAACCCCCGCGGCTCGATGTCGCGGTAGCGGTCGGACAGGAGGCGCTTCGCCTCGCCCACGAGCGGGTGAGGCAGCGCATCGGACGCGTCGTACCAGCTGACCAGGCGCGGCACGTCGACGATGCGCTCGTACATCTGCCGGCGTTCCGCGCGCCATGGCACGGACGCCTCGAGCTCGGCGAACACCGCGTCCGATCGATGTAGCCACCCGAGTTGGTGGTCGATCCAGGCTCCGCGCGAGAGTGTCGTCCGGGTCATGCCGTCACCGAGCGGCGCCAGGGTGGGCGCCTCATCGCCCGCGTCGAGCAGCGAGCCCTGCAACGGAGTCACCGTTCGAGGCTAACACGAGATCGAACATACGTTCGATTAACGAGCCGATGGTTCAGGCGGGGAGTACAACGGCATCGGACGCCGAGCACGCCGGAGGATCTTGATGTTGAACCCGGTCGCCGAGGGAGTGTGGACGCACCAGAGCGAGCTGCTCGAGAACAACGCCGCCGCCGTGCAGGGCGACACCGGCGTGCTGCTGGTCGACCCCGGGCTGACGACGTCGGAGTTGACCTGCCTGGCGAATGACCTGCGCGACTTGGGCCTGCCGGTTGTCGCCGGCTTCGCCACGCACCCGGACTGGGACCACGTGCTCTGGCACGCCAACCTGGGCGGGGCGCCCCGATATGGCACCGCGCGCTGTGCCGCCGCGATGCGCGAGGTGGTGTCACGCGCGGACTGGAAGGTTGACGTCTCCGAGGGATTGCCGCCCGAGATCGCCGACGACGTTTCGCTTGACGGCTTTGGCCTCATCACCGCG
>DASUFV010000199.1:0-2581 GCA_036274415.1 Actinomycetes bacterium
GGATGCAGCTTGACGCCGCTCACCGGCAGCCGACGGACGTCATCGAGGGTCGTGCCGGTGCCGAAGTCCTCGAGCACGAGGTCCACACCCATGTCGCGGAGCTCGACCGCCGCATCCAGCTGCTGGTGAGCCTCCGGGCCGACCTCGAGCGTCAGGGACAGCGGCGAGACCTCGGCCTCGTCGAGCATCGCCTCGACGCGCTGCGCGAATCCGGGTGCGCCGAGCTGGACCGGGGACACGTTGACGTGGAGCGAGAGTCCCTGCATCCGGGCGAACCCGAGGTGCCACGTGCGCAGCTGTCGCGCCGCGGTCGCCAGGACGCGCTCGCCGATGGGCACGATGAGACCCGTCGCCTCCGCCAGCGGCAGGTAGTCGCCGGGTGGCAGCGTGCCGAGCAGGGGATGACGCCAGCGGATGAGCGCCTCCACCGCGGCGATGGCGCCGCTCTGGAGGTCGATGATGGGCTGGTACTCGACGCCGAACTCATTGCGTTCGACGGCGCGCTCCAGCTCCTGCTGCAGGTCGAGCGGGTCTCGCGAGGTGCGGTCGGTCGGCATGGGGCGCACCATACGACCGGTCCCAATGGGTCGTTACCCCACCGAACGTACCAGTACCGCTGTCGTACACGCGCTGTTTGGCTGGCCGGACATCCAGTGGGATCAATCGGCCCATCCAGGGACCGAGGCTCGCGTGCAAGGCCGACCCTCGCAGAGCGGCGTGCGTTTGCCCAGAGCCGAGTGGTGCGTAGTTCGGTTGACGGAGGGTTTACCTTGCGGGTCCGAGGTGGGCTCGCCGATTCTTGACGAGGGAGTTGGCACATGGCATCGGACTGGCTGTTTACAGCGACTCTCCTGGTGCTGTCAGTGGTCGCAGGTGCGGTCGCTGTATCGACCGCATGCGGCGTGAACATGGTGTTCACGCTCCGTATCTCGCGTGATCGAGCGCCTTGGTACCGCGTGGTGGTGCCGTACTTGGCCGGGTCAGTGCTGGGCGCAGCAGTCGTAGGTTCCGTTCTTGCGGGAGTCGGGTTGGTTGTGCGAGAGCTCGTCGGGGCATCCCCCACTGCGGCATGGCCCGGCTGGGCGTCGCTTCCCCTGGCCGTCGGCGCGGCGCTGCTCGGTTTCCGTGAGGTCGGCCTCCTGAGGATCCGACTACCACAGCGGGCAAGCCAACTGAACTCGGACGGGCTGGTGCTTGGTGTGAGCCGGCGACTCTTCTGGTTCGGGGCTTGGCTCGGTGCTGCGTTCTTCACGTACAGCCCCTATGGTGGCCTCTATCTGCTGGCGCTCGCGGTCGTACTCGCTCCGTCCATCGGAACCGGCGTCCTGCTCTTCGTCGTATTCGGGCTCTCGCGTGGCATGACAGTCATCGGTCTGTCGATGCTGGCAAGCACCTGGGATGAGGCGGCTGCTTTGAGCGACCACGTGGCGGCTTGGTATCGCCCGGCCCAGCTGCTTACAGCGGCCTCACTCGCAGGTGTCGTCGTCGCGGGCGCGGTGATGCTGCTTTGACGGCGGACGCTGCGCTCGCGATCTGCGTCCACGTGGCTGTCGGCGTGTGGCTTGTCATGTCCGCGATCGCCAAGCTGGACGACACCGCGAGCGCCATCGCAGCTACCGGCCGCTACTGGCTGATTCCAGGTGGACTCGAAGCTCCGGCCACGGCCGCAATCATCCTCATCGAGTCTATCCTTGGAGTCGCGCTCGTAACTGGTCTGCTATGGCCATGGAGCACCATACTGTCGGCGGTGCTCTTGATCACGTATGCGATCGCGATGTCAGTTGACCTGGTGCGAGGCGACGTCCACGCCTGCGGGTGCGGGCCATCGCAGAAGCCCATCAGCTGGCTGGCCGTGGGCAGGAACCTGATCGCGTCGCTCGCGCTCGCACTGACGATCCCGAGCGGCGATGGGATACCCGTTCTCGTCCATTCTGCGCTCGCCTTGACCATCATCGGTGCTTCGATCGCCATCGTCGACGTCACCCACGCATTGCGCGAATGGCGTGGGACACCGGCCAATGGATGACATCTGGTACGCGATGCTTGTCGTCCTCTGGATCGTTGTCATCGTCCAGGGCCTGCTGTTGCTCGGCACCCTTCGTCAGTTGGGACGGATATCGCGGCGGCTGGGAGGCGAGTATCCGATGGACCGACCAGCGGCGATCGAGCTGGGCGATCTGCTCCCTGAGTCGCTACGCGAGGGTCCTGATGCAGACCGGCGGGTGGTGCTGTTCGTGTCACCTTCGTGCAGCATCTGCGGCGAAGTATTACACCACATCGGCGCGGTGGTTCCTGACGCACGGCGTCTCACGTTGGTACCCAACGCCAGTGAGGTGGAGGGTCGGGAGTATCTAGCCAGTCACGGCCTCCACGGCTACCCCGCTGTGATCGACACGGGCGGAGCGATCGCCGACGCGATCGGGATACGCGAGATCCCGTTCGCTGTCCTCGTCGACGGTGACTGGCGGGTCAGGCGCACGGCGATCGTAAACACGGCCTATCAGGTGGAAACGATGCTCGAGGCCACTGTGGGCGCAGCTGACGTGGCGGCGTGAACGAGGGGCAGCAGTCGCCGCCCATC
>DASUFV010000200.1:0-13005 GCA_036274415.1 Actinomycetes bacterium
CCCGGCCCTGATCTCAAGTACCTCACCGGCTATGACGCCGTGGCCCTGGAACGGCTGACCTGCTTGGTTGTTCCCGCCAAGAGGGAGCCGTGCCTTGTGGCACCGCGACTCGAAGTCGCAGCCGCGCAGGCCTCCCCGCTCGGCCGGCTCGGCGTCCAGATCCACGGGTGGGGCGAGACGGATGATCCCTATGCCTTGGTGGCCAAGCTCGTAGGGGACGCGTCCAACGTCGCCCTGTCGAACTCGATGACGGCCCTGGCGGTTCTCCGACTGCGGGACGCGATGCCGTCCGTTCATCAGCGACTCGCTGGCGATGTGATGCGGCAGCTGCGGATGATCAAGGACGCCGGCGAGGTGGCAGAGCTTCGACATGCCGCGCGCGCCATCGACCGGGTGCACGAGCAGGTGCCCGACCTGCTGCGGCCGGGTCGAACCGAGCGGGAAGTGGCCGAGGATATCGCAGAGGCGATCATCGAGGCCGGTCATCACACCGTCGATTTCGTCATCGTGGGAAGCGGGCCCAACGGTGCGAGCCCACATCACGAGGTGTCAGATCGGCGTCTCGAAGTCGGCGACGTCGTCGTGGTGGACATCGGCGGAACCATGCCCAGTGGTTACTGCTCTGATTCCACCCGCACGTACGCCATAGGACATGCACCTGCTGATTTCCTCGCGTACTACCAGGTGCTGCAGGACGCCCAGCGTTCAGCAACCGAAGCCGTGCGGCCAGGCGTCTCAGCAGAGTCCGTCGACGCCGCTGCACGGCAGCGCATCTCCGACGCCGGTTACGGAGACAAGTTCATCCACCGCACGGGTCACGGAATCGGGCTCGAGACTCACGAAGATCCGTACATCGTCGAGGGCAACACCGAATCACTTCGCCCCGGAATGGCCTTCAGCGTTGAGCCAGGCATCTACGTGGAGGGAGAGCACGGTGCGCGCATCGAGGACATCGTCGTGGTGACTGACGAAGGCGTTGAAGTGCTGAACCAGACGACCCGCGACCTGGTCGTGATCGACCAGTCGTTCAGCGCCTGAGGAGTGGACACGTGGCACTGAGCGCTCAACGAGAGTTCACCGATGCCGCCTCCGCGGAGCTGCTGCCGGTGGTGCGCCAGATCTGTGACCAAGAGCTGGCCCCGAAGGCAGCTGCTGCGGAAGAGACCGGGACGTTCCCCCGCGACGTCTTCAAGATCCTCGGGGCAGCGGGCCTGCTCGGGCTGCCGTTCCCAACCGAGTACGGCGGTGGAGGAGTACCGCTGCACGACTACCTGCAGATCGTCGAAGAGCTTGCGGCAGCCTGGGCAACCGTCGGTCTTGGCGTGAGCGTGCACACGCTGTCCTGCTTCCCGCTCGCCAACTTCGGCTCGGCTGAGCAGAAGCAACGATGGCTGCCCGAGATGCTCGGCGGCTCCTTGCTTGGTGCGTACTGCCTCTCCGAGGAGTCCGCTGGTTCGGACGCGGCAGCGCTCAGCACTCGGGCGACGCCCGCCGCAGACGGCTACGTGGTGAACGGCGTCAAGTCATGGATCTCCCACGGGGGAGTGGCCGACTACTACGTGGCGATGGTTCGCACGTCCGATGACGGAGCCAAGGGCATTTCATGCTTGCTCGTCGACTCCGGCAGCGAGGGCCTGTCGTCGCGACCACCAGAACGCAAGCTCGGCTTCACCGCGTCCCCAACCGCTCAGATGGTCTTCGAGAACGTCGCCGCGCCGCGTGAGCGGCTGATCGGGGAGGAGGGTCAAGGCTTCTCGATCGCCCTCGCCGCGCTGGACGCCGGACGTCTCGGCATGGCCGCATGCGCAGTCGGCATCGCTCAGGCGGCGCTCGACCTGGCCGTCAGCTACGCGCACGAACGCGAGCAATTCGGACGACCGATCGCCCAGTTCCAGGGGCTCGCCTTCCTGCTGGCTGACATGGCTACCGGCATAGCGGCCGCTCGTGCCCTGTACCTCGCAGCCGCACGCAAACGTGACCGCGGCGAAGCCTTCGGGACTGACGCGGCGATGGCCAAGCTGTTCGCGACCGACATTGCGATGCAGGTCACCACAGAGGCGGTTCAGGTCTTGGGCGGGGCTGGCTACGTGAAGGACCACCCGGCCGAGCGCTACTTCCGCGAGGCCAAGGCGCTGCAGATCGTCGAAGGGACGAACCAGATCCAGCGCGTGGTCATCAGCCGGTCGCTGAATCCGAGGCGTTGACCCCCTCGTTAGAGTCGGGCCGTGGAAGAACTCGATGCTCACGACCGCCAGATCGTCCAGTTGCTGGGCGGCGACGGCCGCATGAGCTACACCGAGCTCGCCAAGCACACCGGGCTCTCGACGTCCGCGGCGCATCAGCGCGTGCGGCGGCTCGAGCAGCGGGGCGTGATCAAGGGATATCGTGCGGTCGTCGATCCCCAGGCCATCGGCCTACCGATGACCGCTTTTGTCTCCATTTCGCCGATCGACCCGGCTGACCCGGACGACATTTCGGACCGTGTGGCTCATCTCACAGCGGTCGAGTCCTGCTACAGCGTCGCAGGCGACCACAACTACGTGCTCAAGGTGCGGGTGGCCAGCCCGGGGGCGCTCGAGCAGCTCCTGGCCGATCTCCGCGCCAGCGCCCACGTGACCACCCGAACCACCGTGGTCCTCAGCGTGCCCTACGAAAACCGCCCTCCCGGCCTGCCAGAGGCCCCTGGAGCCCCCACCCTCGCCAGGGACGCGTAGGCGCGGCCGGCACGTCTGGGAGGGATGAGGCGACCCGCCTGACCACGAAGATCAGGTTTCGGGGCGCCGCAAATATCCGGTTCTTCCGGACGCGCCGAGGCTCGGCAGGGATTTGCAGTCGTCTCACCCGTTCGGGTTATGGTCGCTGGCGTTCGTAAACATCACGAAATGGTCACGGCCACCGGCGCCGATACCCAGCCCGCGTGACCACCGGCACCAGGCGAAGGCGAGGACACGTTGGCAGGGCGACGGCACGCGGATCGACCGAGCACCACCGGGTACGCGGTGCACGCGGTCTCGGGGACTCCCTGGCAACGTCTGGGTGTGGTGGCCGTCGGCCTCGCTGCCATCGCGATCGTTGCGGCGCTCCTCGTCCCCGCAGCCTGGCGTTCGATCGGGTCGGACGTCGAGGCGTCCGGCGAGGCCGGCAGCCTGCTCACCCTCGTGAACAGCGCCAGAGCCAACAACGGGCTGGCGCCCCTCGACTACGCCTCCGACCTGTCGGCGATCGCGAATGAGCGCGCTTTGATCATGGCGCGCACCGGCGCCCTGTCGCACACGCCGGACCTCGGCGGCCGTGCCTGTTGCTGGACCTGGATAGGCGAGAACGTCGCCTTCGCCAGCTCGGTACAGGGGCTCCACGACGTGCTGATGAACTCTGCCCCACACCGAGCCAACATTCTGAACGCCGACGCCGATGACGTCGGGATCGCAGTCGTGCGGGGTAACGGTTCCCTGTGGGCCGCTCAGATCTTCCGCGCCAGGTCCGACGCCGACCGAGCCGATGCTGCCGGCTCCGGTTCACGCGACGGTGACCGCTCCGAGCCCACGACTACCTATGTGCCGTCCGAGGGCTCTACCGGATCCACGTCGTCCGAGCCGACGCTGACCAAGGCCCAGCTGCTCGCCATCCAGCTGCGCGCAAACCTCGCGGACGCTCGCGACCGCCTGCGTGCCGAGCGCAAGAAACACGGGCCGTTCGACCCCGTCCGCGCAGCGGTTCGCTATCGAGACACCCTCGACCTGGTCACCGACTGACGCAAGCCACGACTTCGGCCCACTAGTGGCTCGTGGCCAGGTCCGCCTCCGCCGCCGCCCGTGAGGCCGCTGCCGCCTGGGAGGTCTCCGCCGCGATGTGCCCCCGCGGGTAACCCTCACTGACCCACCACTCCTGACCCTCTTCGGGCAGCAGGTGCACCGGGTCGTAGTAGACGTGCTTGCGGCGCACGGCGTCGGGATCGTCCAGCTCGATGCCGGTGCGGTAGTTCTTCGACCAGTACGAGATGCCGAGTACGTGGTCGTACTCGTCGACCTGGTGCACCCAGCGCTTGCCGACGAACGGGACGTCGCAGGTGACGCGCGGAGTGGCAAAGCCCGGCAGGTAGCCCATGATCTGCGTCTGCAGCTGCTGAGCGTCCGCCAGCCGCACCCGCCAGTGCTCGGCGAACGGAATCATGTCGGGCATATAGAAGTAGTACGGCAGGATGCTCGCCCCATCGAGCAGAGCGAAGCACAGATCGAGCATCCGCTCGGCGGTGTTGTTGATGCCAGCCATCAGGACGCCCTGGTTGCGCACGTCACGAATGCCGGCGTCCAGCAGCCCTCGTGCCGCCCTGCTGACCAGGGGAGTGACGGAGTTGGCGTGGTTGACGTGCGTGTGCACCGCCAACCCCACACCACGGGCTGACGCCTTGGACGCCAAACGCTCGGCTCCGGCACGTACCTCGTCGGTGTACCAGTGCTGCGGCAGCCCCATCAGCGCCTTGGTGGCCAGGCGGATGTCACGGATGTTCTCGATGTCGAGCAGCTGGTCGACGTAGCGCTCGAGGTTCTTCCACGGCATGTTGCCGACGTCGCCACCTGACACCACCACATCGCGAACGCTAGGTGTGGCGCGCAGATAGTCGATGTGGCCCTGCATACGGTCAACCGGCTTGAGCTCCAGCTTCAGCTTGCTGACCTGTGCGGTGGAGTTGCCGACCAAGTCCATGCGGGTGCAGTGCCCGCAGTACTGGGGACACGTCGACAGGACCTCAGCAAGGACCTTGGTGGGGTACCGGTGGGTGAGGCCCTCGGCCTTCCACATGTCGTGCTCGTGCAGAGAGTCGCGGCTGGCGTAGGGGTGCGAGGGCCAGTCGGTGCGGCGGTCGCTGAAGACCGGAAGCATGTACCGCCGGATCGGATCGGCGTAGAAGGCCTCGGTAAACGTCGCGGTCGACGGCGTCCCACCGTCGTGGCTGTCGGGCACCATCGTGTTGACCATCTGCGGCGGGATGAGCATCGACATCGTGGCTCGTTCGGCCTGGTCGAGCTCGAGGTCGTCGTAGAAGTCGTCGCTGAGCAGGTCACCCATGACCGCGCGGAGCTGCTTGATGTTCTTCACACAGTGCGCGCGCTGCCACTGCACGTCTTCCCACTGCTCGGTGGTCACGTCGGACCATCCCGGGAACCTGGTCCAGTCCGGCTCACGCAGCTCGCGCTGCCGATAGTCGTACGGCTGGGGCAGCACCCCGCTGGAACCGTCCACGAACGCTCTCCTCACCGGTCGGGGTCCCGTGAGCCCACCAGTTCCTTGATACCGCGAGGGTACGGAGATCTTTCGGCTCGAGCAATCACTGACCGGAGATTCTCCGCTGAAATGGCCCAATTGCGCAGGCCGGTGCTGGCAAGGCCCTCCGTGGCCTGCAAAGATCGCCCGGTGAGCCGAACCACTCCTTCCTCGCCGGTCGGCCTGCACCGCGTGCTCGAGCCCGCCGGCGTCCTGCCGCAAGCTGCTCAACGCCTCGACGCCACCCCGGAGCTCTGGCCGGACGAGGTGCGGGTGGCAGTGTCCGTGCTCAACCTGGACGCCGCCTCGTTCCGGCAGCTCATCACCAAGCACGACGGCGACGGGGACGCCGTACGTCGCGAGGTGCTCGAGATCATCGCCGAGCGCGGCAAGATGCAGAATCCGATCACCGGCTCGGGGGGCATGCTGATCGGCACGGTCGAGGAGGTCGGGCCTGAGGCCACACTGCCCGTCTCGGTGGGGCAGCAGGTCACCACGCTCGTCTCGTTGAGCCTGACACCGCTCCACATCACCGATCGGCTCGCCCGATGGGACGGCCTCTCTGAGCAGGTCCCATGTGCCGGCCACGCCATCTTGTTCGGGCGCACCATCGCTGCGTCGGTGCCGGACGACCTGCCGCCGACGCTGGCGATGGCGGTGATGGACGTCGCCGGAGCTCCTGCGCTGACCGCCAGGGTGGTCGAGCAGTACGTGGCGCGCGGCCGCACGCCTACCGTCGCGGTCATCGGCGGCGCCGGAAAGAGTGGATCGTTGTCGCTTGCGGCGGCCCGTGACGCTGGCGCGTCCACCACGGTCGGCATCGTCCCGTTCGCCTCTGAGGGCGAGCTGCTCACCGACGTGAAGCTCGCCGACCACGTCGCGTTGGCGGACGCCCGCGACCCAGTGGCCCTCTCGACCGCGGTCACCGAGGCGCTGGGTGCACCGGCAGACATCACCGTCGTGTGCGTCGACGTTCCCGGCTGCGAGCATGGAGCGATCCTCGCGACCTCGCCAGAGGGCGGCACGGTGATCTTCTTCTCGATGGCCACCTCGTTCACCGCGGCGGCGCTGGGTGCTGAGGGTCTGGCCTCGGACGTGACGATGCTGATCGGCAACGGGTACACGCCGGGTCACGCCGAATACGCGTTCGACCTGCTGCGACGTTCGGACGGCGTTCGCGAGCTGTTCAACCGACGACTGCAGCATGAGTTGTCGGAGTCGGCTGGGTGACCACCACGCTGTTCCGCGGCGGGCGTGTGTACAGCCCCGCCGAGCCGTTCGCCACCGCGCTGGTGGTCGAGGACGGCGTCATCGCCTGGGTGGGAACCGACGCGGCGGCAGACCGGCATCGGGATGCGATGGACGAGGTGGTCGAGCTCGACGGGGCCTGGGTTGCGCCGGCTTTCGTCGACGCCCATGTGCACGCCACCTCAACAGGGCTGCACTTGCAGGGGCTGGATCTCTCTCAAGTGAAGAGTGGGTCGGAGGTGCTCTCCCTCGTCGGCGAGGCCGCCGGCTCGATGGACGCCGGGGTGCTGCTCGGCCATGGCTGGGACGAGACCGCCTGGGCAGAGCCGCGTCCGCCCCACCGGTCGGAGATCGACCAGGCCGCTCCAGGCGTTTTGGTGTACCTCTCGAGAGTCGACGTGCACTCATGCCTGGCGTCATCAGCCCTGATCGAACGCATTCCTGCGATCCACTCGATGCCGGGGTACTCCGACGACGGGTGGCTGACTCAAGACGCACACCATGCTGTGCGGCGGGTGGCACTGGACTCAGTGACACCCGAACAACGGCGGGACGCGCAGCGCACGTGTTTGCAGCGGGCGGCCGAGCTCGGGATCGGCATGGTCCACGAGCTGGGTGGGCCCGACATCTCCAGCGCGGATGATCTGACCGACCTGCTGGAGCGGGTCGCGCCCGAATCGGGAGTCACTGTCGTTGGCTATTGGGGCGAGGGAGGCGGCCCCGAGGTCGCTGTGTCCCTCGGAGCGCAGGGCGCGGCCGGTGACCACTTCGTGGACGGCGCGATCGGCTCGCGAACCGCCTTCCTGCGCCAGCCGTACGCCGATGCCGACACCACTGGCGCGGCCTATACGACGGCTGCGGCGATCCGCGACCACGTCGTCGCGTGCTCGCGCGCCGGCGTGCAGGCCGGCTATCACGTCATCGGTGACGGCGCGATGGACCTCGTCGTCGCCGGGTTCCTCGAGGCTGCAGAGATTGTCGGAGAAGACACCGTTCAAGCAGCACACCACCGACTGGAACACGTCGAGATGGTGGACGAGCATGCGCGCACGGTTCTTGCCCACCTGGGCGTGGTGGCGAGTGTGCAGCCGGTGTTCGACGCGTGGTGGGGCGGGGACGCCGGCATGTACGCCGAACGGCTCGGTACGCCTCGTGCGCGGACGCTCAACCCATTCGCCGCGATGCAGTCGGTGGGCATCCCACTCGCCCTCGGTTCGGACGCGCCGGTCACTCCGCTCGGTCCATGGCAGGCGATCAGGGCGGCTGTGCACCATCACCAGAGCGAGCAACGGCTGACGCCGCGGGCAGCATTCTCGGCGCACACCAGGGGCGGATGGCGCGCTGCGAGACGCCGTGGAGGGGTCATCGCGGTCGGCGAGCCAGCGTCGATCGCGATCTGGGACTGCGAGGAGCTGGTAGTCGACTCGCCGGACGAGCGGGTCTCTGCGTGGTCGACGGATCCACGAGCGGGTGTGCCCGGTCTGCCACCCCTTGACGACGACGCACCTGACCCGGTCTGCCTGCAGACGCTTGTCGCGGGTCGTACGGTCTATTCCAACGACGCTGGGAGGTCACAGTGACCAGGCCCTCCACCACCCGCACTCGCCCCCGCGCACGCAGCAAAGGGCGAGGGAAGCTAGAACTCGACCCGAGCGTCGTTCGACAGGCTCGGGCCTTGGCACGCAAGGCAGGGCGTCCGATCGTCACTCTGGCGAAGACGCACACCACCGTGTCAGTCGAGCGGGCGGTACTGCGTCTGGCCGGTCTCAGCGGTGCGGACGCCGAAGGCGAGCCGTGGGTCAACCACCTCGTCGACGCCGTCCGCGACGACGTCGGGCTAGAGCACGGTGTCGCCATTCCGGTGTGGCACGCGCTCGCCAGCGGCGGATATCCCGATCTGCTGACTCTCGCGCAGAAGGCAGCTGCCGGCAGCGTCACCTTCACCGTGCCGGAAGGGCGAGACGCTACGCGGGCGCGAGCGGCGTCAAAGAAGGCAGTCACGAACGGCATGAGGATCGTCGACGCCAATCGTCGCGCGCGTACGCGTCTGATCAAGAAGTACGGCGATCCGCCCAAGCCCTGGATCTACCTGATCGTCGCGACGGGGGACATCTACGAGGACATTCCTCAAGCGCAGGCAGCCGCTCGAGAGGGCGCAGACATCGTCGCTGTCATCCGCTCGACCGGTCAGTCGCTGCTCGACTTCGTTCCTGAGGGCCCGACGCGTGAGGGTTACGCGGGTACGTACGCGACACAGGAGAACTTCCGCCTCATGCGCGCCGCACTCGATGAGGTATCGGCAGAGCTCGGTCGGTACGTCAGGCTGACCAATTACGCGTCCGGTCTGTGCATGCCGGAGATCGCCACGTTGGCGGGTCTCCAACGTCTGGACATGATGCTCAATGACTCGATGTACGGGATCTTGTTCCGTGACATCAACCCGATCCGCACGTTCGTCGACCAGCGATTCAGTCGCCGGATTCACGCGCGAGCCGGAATCATCATCAACACCGGCGAAGACAACTACCTGACGACCGCCGACGGCATTGAAGCCGCGCACACCGTGACGGTGAGCCAGCTGCTCAACGAGTACTTCGGCAAGGAAGCGGGCCTCGCGGATGAGCAGCTCGGGCTGGGACATGCGTTCGAGATCAACCCGTCCGTGCCTGAGTCGTTCCGGCTCGAGCTGGCGCACGCCCTGTTGGCGCGTGAGCTGTTCCCCAACGCGCCACTGAAGTGGATGCCGCCCACCAAGCACATGACCGGTGACGTCTTCCGCGGCTACTTGCTCAACGGGTTCTTCAACCTCGTCGGCTCCATGACCACGCAGGACATCCTTCTGGTCGGGATGCTGACCGAGGCCGTGCACACGCCATGGCTTTCCGACCGCGACCTCGCGCTGCAGAACGTGCGCTACGTGATGGAGTCAACGCGCGGTCTGTCCGAGGACTTCGTCCCGGCCCACGACGGATTCGTCGTCCAGCGGGCGCACCAGGTGTTAGGCGAGGCCATCGAGCTCTTGGAACGGGTCGTGGACGACGGTCTGCTCAATGCGATCGGCGACGGCACCTTCGGCCTCATGAAGCGCCCGGCCGATGCCGGACGCGGACTCGACGGAGTAAGCGCACAGGCCGACGGCTACTACAACCCAGCCAGCGAACTACTCGACGAGTACTTCGCGGTGTCGAAGGGAGGCCGGGCATGACGGCGTCCGAGTCACACGTCATTCGGCCGTACGGCGACGCGACCGGCGACGGGCTGGTCCAGACCTCGTTCACCCTCCCGATTCCCCACGACAAGCGGGCAGAGGGAGCGGCGCTGCAGCTCGCCCAGAAGATGGGCCTTGAGCCAGCGATGGTCGTCCACGCCAAGGCGATGGGCCCCGACTTTACGTTCTTCGTGGTGTACGGACGTTGCAGCCACCTGGTCGACCTGTCGAAGGTTCAGGTGCTCGAGCGTGAGTTCCCGCTGCTGTCACCCAAGGAAGTCAGCTCGGCCATCAAGCGCACGCTGCGGCGTCCGATGGTCGTGATCGGCGCATGCATCGGCACCGACGCTCACACCGTGGGAATCGACGCCATCCTGAACATCAAGGGATGGGCAGGGGAGAAGGGTCTAGAGGCCTATTCGGACGTCGAGGTGCACAACCTCGGTGCCCAGGTGTCGGTTCCCGATCTCGTGGAGGCTGCGAAAGACCTCAAGGCGGACGCCGTGCTCGTCAGCCAGGTAGTGACGCAGCGCGACGCACACGTGCACAACGTCACGCAGATGTCGGCGGCATTTCGCGAGGCGTATCCGGCGGGGGAGGCCCCCGTGTTGGTCGTCGGTGGTCCGCGTTTCGACGAAACCGCGGCAGCCAAGCTCGGCGTCGACCGGATCTTCGTCAAGGGCACGACTCCTGCCGAGGTCGCGAGCTACCTGGTGCACCGCCTGGGCGCCGAAGGGGCGAACGGAGCGAAACGACAGAGCAAGACCAGCAAAGCCAAGGGAAACAAAGGCACGAAGCGAAAGGTCAACGCGTGAATGACGATCCGCGACTCGGGCGTTCGGTGACCCACCGGCGTTACGTCCCGTACTCACACGCGCACTACGCGGGCAATCTGGTGGACGGTGCCTACAGCCTCGGTCTGTTCGGTGACGTCGCGACCGACTTGATGATCCTGACCGACGGCGACGAGGGACTGTTCGCGTCCTACTCCGACATCCAGTTCACCGCGCCTGTGCGGGCGGGAGACGTCCTCGAGGTGACCGCAACCATCACGCGGGTAGGCCGACGAAGCAGAGAGGTGTCGTTCACATCGTCCGTCGTCTGCCGGGGACGGCCAGACCTCGGGAAGTCCAGTGCCGAAGAGCTCGCCGAGCCGATTCGAGCCGTGACCGCAACCGGCACGATCGTGGTACCGCCCCCTGCCGAGGCCGGCTGAGGGCGACACCGCTGTTGCCGAGTGACAGCAAGCGGTCGCGAGCGCGTTACCGTCGTGACGTGACCGCGCTTGCAGCGGACGCACCGGCGTCCGAACCAGCGACCCCAACGGGGTCGCGACTGCAGCGCCTCACGTCGTCGCTCGGACGTGCCTGCGTTCTGTCTGCAGCGGCGGGCGTTGCCCTTGCGCTTGCCTTTCCTCCGGTCGGTATCTGGGTCCTCGCCCCGATCGCGGTGGCCGTGCTGCTGGTTGTCCAGCGTCGGGCGACGGTCGCGTCGTCCGGACGACGCACCGCCGTCGTCGGCGCCCTGACCGGAGGGTCGTTCGGCCTGACCTTCTTCGCGCTGCTGACACCGTGGCTGCTGGTGATCGGGCCGGATGCGTACGCCCTGATCGTCGTCATGTCCACGGGCTTCGTTGCCCTGTTCGGGGCGGGCGCAGTGTTCATCCTCCGGCTCGGCGGCTGGCCTTTGTGGGTGGCGTGCTGGTGGGTCGCAGTCGAGGCACTCCGCGACCGGATTCCGCTGGGCGGATTCCCCTGGGGCCGGATCGGGCACTCGCAGGTCGACGCGCCCACCGCCGCGTGGGTGTCGGTCGGGGGAGTTCCAGTTCTTGGGTTCGTGGTCGTACTGGTGGCCGGCCTCTTTGCCTGGGCGGTGCTCGCGGCGGCGACTCGCCGAACGTTGCCCGCCTTGCTCGTCGGCGCGTCCGCGTGTGCCGTGTTGTTCTCGGGGCTCGCCATCCCCACCGAGACGATGGGACGCGAGGTGACCGTCGCCGTCGTGCAGGGCAACGTGCCTGATACCGGTCTCGACGCGTTCGGCCGACGTGAGGCGGTGCTCGACGCACACGTGACTGCGACCCATGAGCTCGCCGACCGGGTGCGATCCGGCGAGATCGCGCAACCTGATGTCGTCTTCTGGCCAGAGAATGCATCCGACATCGATCCGTCGCTCGACGAGTCGGCCTTTGCAGCCATACACGCTGCCGTTGCGGACATCGGAGTGCCGGTGCTCGTCGGCATGGTCGTGGAGACCGATGGCGGGAAGCACGTCGCCAACCAGGGGACTGTGTGGAATCCCACCGACGGACCCGGCGATACCTATGTCAAACAGCACCTCGTGCCGTTCGGTGAATACGTGCCGATGCGTGACCTTCTCGATGCGTTCATCTCGCGCCTTGACCGCATCCCGCGTGACTTCGTCGCGGGCACTGCATCGGGCGTCCTCGACACCGGACCAGTAACGGTCGCGGACACGATCTGTTACGACGTCGCCTACGACTCTGCGGTACGTGAGGCGGTCGCAGACGGAGGAGAGGTCATCACCGTCCAGACGAACAACGCGACCTACGGCGAGACCGCTCAGGTGGACCAGCAGTGGGCGATCAGTCGGCTGCGAGCACTTGAGCACGGCCGCACCGTCGTCGTTGCGTCCACGAGCGGCATCAGCGGAATCGTCGACCCCGATGGAACAGTCGTGACGCGCGCTCCTGAGTTCGAGCAGGCCACGATCGTCGAGCCGATCCTCGCCACGACCGACATGACGGTGGCGACCCGGGCCGGAGCCTGGCCAGAGGCTGTCTTGGCAGCTGCGGGCGCTGTTGCTCTGCTGGTCGCGGGGGTTCGGCGGCGGACTGGAAGGCGTCCGACATGACGTCCCGATCAGATCTGGGAGCGGTGCTCGTCATCATTCCCACGTACAACGAGCTCGAGTCGCTCCCCGCTGCAGTCGGGGGAGTCCGCCGGGCGGTACCCGATGCGCATGTCCTGATCGCCGACGACAACAGTCCAGACGGCACCGGTGAGCTCGCGGACGAACTGGCAGCCAGCGACGATCACGTCCACGTCCTGCACCGGTCTGCCAAGGCCGGGTTGGGCGCGGCGTATCTGGCCGGCTTCCGATGGGGGCTGGCCCGTGGCTACGGCGTCCTGGTCGAGATGGACGCAGACGGCTCGCACCGACCAGAGCACCTACCGGCGATGCTGACGGCGCTCCAGGACGCGGACGCCGTGGTGGGATCTCGGTGGGTCGACGGCGGGGCAGTGGAGAACTGGCCGAAGCACCGTCTT
>DASUFV010000201.1:0-2426 GCA_036274415.1 Actinomycetes bacterium
GGCTCGAGCCCCTGTACCTGAACGTGCGGGCGGCCGTCGCCGACCTGTCCGGCGCGCTGTCGGCGAACCTCGCGGGCCTCGCAACGATCAAGGCATTCACCGCCGAAGGCCGTGAGCGCGACCGCATCGCACGCGTTTCCATGGCTTACCGACGCGCGAACACCGACGCCATCCGGTCCTCGGCCGCGTTCGTCCCGCTCGTTCGCATGGCGATCCTCGCCGGCTTCACGTGCACGTTCCTCTTGGGGGGATGGGCGGTACTGAACGGCAGTCTCGAAGTCGGCCTCTACTCGGTCCTGGTCTTCATGACGCAACGGCTGTTGTGGCCGTTGACCGAAGTCGCCCAGGTCCTCGACCTCTACCAGCGGGGACGCGCCTCCACGACGCGCATCCTCACCCTGCTCGCCGAGCCCGTCACGGTGCCGGCAGGGAAGCGCAGACTTCCCGTTCCAGTCGCGGGCCGCATCGAGCTGCACGACGTCAGCGCAGGCTACGCAGACGGCCCCAACGTCCTCCACAACATCAACATGGTCATTCCCGCCGGTGAGACTCACGCCATCGTCGGCTCCACAGGCGCTGGCAAATCCACCCTCCTTCGTCTCCTACTCAGATTCGACGACGCGCGATCAGGCACCGTCACTTTGGACGGCGAGGACATTCGCGACCTCGACTGGGACTCGCTGCGCGGCTCGATGGGCTACGTCGCGCAGGACGTCTTCCTCTTCGCCGGAACGATCGCGGACAACATCGCGTATGGTCGGCCGGACGCCACGCGCGACGAGATTCGCGACGCAGCCGAGGCCGCGGCGGCCCGCGAGTTCATCGAACAGCTCCCCGACGGGTTCGACTCCTGGGTCGGCGAGCGAGGCGTCACGTTGTCGGGTGGTCAGCGGCAGCGCCTGGCACTCGCCCGTGCGCTACTCCGCGAGCCGTCGGTCCTCGTGCTCGATGAGGCCACCAGTGCAGTCGATAACGAAACGGAGGCCGCCATCCAACGCTCACTGCGCAAGGCGACGGTCAACCGCACGGCTCTGGTCGTGGCACACCGACTCTCGACCGTGCGGCATGCCCACCGCATCTGGGTGCTCGACGAGGGGTCGATCGTCGAGGCGGGGACGCACGACGAGCTTCTGGATCGCGACGGGGTCTACGCCACCCTGTGGCGGGTGCAAACCGGCGCGTTGGTCTAGTGGACAACTGCCTCCGGGCGCGCGAGTGCAATGTCAGGTTTACTGATCCGACTGCGCAAGACGTCCACTACGCACATTTCAAGGGCGGCGACCATGACCAAGTCGTTCGAGAACACCGCCGAGTTTCGGAACGCATCGTTTCGACACATTGATCTCAGTGGCTCGGTCTTTCGTGGGTGTGATGTCAACGACGTGAAGATCGTGGGATGCGACGTCAACAACCTTCGGGTCGACGGCCACCTCGGACGCGCGGGCCGCGTGATCGTCGACGGAATCGATGTCACTGACTACGTCGCTGCGGAGCTCGATCGGCAGTTCCCGGAACTCGCGCGGTTAGAGCAGCTGACGACTGCCGATGACTTTCGAACTCTCTGGGGAACGACCAAACGCGTGTGGGACGAAACGATCGAGCGCGCTCGACGCCTTCCCCAGACTGCTTTGAACAAGCGCGTCGACGGGGAGTGGTCGTTCGTCGAGACCCTCCGCCACTTGGTCTTCGCCACGGATGTGTGGATTGGACGCATGATTCGCAACGTCGAACTGCCGTTCGCGTCAATTGGTCTCCCCAGCTTCGAGTACTCCGACGCGGACGCACGGGCGATCGGCATTGACCTCAGCGCCAGCCCCCCACTGGACGACGTGATCGCCGTGCACCTCGATCGCCGAGCGCAGATGGACGCCGAGCTTGCTGGGCTGGACGATGCGCGCATGGACGAGTCACGGACGTTCGCCCCCGAGCCCGTCGTGGGTGTCGAATCCGCGACTATTCGGGACTGTCTCTTCACAGTGATCGAGGAGCACCTGCTGCACCGGCGTTACGCCGTGCGAGACCTGAAAGTCCTCGAGACAGGGTGATCTCCAGCGCGGATCTTCCGCTCTTCACTATTGGGCACTCCAACCGAACGCTCGCGCAGTTCCTCGATCTCGTCAGCGAGTCCGGCATCGAACTAATCGTCGATGTCCGCAGGGTGCCGGGCTCAACGCGATATCCGCAGTTCAATGCGGATACCCTCGCCAGTTCCCTCGACGAGGCAGGTGTCAGTTTCCGGCGCCTTGAGGGCCTGACCGGCCGACGCCCTGCGAGCAAAGAAGTACCGTTCGAGGTCAACGCATGGTGGGAGAACCGCAGCTTCCATAACTTTGCCGACCACGCCCTCTCCGAGGAATTCAGGAGCGCATTGAACAAGTTGCGCGAATGGGCCCGCTCCCAGCGGACGGCCGTCATGTGCTCGGAGG
>DASUFV010000202.1:0-7098 GCA_036274415.1 Actinomycetes bacterium
CGGCGTCGGAGAGAGGCGGCCATCCCGCTCGGTCGCTATGGCGACCCGATCGAGTTCGGCACAGTGGCCGCGTTCGTCCTCTCTGCTGCCGCGTCGTACCTCACGGGGGCGATGATCCCGGTCGACGGCGGTGCCAGGCGGTCCATCTGAGTCGAACTGACGTGAGCTGACGCGAGTGCTGGCGCTCAGGGCTGTGGCGCCAGCTGGGTGCGATGGAGATCGGCATACAGGCCGCCGTATGCGAGCAAGGCCTCATGGTTTCCGCGCTCGATGATGCGGCCGTCATCGATGACCAGAATCTCGTCTGCGGCCCGCACCGTCGACAGCCGGTGGGCGATCACCAGCGAGGTACGTCCCAGCAGGGCTGAGTCGAGGGCCTCCTGGACGTATCGCTCTGACTCGCTGTCCAGATGCGCGGTGGCTTCATCCAGGATCACCACCGCTGGTGACTTCAGCAGCAGCCGGGCAATCGCGAGGCGCTGCTTTTCGCCTCCGGAAAGCCGGTGTCCGCGGTCCCCGACGACGGTGGCAAGCCCATCAGGGAGCGCACGGACGAGATCGGCGATCTGGGCTGACTCGAGCGCGGCCCAGATCTCGCTCGATGTCGCGTCGGGCGCTGCGTACCGCAGATTTGCCTCGATGGTGTCGTGGAAGAGGTGTGCGTCCTGCGTCACCACTCCCACAGTTGCCTGCAGCGACGAAAGGGTCACGTCGCGAACGTCGAAGCCACCGACCAACACCCGACCACCGGTGACGTCGTACAGCCGGGGAATCAGTGAGGTCAAGGTGGTCTTGCCGGCCCCGGATGGACCTACCAGCGCCACCATCTGACCGGGCTGGACTTCGAACGAGATGTCATGCAAGACCGGTCCCGACGGCGCCGTTTCGGTGCGCGCGACGACCTCGAGTGAGGCGAGTGAGACTTCTTCAGGGGTCGGGTAGCTGAAGTCGACGTGCTCGAACCGCACCGACGTGGGGCCGCGCGGCAGATCCACCGCCCCAGGACGATCAGCAATCATCGGCGGCAGGTCGAGCACCTCGAACACCCGCTCGAAGCTGACGAGCGCTGTCATGACATCGATTCGGACATTCGACAAGGCGGTGAGCGGACCGTAGAGGCGGGCAAGGAGTGCCGCGAGTGCGACGAGTTCTCCGACAGTGAGGGCACCGTTGATGGCGGAGATACCACCGACTCCATAGACCAATGCGGTGGCCAGAGACGCAACAAGCGTCATGGCCACGAAGAACGCCCGGTTTGCCATCGCTATGCGGACGCCGATGTCGGCGACGAGCGCCGCCCTCGAATTGAACTGCTCGCGCTCGGCGTCCAGGCGCCCGAAAAGCTTCACGAGCAGGGCGCCGGAGACATTGAAACGCTCGGTCATCGTCGAACTCATGTCGGCGTTGAGCTGCATCGAGTCACGAGTCATCGCCGCGAGTCTGCGTCCCACGTATCGCGCGGGAATGAGGAAGATCGGCAGGAGCGCGAGGGCAGCCAAGGTGATCTGCCATGACAAGGCGACCATGGCGATGGCGACGACGACGAGACTGATGGCATTCGACACGACGCTGGACAGCGTCGTCGTGAACGCCTGTTGGGCGCCGATGACGTCGTTGTTGAGTCGGGATATCAGCGCACCGGTTTGCGTCCGGACGAAGAAGGCCAGGGGCATGCGCTGGACGTGGTCGAAAACCTGCCGACGCAGGTCGTAGATGAGTCCCTCGCCGATTCGAGCGGAGAACCATCGGATGAACAGTGCGAGCGCCGCGTCGAACACAGCCAGCCCCGCGACGATCAGAGCCAAGGTGACAACGACCGTCTTGTTCCCCGGCTCGACTCCGTGGTCAAGCAGTCGGGCCAACAACAGGGGGGTCGCGACGATGAGCAGCGCGTCGATGATCGTCAGGACCAGGAACACGGCGATCGAGCCCCGATAGTTCCTGGCGTAGGTGCCGATCCGCCGGACAGTTCCAGGAGCCAACCGTTGCTGGGTGACGCTTGCGTCGCGCGAAAATGAGCGCAGCGCCATCCAGCCCTGCATGCTCACGCTGGCGCCCTCCGTCGATGGCCTCTGAGTGGGACGGTCCTCACCCTAAGCAGGGGCAACGACAGGAAGGGTGCAACGCTTCCCGAAAGTGTTTCGCGCAGAGCACTTCGCGCTGACCAGTTCGCGCTGGGCGAACGATCGGCCGAACCCTGGGGTGAGTCGGGGGTCAACTCGCCTTACGGTTCGACCCCCCTCGGCCGCGCAGGGTGGCACCTGACTCCTTGAGTACCCGGTGGATGAAGCCGTAGGACCGCCCGGTGTCGGCAGCCAAGTCGCGAATGCTTCGACCCTGCTCGTACTCGCGGCGCAACGCATCCGACAGCGCACCCCGCTCGTTTCCGGTGATTCGCCGTCCCTTGTTCATCGGGGACAGCGGTTGGCCTTCAGCCACAGCCGCCTCCTTGCTCACGTCGTCAGTTCCATCATGCGTGCTACCCCACAAGTTGGCTAGTTGAAACTCACTAGCCAGTGCGGGGCCAGTGCTAGGCCAGTGCTAGGCCAGTGCTAGGCCAGTGCGACGAGGTCTGCGTAGTCGCGCGACCAGAAATCCTCGACGCCGTCTGGCAACAATATGAGCCGTTCGGGGGCCAGCGCCTCGACCGCCCCCTCGTCGTGGGTAACGAGCACGATGGCCCCCTCGTACGTGCGCAGGGCGCCCAGGATCTCCTCTCGGCTCGCCGGGTCGAGGTTGTTGGTCGGCTCGTCCAGCAGCAACACGTTCGCGCTGGAAACCACCAGGCACGCCAGTGCGAGTCGAGTCTTCTCACCACCTGACAGCGTTGCGGCGGGTTGGTGCACGACGTCACCGCTGAAGAGGAAGCTGCCCAGGAGATTGCGCGCCTCCCCCGTGCTCAGGCCAGGTGACGCCGACATGAGGTTCTCGAGCACCGTGCGCTCGGGATCGAGCTGCTCGTGCTCTTGCGCGTAGTAGCCGAGCTTCAGGCCGTGCCCGGGCTCAACTGAGCCGGTGTCGGGGGCCTCGACGCCGGCGAGCAACCGCAGCAGCGTGGTCTTGCCCGCACCATTCAGCCCGAGCACGACCACCCGCGATCCACGGTCGACCGAAAGGTCGACATCGGTGAACACCTCAAGAGACCCGTACGACTTGGACAGCTCTCGGGCACTCAGGGGTGTCTTGCCGCAGTGCGCCGGCTTGGGGAAGCGAATGCGGGCAACTCGATCGGTCCGTCGCTCGGCCTCCAGTGCACCCGTCAATCGGTCTGCCCGACGGAGCATGTTCTGCGCAGCACGGGCTTTGGTGGCTTTCGCGCGCATTCGTTCCGCTTGGTCACGGAGCGCGTCGGCCTGGCGTTCGGCGTTCGACCGCTCCCTGCGCCGGCGCCGTTCGTCGGTTTCCCGCTGCGCGAGGTATGCGCGCCAGCCCATGTTGTAGACGTCGAGCTCGGCCCGGTTCGCGTCGAGGTGGAACACCCTGGTGACGGTCCGCTCGAGCAGCTCCACGTCGTGGGAGATGACGACCACGCCGCCGGAGTAAGAGCGCAGGAACTCCCTCAACCAGGCGACCGAGTCGGCGTCCAGGTGATTCGTGGGCTCGTCCAGCAACAGGGTGCCGGCGTCGCTGAACAGGATCCGGGCGAGCTCGACGCGCCGCCGTTGACCTCCGGACAGGGTGCCCAGCGGCTGCCCCAGGACCCGGTCCGAGAGGCCCAGACTCGAAGCGATCTTGGCAGCCTCGGCCTCAGCCGCGTATCCACCGGCCGCCGAGAACTCCGCGTCCAACCGTGCGTACCGGCGCATGGCACGGTCCCGGCGCTGCTCGTGATCGGTTCCCATCTCGCGCTCGGCGGCCCGGAGCTGGTCGGTAAGGGTATCCAGCCCGCGGACGCCAAGGATGCGCGAGAGGGCGCGCTGCTCCAGGTCTCCGGTGCGGGGATCCTGTGGGAGGTAGCCGATGCTGCCCGACCGCGTGACTGCGCCTGACGCTGGTTCACCGCCCTCACCCGCCAAGACCCTGGTGAGCGTCGTCTTACCGGCGCCGTTGCGCCCCACGAGACCGACCTTCTCGCCGGCGGCGATCCGAAAAGAGGCGTGCTGCAGCAAGACCCGGGAGCCGACGCGCAACTCGACGTCGGTTGCCGCGATCATTCGGTCAGTATGGCGAGAGTGTCAGAAGACCTGCGAACGTATTTCGCCGTTCTTCTTGAGGCTCAGACGTTGAATCCGAGCGCGCGCAGCTGCTCGCGGCCGTCGTCGGTGATCTTGTCCGGCCCCCACGGCGGCATCCAGACCCAGTTGATGCGCACCGAGTCGACCAGGTTGCCGAGCGCAACCTGCGTCTGGTCCTCGATCACGTCGGTCAAAGGGCACGCCGCCGAAGTGAGCGTCATGTCGATGACGACCGAACGGCCCTCATCCGTGCTCTCGACGTCGATCCCGTACACGAGGCCGAGATCAACCACGTTGATTCCCAGCTCAGGGTCGACAACGTCGCGCATTGCCTCAGTGAGGTCGTCGATGGACGGGGCCGCCGTCTCGGTGGTCTCACTCATCTGCCTACTCCATTCACTGCGACGTCGTCGGTTGCCGGATCGGTTGCCGTTAGCGAGGAGGTCGCGCGCGAGACCGCGTCCTTCCAGGCCATCCAGCCGAGCAGGGCGCACTTGACCCGTGCCGGGTACTTCGCCACACCGCTGAAGGCGACGGCGTCCTGCAGGACCTCTTCGTCCGGCTCGCCATTGCCTCGCGACTGCATCAGCTCTTGGAAGGTCTCAGTGACCTCGAGACCTTCCTTGACCGGGTGACCGATCAGGAGCTCGGTCATCACCGAGGTCGAGGCCTGGCTGATCGAGCAGCCCTGGGCGTCGTACGAGATGTCGACGATCTGGGTGCCGTCGTCGGACAGATCAACCCGCAGGGTCACCTCGTCACCGCACGTGGGGTTGACGTGATGAACTTCCGCGTCGAACGGCTCACGCAGCCCTCGGTTCTGCGGCGACCGGTAGTGATCGAGGATGATCTCCTGGTACATCTGCTCGAGCTTCATCGCCTCACCCCGAAGAACTGCTGGGCAGCGAGGATGCCTTCGACGAGCTGGTCGAGGTCGTCGGTGTCGTTGTACACGTAGAGGCTCGCCCGAGTGGTCGCGGGAACGCCGTAGCGGCGGCACACCGGCCACGCGCAGTGGTGGCCCACTCGAACGGCAACCCCACGGTCGTCGAGCACTTGACCCACGTCATGCGGGTGAAGCCCGTCCACGACGAAGCTCACTGCTCCACCTCGGTCGACTGCCTCGGCCGGACCGACGACCCGCACTCCGTCGAGTTCGGCGAGCCGGCCGAGCAGGTACTCGGTCAACCGATGCTCGTGTGCGGCGACCGCCCGCATGTCGAGCTCGGTCAGGTATCGGATGGCGGCATGCAGTCCGACGGCTTGGGAAATCGGCGGCGTGCCGGCCTCGAAGCGCTGAGGGGGTGGGGCGAATGTGGTGCGCTCCATGAACACCTGCTCGATCATCGAGCCGCCGGTCAGGAACGGAGGCAGGTGCTCGAGCAGAGTGCGGCGTCCCCACAGGACGCCGATGCCTGAGGGGCCCAACATCTTGTGACCGGAGAACGCGATGAAGTCGACGTCGTAGTCGCTCAACGCGAATGGCATGTGAGGCACGGACTGGCAGGCGTCGAGAACCACCAAGGCGCCGACCTCGCGGGCACGTCGGGCGATCTCGCCGACCGGGTTGACCGTGCCGAGGATGTTGCTCTGGTGCACGAGGGCGACCACCTTGGTGCGCGCGTCGATCACCTGCTCGAGCGAACTGAGGTCGAGGCGGCCGTCGTCGGTCAAACCCAACCAGGCCAGCTCGGCGCCGGTGCGTTCGGCAAGTTGCTGCCACGGCACGAGGTTGGCGTGGTGCTCCATCTCTGTGACGACGATCCGGTCGCCAGGACCCACCCGGAACCGGGCAGCCTCAGGGCCGGACGTCGCGGCGTTCCCCATCGCGTAGGCCACGAGGTTGATGGCCTCTGTCGCGTTCTTGGTGAACACCACCTCGTCGAACGACGCGCCGATGAACGCAGCGACGGCCGCGCGGGCCGCTTCGTAGGCGTCGGTCGCCTCTTCGCCGAGCTGGTACGCGCCGCGGTGGACTGGTGCGTTGCTGCGCACGAGAAATGAGCGCTCGGCGTCGAGAACCGGCTCAGGCTTCTGTGACGTGGCACCGCTGTCGAGGTAGACCAGCGGCCGATCACCACGCACTGTGCGAGCGAGCACGGGGAAGTCACCCCGGACCCGCTCGACGTCGAGGGTCGGGGCTTGCAGGTCGACGCTCACGTCAGCGATCACCGCCTCAGCTCGTGACACTCAGGTTCTTCTCCGTGTAACGCTCGTAACCCTCTGCCTCGAGGGACTCGGCCAGCTCTGGGCCACCGTTCTCGACGATGCGCCCGCCGGCGAAGACGTGGACGTGGTCAGGCTGGACGTATCGCAGGATGCGCGTGTAGTGCGTGATGAGCATGACGCCGGTCTCACCAGTGGCTCGTACCCGGTTGATGCCCTCCGACACCACCTTCAGCGCGTCGACATCCAGGCCGGAGTCGATCTCGTCCAAGATGGCGACCTTAGGCTTCAGCAGTTCCAGCTGGAGCAGCTCGGAGCGCTTCTTCTCACCGCCGGAGAAACCTTCGTTGACGTTGCGCTCGGCGAAGGATGGGTCCATCGCAAGCTGGTCCATCGTCTCGCGTACCTCTTTGACCCAGTGGCGCACCTTGGGTGCCTCACCGCGGACTGCCGTGGCGGCCGTTCGCAGGAAGTTGGTGACCGTCACGCCCGGCACTTCGACGGGGTACTGCATGGCAAGGAAGAGGCCAGCACGCGCACGTTCGTCCACCGACATCGTCAGCACGTCTTCGCCGTCGAGTGCGATCGTGCCGGACGTCACGACGTAACGCGGGTGACCGGCAATCGCGTAGGCAAGAGTCGACTTGCCGGATCCGTTCGGTCCCATCAGTGCGTGCGTCTCGCCGCTCGCGATGGTCAGGTCGACACCCTTGAGGATCGGACGTTCGCCGTCGTCGGTGTTGACCGAAACGTGGAG
>DASUFV010000203.1:0-5425 GCA_036274415.1 Actinomycetes bacterium
AGGACTGGAGCGTCCAAGACCCAGCGGGTCAAGAGCTCGAAGTCGTCCGCCGCATTCGAGACGACGTCAAGGGACGCGTCCTAGCCCTGGTCACGCGGTTACCACGGCAGCCCGCTGAGGAGTGACTCAGAAGTTGACTCGGTCGGCTCCCTTGAGGCCGAGCCGCTCACGGGCTTCGTCAGGCGAGGCGATGCGATGCCCCAGCGACTCGACGATGGAGCGAATCTTCCGGACCTGGCTGGCATTCGTTGCCGCGAGCTCCCCTGGCCCGATGTACAGGCTGTCCTCCAGGCCGACCCGCAGATTGCCCCCGAGCATGGCCGCCTCGGTGGCGAACGACATCTGGTGACGTCCAGCTGCTAGTACAGACCACTCGTAGCTGTCGCCGAACAGCTTCTCTGCGATCGAGTGCATGTGCAGCAGGTTGTCCAGGTCGGCGCCAACTCCACCGAGGATGCCGAACACCATCTGAATGAAGTACGGCGGCTCGAGCCAGCCCTGGTCGATCAACCACGCCAGGTTGTAGAGATGGCCGAGGTCGTAACACTCGAACTCGAACTTGGTGCCGTGACCTTGGCCCAGTTCCTTCACGATGAACTCAAGGTCAGCGAACGTGTTCTTGAACACGAAGTCGCGCGTCATCTCCAGGAACTCCGGCTCCCAGTCGTGCTTCCACTGGTCGTACTTGTCGAGCAGCGGGAAGATGCCGAAGTTCAGCGATCCGACGTTCAAGGACGCCATCTCAGGTGATGTCGCCACCGCAGCTTGCAAGCGTTGCTCTCGAGTCATCCCGAGCCCACCGCCAGTCGACACGTTCAGCACGACATCGCACGCCTCTGAGATTCGGGGCATGAACTCCTGGAACAACTCCGGACGCGGGTCAGGTTGTCCGGTCTCGGGGTTGCGCGCGTGAAGATGAACAATGGCCGCTCCGGCGTCCGCCGCCTCGATCGATGCGTTCGCGATGTCGTCAGGTGTGATCGGGAGGTGCGGCGACATCGTCGGCGTGTGAATGCCTCCGGTCGGAGCACAGGTGATGATGACTGACTTGGACATGGTCACTCCTAGGCGTGAACCGTCGCCGTGGCGGACTCGCGTTGCGCACCGACCAAGGACCGGTACGCGTCGATGAGCAGCCCGTGAAAGTGGTGGACGCCGTGCTCTGACAGGCCAGAGCCTGCGGAGTCGTAGACGATCCTGCCCTGGTCGAATGCAGGAGTCCTCATACCGCGCTGAACGCTCTCCACCAAGCTGATGTCTTGCTGCTGCAGAACTTCATCGATGTATCGAACGGATTGCCTCTCGGCCTCGTTCAGTCCGGTGGTCTCGAGATAGAAGTCCCACGTCTCGAGCGTGCGCTCAGGGCCCGCCGGCAGAACCTGGAACACCATGAAGTTGCCGCGGCCGGGGTAGCGGAGCAGACACGTGTTGGGCCAGAGCCACCACACGGCGTGCTGGTTGACCGTCGCGCCGGTCACGTCGTATGCGGAGTTCTCGTGCTTACCGGCCTCAGCAAAGTGACTTGACCAGATGCCGTGTGTCTTCACCTCGTAGGTGTTCATGTCGACCAGGTCGACGAACTCCTTGTGGGCGATGTGGCAGTGGTAGCACTCGAGGAAGTTGTCGATGACGTTCTTCCAGTTCGTGCTCACGTCGTAGGTCAGACGCTTCGCATGAGTCAATGACGTGACGTCCGGAGCCCAGAAGGCAATCTCGTCAGCGAGATCTCCGGCTCGTTCGGCGAGCGAGGCAGCGGTCGCATCGAGGTTTACATAGACGAAACCGCCGAACTCCTCGACCTGGACTTGGTCCAGGCAGATCTGCGACTTGTCGAATGTGTCCATGCGGTCAGCACGACGGGCCGCCTTGAGCCCACCATTCAGACCGTAGGTCCAGGCGTGATAAGGGCAGACGATGTTTCGAGTCGTGCCAGAGCCCGACAAGAGCTCGTGGGCGCGATGTTTGCACACGTTGTAGAAGGCGCGGAGCTCCTCGGATTCGTCGCGCACGACGGCGATGGGCATTCCGGCCACCGTCGTGGCCACATAGCTCCCTGGCTGGCTGAGCTTCTCAATGTGGCAGATCCACTGCCACGTCCGGCCGAACACCGCCAGGTCCTCGGCCTCCAGCCACTTCGGATCCCAGTACGCCTCGGAGCGGAGCGACAGGGATTTCCCAGGATCAGGGTCGTAGCCGGTCGAGATCCGTTCGACGTCCTCAGCCGAGATAGGGGGCATGCTCTGGAGCCTACGACGCTGGTGATGTGGTCGTCCGAGCGACCAAACACCGGATGATCAACCGCAGCAAACCTGGAGAACCTCCTCCGGCGGTGCCCGTCTTCGCTAGCGTCTCAGCGAACACGAGCATCGAACCCCAGGGGCCCTATGCGTCGCATCGCCATCCTCCTGTCTGCTGGCGTCGTGGTAGCCACGATCTGTGGTCCGGCACAGGTAGCGCAGGGCACCTCGGTGGTCGTCGACGAACTGCTCGGCGGACGTCTCGTGGAGTCGTGGGGAGCCTGCGAGGTGCCCGGCGGCTGGGTGGTCGTTCACCACGACGGCTACACGAGCGCGGGTGGCCAAACGACTGGTATGCGGCTCTTTCAAGGGACTGACGCGAACGCTGTCGTGACTCGCAAGTGGTCTCGCAAGTCCAAGGTCAGCGGCAAGGTGCCGGATCGCCACGACTGCGTTTCTGCGGACTTCGACCGAAACGGACTCGTCGACTTCTACGTCACGGCAGGACGCGGTGGCGCCAATGACACCAAGGAAGGGCGAGGCAACGAACTCTGGCTGCAGAAAGAGCCAGGTATCTATCGCAACCGGGCTGTCGCTTGGGGTGTGGACGATGTCTGCGGCCGAAGCCACTACGCAGCGACGGCTGACTTCAACCGAGATGGTTACAACGACTTGTTCGTCGGGAACGCCAGTCCACGCGACGACCCGGATGACCCCTGCGATGCGATACCGGGAAGCGAGGCGTCGCACCTCTACCTCAACCAGCAGGGCGCGGGCTTCACTGACGCGACAAGCGTGTGGGGATTGACTGGCAACGGCGGAGTGCATTGTGCAGAGGCCGGCCAGTTCGCCGGGACACGCGCGCCCGACCTCATCGTGTGCAGGGACGGTGGACTTGCCGTGCTCAGGAACACTGGCGGCTCGTTCGTCGATCGACGGGCTGCCTTCGGCATTCCTGCGACCAACTGGAAGCAGGCCACTCTCGGGGACGTCACCGGCGACGGCACGGCAGACCTGGTCACGGCAACATCGACCAACGTGCAGGTGTGGCCGGGTTTCAGAGCGCCAGCACTGACGGCGTACTCGGGTGACTCCTTCCACGGCGTGGGAGTGAATCCAGATGGAGACATCTTCGTGGTTCGATCCAATCCCTACACAAGTGGCACCAACCCGCCCGACGTCGTCCTGATCCGAGAGGCGACCAGCTGGTCCCCACAAATGGTCCCGGGGGCACCGGGCTTGGGTGACTTCGCGCTGTGGCTGGAAGGACCGCAAGCGTGGTTGGTCGGGAACGGGCTCGAGGACACGCTCGGCCCACTGCAGCTCGTCCAGACCCTGGACGGCTGAGGGACCAGCAGTAGCCCTACTGCCAGAGCGGGTCAGAGGCCCACGCGGCGCCGGCTTTCAGAGCTGCGTCCGAGCTTGTCAGGCGGTAGTCCAGACCGTCGTACGAACTCCAGTAGCTGTAGAAAGCCACCCGCGTGCCTAGTTGCGTGAGGTAGTCCTGTGCGTTCTGGATCCAGCGCTTCTTCCGGAACGGATGGTTGGGATCTTCAACGGTCGCACCTTCGACCACGCCCAGCGTCTTTCCTGCATGGGACGCCGACCAGGTCACCATGGGACGCATGATGTCTTCCTGCTCACGCCAGGTACAGCTCTCGATCGAGCACCTGAAGTTGACCCCCGTGGCTGCGATGACATCCACGTACTTATCGCCGGGGTACCACGTGTTGCCCGCACTGGGGTACATACCGCCAGCCATCGCGAAGACAAGTTGCGCGTTGTCGGCACCGTCATGCTCGAAGACCTGTGCCACACGTGCCCAGGCCGCCTTGTAGTCCGCAGCCGTCCCGTTGGGGCGATTCGCGGGTTCGTTCGGTTCCTTGTGGAAGACGAAATACGTTGGGGCCCCAAGGTCGCGGATGGCGCGGGCCCAATGGTGTAGTTCGGCGTAGAGCACGCTGCCCTTGGTCGCGTTCGCTAGCGCCGCCCACGAGGGACGACTGCCGTTCGCTCGCTTGAGTTTCACCGCGAGCAGCAGCTGGTGCCCGCTGTTCGCCAACCATTCGAAGTAGGGATTGGGGAAGTTGGCATCCCACGCCGGGTACTCCGACACCAACGGCAATGGATGGCCCAGCTGGTCCTCCAGAGCCTCGACGGCAGCGCGGGGCGTCTGCCCGATGGGCTTGACCCGTGCACCAAAGGTCTGCGCTCCTTGCGCGGCGACAAGAGCACGTGAGGTTGGGCTTGATGACTGGGATTCGGCCAGAACAGGTGCCGCAACAGCAATCGCGAGAAGCGGGCCCATCAAGAGGCAAAGCCGAGATCGGCGTCGCAATAGGTCCCCCAAAGATTGAAGTGTCACCGCCAGTCGATGCGACTGAAGGAGAGGCGGTCAATGCCTCATCTTTGCCAGTGACGCTTCGTGCTAAACGTCCTACCGGTGGTGAACCCCAGCGAACCAACGACGAACTAACTCGTCTTCGGGGAAGAACCTCGCAACCCTCACATTTCGAATCCGCACCCCGTTTGGGTGCAACGACGCGTTCCCTCCAAATGACGGAACTTTCACAAAGTCATCGAAGTGGGCGCGCCAGTCGGTTCTTCTGATTGCGACCGTGGTGTGGGAGGAAAGCCGCGCAACATCGCGCTGCGGTGGGTGAACTCCTGATCGTCGATCTCACCCCGCGCGTAGCGCTCAGCAAGCACTTCGTCCGCACGTGTGTCCGTGCGGGGTGCCTTCTCGTTGCCAACTGAGCGGGTGCTGTGGACTATCCACGCCACGAGAGCGATCATTCCACCCCAGAAGAGCAGCATCATCAGGCTCATCACGAGCCAGTTGCTGGCGTCCCAAGCGTTACTGTCCCAATGCATTACCGGCTCACCTCCGGCCGTATCTATAGGGCCTCAGAAGACACGATGCTGGCCCCTCGACCGGAGCACTAGGGCCCAATGACCCTCGAGCCCCGTGCCAAGGGCCGTCGAGACATCGCAGGTCCGGTCCGCAGCAGCAATAGGGTTTGTGCGATGAAGATCAACGAGGCTGCCCCCGCCGTAACGCATGAGTCAATCGAGGTCAGCGCCTCCCCCGATGCCGTCTGGGCCGTTCTCAGTGACATCGCACGCTGGCCCGAGTGGAACTTCGACGTCAAGACGGCATCGATTGACGGTGAGTTGGTTCCTGGAAC
>DASUFV010000204.1:0-2039 GCA_036274415.1 Actinomycetes bacterium
CCACGACGGTGAACAACACCAGGGCTAGGGCAGCCATGAAAGTGAAGGGCCGTCTGGCGCTTCGGAGATACGAACGTACGGAACGCTTGGGGGCTCGATGAGCACCAGACATGTATGTTTCTCCCCGTTCGAGGCCACGCAGCAACGGCAGGAATCTGTCCCCGAGAAACATCAACCGAGAGATGGATACACCCTCAGATGGACGGATGGCAGCAATTCTTCCGAACTACTTCGCTGGGTGACCGAATAATCACCCAGAGCCATGCTGCCCGGCATTGAGCGTCAGGCTTCGCCGGCCGGTCGGCGTCCGAACAGGGGCGGAAGCTGCCGGACCGCCTGGGCCAAAGCGCGCAGATCACCGTTGACCAGGGCCTGCGGACCGTCGACCAGCGCGGTGTCCGGATGCGGGTGCACATCGACCAGCAGTCCATCGGCACCGACGGCGATGGCCGCTCGAGACAAGGGGACGACAAGGTCGCGGCGTCCCCCCGAGTGCGATGGGTCGACCATCACCGGAAGGTGCGCAAGATCGTGCGCGACGGGGACCGCGCTGACGTCGAGCGTGTTGCGTGTCGCTGACTCGAAGGTGCGGATGCCACGTTCGCACAGGACGATGTCGAGGTTGCCGCGCTGCGCGATGTACTCGGCCGCCATGAGCCACTCTTCGATCGTCGCGGTCATGCCTCGTTTGAGCAGCACGGGTTTGCCGACCTCGCCGACGGCCTGCAAGAGCGCGAAGTTCTGCGCGTTGCGAGTACCGATCTGCAGCATGTCCGCGTAGGACGCGACGAGCTCGGCGTCGTGGGCGTCCACGACTTCGGTGACGATTGGGAGTCCCGTTTCGGCACGGACGTCCGACAGGATCTTCAGGCCGTCCTCACCGAGTCCCTGGAAGGCGTAAGGAGAGGTCCGGGGTTTGAAGGCTCCGCCCCGGAGGAGTGAGGCGCCGGCGGCTTGCGCCATCTGCGCCGCCTCCAGCGTCTGCTCGGGCGTCTCGACGGCGCACGGGCCCGCGGCGAGCGTGAACGTGTCAGGACCGATCGGCACGCGGGCGTCCCCGACAAACACCGTGGACATCTGCGGATGGTGTTGTCGGCTCACCAACTTGTACGGGGATGAGATGCGCACCACGTCCGTGACGCCGGGCATCGCACTGAGCTCGAGTGAGTGGAAGAGCTCCACGTCACCCACGAGTCCGATGATCGTGCGGCTCACGCCGCGGCTGACGAACGCGTCGCCGCCACCGTCGGTCACGCGAGCGACGACAGCGTCGATCTGTTCGGGGGTGGCGTCGGTACTCATCACCACGACCATCGTTCGTTCCTCTGCTCTCGATGCGGTTGGCGGCACGAAAAAGACCCCGGGGGCGTCCGGGGCCTTGGTGTGCGGTGGTGGCGTCAGCGGATGCGTCGGCTACCGACCGGGGAGGCCCCGTCGGTAAACCAGAAGTAGTACGCCCGCTGAGTCACGACGGCGATGGTAGCGCATCGATCGGATCCCTCGTGATGTTGCGATAGTTCCGTCATATGGAGGGAACGCGTCGTTGCACCCAAAAAGGGTTAGTGCGCGGTTGGGTTGAGCTGGGGGTTGGGGCCCACCTGGGGTGGCGGTTAGACGATGGCGAGGGTGATGACGCTGCCCCTGGGGGCCATGGATCCGCCTTCGGGGTCTTGCTTGGCGACGCGGTCGAGGGGGCTGATGCCCACCAGGTCGTAGGTTTCGTACTTGAAGCCAGCTTCGGTCAGGACGTCGATGGCGTCCTCGAGAGGCATGTCGACGACGTCCGGTACCTGCACCAACGGCGGGCCGAGCGAGACCACGACCGAGACCGTGGTGCCCTGATCGACGCTGGTTCCGGCCGCTGGGGTTTGGCTGATGATCTCGCCGGCCGCGTATTGGTTGCTGTGCTTCTCGTCCGCCTTGCGGTACTCGAGGTTGGCGCTGTCGAGCAAATCCTCGGCCGCGTCTTCTGACTTGCCGACCAGGCTGGGGACGTCGACCGGCGGCAGTCCCTTGCTCACCACGAGGTTGACGCGGCT
>DASUFV010000205.1:0-2380 GCA_036274415.1 Actinomycetes bacterium
AGGGCGAACGTCACTGCCAGCGGTGGGTTCTGCGGCATGTGGAACGTTGCGGGGTTCCCTGCGATCACGATCCCGTTCGGCCTCGACCCGATCACCAAGACACCGACCGGCGTCCAGGTGGCTGCACCGATCGGCTCCGATGCTCTGCTGTTGTCGATCGCCAAGGCTTTCGAGAACTGGCAACCCTGGCAGGCGGTCCCGGCGGGCTGGGCCTGAGGCTTCGCGTCAGGACGCGGTCGATGTGCGTTGCAGCGTCTCGGGGCTGCGAACTGCCATCACGGTTCCAAAAATGCAGACGACCGCGGTCACTGCGAACGCCCACGAGAAGTTCAGTGCGTCGACGAGCAGTCCCGCAATGAGCGGTCCGGCGAAGGCGCCCAAGTCTGAAGCCATCTGGTACACGCCGATGGCCGTACCGCCACGACCGTGGACGACGTCGCCGACCGCTGCGTTGCTGCTTGTTCCGAGGAGTGCCGAGCCGACGCCGAACAGCACCATTGCCACGACATACGCGGGCAGCGACTCGATACCCGCGATCAGGACGAACGCGCCACCCATGACAAGCGATCCCACGATCATCGATGGCCGGCGTCCGCGCATGTCCGAAGCCCGTCCTGCGGGAATCAAGACAAGCCCCTGTGCCACGGCCGAGATGAAGATGCCCAAAGCAACCCACGACTCGGACAGCAACAGCGCCTCGGTGACGAACAGAGGAAGCACCGAGCCGCGGACGCCGAAGAGCGCCCAGCCGGTCGCGAGGTTGTTCGAGACGGCAGCCCAGTACGTGGGGTGATGCACGGCCACCGACAGCGGTGTGGGAGGTGCGTCCGTGCCGACCTTCTCTTCTCGCTCCTGCAGTCGCGAGTGCGCGAGAAACACCAGGCCGATGGACCCGGCGACCAGCAGTGTTCCCGCGTACAGGAAGAACGGAAGCCGAATCGAGATCGCGACCAAGGGCGCTCCGAAGAGCGGACCGGCGATGCCGCCGATCAGGAACCCGCCTTGGAACGCCAATGCTGCACGGCCGCGTTGGTCAGGCAGCACGACCCGCAAGAGCAGTGCGTACGCCGCCACCGTGAACATCGCCGAGCCCACCCCGCCGATGCCGCGGAGCACGAGGAACTGCCAGTAGTTCTGCGCCAGTCCTGCCATTGCGCTGGACAGCGCGACGATGAAGATGCCGGTTCCGAGGATGAGGCGTTCGCCCACCTTGTCGACCAGCCAGCCAGCGGGCGGTGAGGACGCGAACCTGGTCAACGCGAAGATTGAGATGACCGCACTGGCGGCCAGCGTCGATACTCCGAAGGAGTCCGCGAAGAGCGGAATGACGGGAAAGACAATGCCGAAGCCCACCATCACCGCGAACGCGACGGCGGTGAGCACCGCTACCTCGCGCGGCATACCTCGGAAGGTCGACGCGATCCACTCCCAGGGCCGCGCAACGAGGTTCACACGATCGATCAAACCACGCGGCTGCGATCTGTCACGATGGGACGGTGATCTCCTGCGGATCGGGCGTCGCGGTGGGTTTCGACCTGTCGCGTACGGCCGCCATCGCCGCGTCCCGCGCGCTGGCCGAGCTCTCCGAGCCTGCTGTGATGGCGTGCGTCTTCGTGCGCGCCGCTGACCCCGACGACGTGTCGGCTGCTCTCACTGCGGCTCAGCGCACGATCGGCGCGCGTCACACGATCGGGTGCTCGTCCACCCACGGTGTGATCGGCGGCGGGCACGGCATCGAGGACGTCTCTGCGGTGAGCGTCTTCGTCGCCTCCGGGACCGACCTGAGTGTCCGCTCCTTTCACCTCGAGGTGATGCAGACCGACGTGTCGATTGCCGTTGTGGGCATGCCGGAGATCGAGGGGCCCGACCAGGTCGCGGTGGTCTTGGCTGACGCGTACTCGTTTCCCGTCGAAGGGTTCGTCGAGTCGTCGGGGATTTCGCTACGCGGCCTGCCCATAGCGGGCGGAATCGCAGTGGGCGGTCAGGGCTCTGGGTCGACGCGGCTGCTGATCGACGACCGCGTGGTCGACCGCGGTGCCGTAGGTCTGGTGCTCGGCGGTCCGGTCGGCGTCGACGCGATCGTGTCGCAGGGCTGCCGTCCCGTGGGGCAACCCATGACGGTCACCCGCTGCGAGGGGAACGTCGTGCTCGAGCTGGCGGGTCGTCCCGCACTTCAGCGCCTGGAGGACTTGCTCCTCTCCTTGCCTCCCGAAGATCAGGCGATCGCGGCAACCGGCCTACAGATCGGCGTCATGCACGACGAGTACCTCGACAGCCACGAGCAGGGCGACTACTTGATCAGGAACCTCGTGCGGGTCGACGTCGACCGGGGCGCAGTCGTGATCGCCGACGACATCGAGGTCGGCCAGACCGTCAGCTT
>DASUFV010000206.1:0-26383 GCA_036274415.1 Actinomycetes bacterium
GCTGGCGCTTGCGTGGCCCGATCGGGTGAAGGACGCCGCGCCGGGGTTGGACTGGAGCACCGCGTCCACGTGGGAGTTCGCGTCCCTCGACAGCGAGGCCTTTCCCGCGGTCGAGCTGGCCAGGCGGGCCGGCGCGGCAGGCGGCACCGCTCCCGCGGTGTTCAACGCGGCCAACGCGGTCGCCGTCGAGCAGGTCTTGCGCGGCCGGACGCCCTTCCTCGCCATCGTCGACACCATCGCCCTCGTCCTGGACGAACACCTCACCTCACCCGTCGGTGGTATCAGACAGGAGGCCTCGTCGCTTACCGTTGATGCGGTCCTGCATGCCGACCGGTGGGCGCGGCAACGTGCCGCCGAGCTGCTCGAGAGCCGGCACGGTGCGGGGCAGACCGAGGAAACTCTCGACCAAGGAGCACAGTGAGCGGAGTGGGGCTGATCGGCCTGGCGGTGTTCGCCGTCGGGGTGCTCGGCTCGATCGCCCTTCACGAGGTCGGGCACCTCGTTCCCGCCAAGAAGTTCGGCGTCCGCGTGACGCAGTACATGATCGGCTTCGGTCCGACAGTCTGGTCGCGGGTACGCGGCGAGACCGAGTACGGCTTCAAAGGGATCCCGCTGGGCGGCTACATCCGGATGGTGGGCATGTTCCCGCCGCGACGTACGCGCGAAGGCGAGCTGGTCCACTCCGCGACGACGACTGGGCCGATCCAGTCGTTGATCGAGGACGCGAGGCGCACGTCCTCCGAAGAGATCGCGGCTGGGGAGGAGCATCGCGCGTTCTACCAGCTGTCGGTGCCCAAAAAGCTCGTGGTCATGCTCGGTGGCCCGACGATGAACCTGTTCCTCGCTGCGGTGCTGTACGGCGTCGCGTTGGTGTTGCTCGGAGTGCCCCAGCTGACGACGACGGTCGACCAGGTTGCCGAGTGCGTTCCGGCCAGCGTCGTCGACGAGTGCACTCCGCAAGACCCGAGGAGCCCAGCGGCCGAGGCAGGCGTTCAGGCCGGTGACCAGATCGTCGCCGTCGACGGAGTCGGCTACGGCGACTGGCAGTCGGTCGTCGACGACGTTCGCGGTCGGTCGGGTGAACAGGTCACGCTGACCGTCGAACGGGACGGTCGCTCGATCGACCTGCCGATGACGGTGGCGAGCTCGACGATTCCCAGCGGCACGTGCGCTGACGAGACGACGACGGTTGGTTTCGTTGGCGTGAGCCCTGGCATCGCACAGGTGCGCGAACCCGTGACGGCGGTGCCCGAGCGCATGTGGGAGTTCGTGTCGAGATCCGCAGTTGCCGTTGCTGCTATTCCCAAGAAGATGGTCTGCGTCTGGAACGCCGCGTTCAACGGCAGTGAGCGTGACCCCACTGGCCCGGTCAGCGTGGTGGGAGTCGGCAGGTTCAGCGTCCAGGTGGGCGAGGACGAGGCCGACTGGAGCTGGAAGCTCGCGAACTGGCTCACGTTGCTCGCCGGACTCAACATGGCGTTGTTCCTGTTCAACCTGATCCCGCTGCTGCCTCTTGACGGTGGTCACGTGGCTGGCGCGCTCTACGAAGGAGCGCGCCGGCAGATCGCCAAGCTGCGTGGGCGTCCAGACCCCGGACCTGTTGACGTCGCTCGGATGCTGCCCGTCGCGTACACCGTCGCGTTTCTGTTGATCGGCATGTCGGTGCTGCTGATCTACGCCGACCTCGTCAACCCCATCACGTTGAACTGAGGCGATACTGGACTCATGAGCGTCGGCCTGGGCGTACCCGCACCGCCGCCGCGTCCGCTGGCAGATCGCAGGCAGACGCGGCAGTTGGTGCTGAAACACCCAACGCACCCCGTGACGGTGGGCAGCGATGCACCAATCTCGGTTCAGTCGATGACGACGACCGTCACGGCGGACGTCAACGCCACGTTGCAGCAGATCGCCGAGCTCACCGCTTCGGGCTGTCAGGTCGTACGCGTCGCGTGCCCGAGTCAGGACGACGCGGACGCGCTCGCCGTGATCGCCAAGAAGTCGCAGATCCCGGTGATCGCCGACATTCACTTCCAGCCGCGCTACGTCTTCGCGGCGATCGACGCCGGATGCGCAGGCGTCCGCGTCAACCCCGGCAACATCAAGCAGTTCGACGACAAGGTTGGTGAGATCGCGAAGGCAGCCGGTGACGCAGAGGTGCCGATCCGGATCGGCGTCAATGCGGGCTCGCTGGACCCGCGACTCATGGCCAAGTACGGCAAGGCGACGCCTGAGGCGTTGGTCGAGTCAGCCCTTTGGGAGTGCTCGCTGTTCGAAGAGCATGGATTCACCGACATCAAGATCTCGGTCAAGCACCACGATCCGGTTGTCATGGTCGCGGCTTACCGCCAGCTCGCCGAGCAGTGCGACTACCCGCTGCACCTCGGGGTGACCGAAGCAGGTCCGGCCTTTCAAGGCACGGTGAAGTCGTCCGTGGCGTTCGGTGCGTTGCTCGCCGAGGGCATCGGAGACACCATCCGCGTCTCGCTGTCAGCGCCTCCGGTCGAAGAGGTCAAGGTGGGCATCGCGATCCTCGAGTCGCTCGGACTGCGCGAACGCGGGCTCGAGATCGTGTCGTGCCCGAGCTGCGGACGCGCGCAAGTGGACGTGTACACGCTCGCCGAGGAAGTGACCAAGGGCCTCGACGGACTCAACGTCCCGCTCCGGGTCGCTGTGATGGGGTGTGTGGTCAACGGCCCGGGCGAGGCGCGTGAGGCCGATCTCGGCGTGGCGTCCGGTAATGGCAAAGGGCAGATCTTCGTGCGAGGCGAAGTGATCAAGACGGTTCCCGAGGCGCAGATCGTCGAGACCCTGATCGAGGAGGCGCTGCGCCTCGCAGAGGACATGGGTGTCGACCCGGCCGGCGGTACGGACCCCGACAGCGGTGCAGCAACTCCCGAGGTGGTCGTCACCTGACATGACCACTCACGCCGAACGACCCGCGCCGCACGTCGCCTCGTCGCTGCGGGTGCTCGGCGAGGCGGATCTGCCAGCGGCGCTCGAGCACCTGGCGTCCGACCCGGTTGCGAACGTCTTCGTCTCCGCGCGCATCGAGGCCGCGATCGAGAGGTCGTGGCGGCTCGGTGGTGAGCTCTGGGGTTACGGGCGCGACCGCGAGTGGTCGGGGCTGTGCTACTCCGGAGCAAACCTGGTGCCGGATGCAGCCAGCCCTGAGGCGATCCTCGCGTTCGCCGAGCGAGCGCGTCGGCGAGGACGCCGGTGCTCGTCGATCGTCGGCCCGCGCGAACAAGTGCTGCTGTTGTGGGACGCGCTGCGAGACGCCTGGGGTCCGGCGCGCGACGTGCGTCGAGACCAACCCTTGCTGGCGATCAACAGCGACCCGCTGATCGACGGCGACCAAGGCGTCCGACGGGTTCGCGAAGACGAGCTCGACATCCTGCTTCCCGCCTGCATCGACATGTTCACCGAGGAGGTAGGCGTCTCGCCCCTGGCAGGCGGGGACGGCTCGCTCTACCGCGCCCGCGTCCGAGAGCTCGTGCTGAGCGGCCGGGCCATCGCTCGGATCGATGACGGACAGGTCGTGTTCAAGGCCGAGCTCGGGTCGGTCTCGTCTCAGGCCTGCCAGGTGCAGGGCGTCTGGGTGCGTCCGGATCTACGCGGGCGAGGTCTGTCAGCGCCCGGTATGGCGTCGGTCGTGCGGTACGCGCGCGCCACGTTCGCGCCGATCGTGAGCCTCTACGTCAACGACTACAACCACGCCGCCCGCCGCGCCTACGAACGCGTCGGGTTCGACGAAGTCGGAACGTTCGGCACCGTCCTCTTCTGATCCCCTCGTCCGCTGTTCTCCCCTCGTCGCGTGATTCAAGGGAATCAGCGTCAGGGACGCGCCGCGTACACGATTCCGTCGGGGCGGAACGGCCACTCCTGGCTGAGCCAGTTGCTCACTGTGTCCCACAAGGGGCGGTCGAGCTCGGCGTGTGACACGCGGACCCACGAGCGCACCTGGACGTCCATCGCGGGATCCTTGCTCGGGTAGATGTACACGCACCCGATCACGTCGTCGTCGGCGGTACTGCGGACGGTGTAAGTGAATCCGGCGCGACGCTCGAAGTGGTCGGCGTGCATGAGTAGGTCGTCCAGGTTGGCGTCTGCGGTCATCGGCTCTGGCCATGAGCTGTCCTCGAAGCCCGGCGTGGAGTGAATGTGCTCCATGGATGACGTCCACGCGGCGTAGTCGGCCGCGTTGTGCTGCGGGCCGAGCGGCTCGAGCCAGAAGGAGTCCGTCCGCGGCGGCGACGGTGGCGTGAAGCCCTCCGGAACGAAAGGCCCGCCGTGGGCGGGTCGTGGGTCATCGGCCATGTTTGGGAGAGTAGGCCAACCGAGCCCGAGTCGGACGAGTAGACGTGAGGTGACCCCGTGCTGCTGCGGATGTCGACGCTGTTCCTGCGCACCCTGCGCGAGGATCCGGCGGACGCCGAGGTGCCAAGTCACCGCCTGCTCGTGCGGGCCGGGTACATCAGGCGCGCTGCTCCAGGCATCTACACCTGGCTGCCGCTCGGCTACCGGGTGCTGCGCAACATCGAGCAGATCATCCGCGACGAGATGGACGGCATGGGCGCGCAGGAGGTGCACTTTCCTGCTCTGCTGCCGCGCGAACCGTACGAGGCGAGCCGCAGGTGGACCGACTACGGCGACAACATCTTCCGGCTGAAGGACCGCAAAGACGCTGACTACCTCCTCGGCCCCACGCACGAGGAGATGTTCACGCTCTTGGTCAAAGACCTTTACTCGTCGTACAAAGAGCTGCCGTTGTGGCTGTACCAGATCCAGACGAAGTACCGCGACGAAGCGCGTCCCCGAGCCGGACTCCTGCGCGGCCGTGAGTTCGTGATGAAGGATTCGTACTCGTTCGACCTCGACGATGCGTCGCTGCAGCGGTCCTACGAGGCGCACCGAGCCGCCTATGTGCGCATCTTCGATCGCTTCGGTTTCGACTACGTGGTCGTCCATGCCATGGCTGGCGCGATGGGTGGCTCGGCGAGCGAGGAGTTCCTCGCGACCGCCGAGAACGGTGAAGACACCTATGTGCGGTGCCGCACCTGCGACTACGCGGCGAACGTCGAGGCGGTCAAGGTGAGCCCGCCCGAGCCGGTTCCGTTTGACCGGCTGCCGCCCGCGCACGTCGAGGACACCCCCGACACCCCGACCATCGAGACCCTCGTCGACCACCTCAACGAGAAGTTCCCGAGGGACGACCGTCCATGGCACGCGGCGGACACCCTGAAGAACGTGGTCGTGATGGTGGTTCACCCCGACGGACGCCGCCAGCCGTTGGCCATCGGCGTCCCAGGCGACCGCGAGGTGGACGAGAAACGGCTGCAGGCTCAGCTCGAGCCCGCCGAGCTCGCCGCGTTCACCGACGAGGACTTCAAGGACTATCCGATGCTGGCCAAGGGCTACATCGGGCCTGGCGCGTTGGGCGAGAAGAACTCCAGCGGCATCCGGTTCCTGGTCGATCCGCGCATCGTCGACGGCACCGCGTGGGTGACCGGAGCCGACGAGACCGGACGCCACGTGCTCGATCTCGTTGCCGGTCGCGACTTCACCGCCGATGGTGTCATCGAGGCAGCCGAGGTGCGCCGGGGCGACCGTTGCCCGGTCGACGGCGGCGAGCTCGAGATCGCCCGGGGGATCGAGATGGGGCACATCTTCCAGCTCGGTCCGCGGTACGCCGAAGCGCTCGGACTGCAAGTGCTGGACGAGAACGGCAAGCTGACGACCCCCACTATGGGGTCGTACGGCATCGGCGTCTCGCGAGCCGTGGCCGCGATCGTCGAGAACTCCCACGACGACATCGGCATCATCTGGCCGCGAGAGGTTGCGCCGGCCGACGTCCACCTCGTTGCGACCGGCAAGGACACCGCGGCGTTCGACTTCGCGGAGTCACTGGCCAACACCTTGGTTGACGCCGGCGTCCGCGTTCTCTATGACGACCGAACAGGTGTCTCGCCCGGAGTCAAGTTCAAGGACGCCGAGCTCTTGGGAATGCCGACGATCGCGGTGGTCGGCAAGAACCTTGCCGACGGCCAGATCGAGATCAGGGATCGACGGTCAGCGGAACGCCGGACCGTTCCCGTCGACGACGCAGCTGCGCAGCTGATTGCCGAATGCCAAGCAGGGTAACGTCCAGCGGTTGACGATGCAGTCAGTCGGGGAACCCGGGAAGCGCTGGCACCTGACCGTCCCACTGCGTCTGAGCGACGGCGCTCTCGGTCAACCACTGCGCTGCCAGTAGTCGCGAGCGGCGCTCGGCCGCCGCTGCCAAGCCGACGTATGCCGTCGTCGCGTCACTCTCGAGGGCGGCGGCCAGCCGACGAGCCGCGTCGGGATTGGCCGGTCTGTTCACGTCGTACGCCGCGGCGGACGCCACGGGCTCTTCGCCGAGTTCGACAAGCACCGCGATGCAGGCAGATCGTCGCGCGCGATGGGCGGACAGTGCCCGTTCGGCTTCGTCGGCTAGATCGCTGACCGAGCCGACCAGGCCGTAGCACCAGATCACCGCGTGCTCGGTGGCCAGCACCTCCTGCCACAGCGCCGCGTCACCGTCGCTCGCCGGTGAGCTGCTGTCCGATCGAGCCGGGCTCGGGGACTCGGTCACGGCGCACCGCTTCGCAGGAGCGCCGCGACCGCGGCGTCTGATGCCGCGATCGAGGCCAGCAGCGGACTGATCTCTGCGGAGGCCGAACGCAGCGCGCGCCGGTGTTGGTCTGCGGCGTGGTCGGCAGCTCGAACGGCATCGCCAACCGTGGTGGTCGTCTCCTCGGGTGTCCCGCTGGCGCTGGACGACGGTGATGCTTCCAACGCTTCGTTCAGCGCGGTACTGAGCGCGGTGACGTGGGCATCGACCGCCTGCACGCCCTGGGTGGCGGCGTCTTGCGTGGCGGCGTCGCCCCGAGCCAGACCCTGCAGGGTGCGGTGCAAGGTGACCTCGACGTTCAAAGCACTTTCGAGCGCCAGGCGGTCGGGGTCGGTCACCGGCTCGTCATTGCCACTCGTGCAGCCGGACGCTCCGAACGGCACGACAGACACTGCAACTGCGCCCACGAGCACGCGGCGGCGAGTGACGGGCTCGGGCACGGCGGTCAGCCTGCCATGAGGGCAAAAGCGGCTCGCTACCCTGGGCTCCGAAGGCGTGCCACCTGATCTCGATCAGGGCGATCCCGATCAGGCATCAACGGGCGCGTCATAACTGGCTGCACAACAGGAGAGCGCGGAGGGGCCCATGTCTGCAGTTGCCGACCGGGTCGAGCAGGCGCTCTCGCCCGTGATCGCCGAGCGCGGGTTCGACCTCGAGGGGGTCGAGGTCCAGCCGGCTGGACGCCGCAGGTTGGTCCGCGTGCTCGTCGACCAGGACGGCGGAGTGACGCTCGACGACATCGCGTCTCTCACTGCCGTGCTGTCCGCTCACTTGGACGAGACCGACGCGATGGGGGAGCAGCCCTACGTGCTCGAGGTGTCTTCGCCGGGAGTGGGGCGTCCGCTCACACTTACCCGACACTGGCGGCGCAACCGTGATCGCAAGGTCGCGCTGAAGACCACCCTCGGTCAGTCGTTGAGTGGCCGGATCATCGACAGCGACGACTCCGGCGTCACGTTGGCTGAGCTGGTGGAAGAGGGCGTGCCCGCCGAGGCCATCTCGGAGACCCGCACGCTGCAGTACGCCGACATCGCCGAGGCGCACGTGGAGGTGGAGTTCTGATGGACATCGACATGGGCGCCCTGCGGTCACTCGTCAACGAGCGGGAGATTCCGCTCGACGTCGTCGTCGAGGCGATCGAGCGAGCACTCGAGACCGCCTATCACCACACGCCCGGAGCGCATCCGACAGCGCGCGTCGTACTCGACCGCAAGTCAGGGCACGTCACGGTGTATGCGGCCGAAACCGACGAGGAGGGCGCGGTCATCCGGGAGTGGGACGACACTCCAGAGGGCTTCGGACGCGTCGCGGCAACGACTGCGCGTCAGGTGATCCTGCAGCGTCTGCGTGACGCAGAGGACGAGGCGACCTTCGGTGCGTGGTCGGGCCGCGAGGGCGATCTGGTGTCAGGCGTCATCCAGCAGGGCGCCGATCCCACCACTGCGCTCGTCGACCTTGGTCCGCTCGAGGCTCAGCTTCCGGCAGCTGAGCAGGTGCCAGGCGAGGTGTACGACCACGGCGAGCGGCTCAGGTGTGTCGTCGTCGGTGTCCGCAAGGGAATGCGCGGCCCGATCGTCACGGTGTCACGCACGCACCCCGGGCTCGTGAAGCGGCTCTTCGAGCTGGAGGTGCCCGAGATCGCGGATGGCTCGGTCGAGATCGCAGCGATCGCGCGCGAAGCGGGTCACCGCACCAAGATCGCGGTGCGGTCGCACAAGAGCGGGCTGGGCGCCAAGGGCGCCTGCATCGGGCCGATGGGCGCGCGCGTGCGAGCGGTGATGGCGGAGCTGCACGGCGAGAAGATCGACATCGTCGACTGGTCGGAGGACCCGGCCGAGTTCGTCGGGCATGCGCTCTCACCCGCGAGGGTCAGCTCGGTCACGGTCGTGGACGCCGAGGCGCGGGCTGCTCGCGTGGTGGTGCCCGACTACCAGCTGTCGCTGGCGATCGGACGTGAAGGACAGAACGCCAGGTTGGCGGCGCGGCTCACCGGCTGGCGGATCGACATCGTGTCGGACACCGCACCCACCGGGCCAGACGCTGGCTCTGCCACGGGCTCGGACGCCGGCTCCAGCGCAGGTGCCGACGCGGGTGCCGACGCGGGCGCCGACGCCGGTGCCGACGTTCCCAGCAGCTGACCAGGTAGAGTGTTCGATGGCTGACCGCCCGTCGGCGTCCCCCACTCGTTCGGGCCCCACCCGCACCTGCGTCGGGTGTCGTATGCGGGCAGCCAAGAACGACCTGGTGCGAGTGGTTGCGCGGACCGGTCAGGCAGGGGACCAGACAGACGATCTGTCGGTCGCCGAGGCCTGGCTCGATGTCGACGGCACGCACCCTGGGCGGGGCGCATACCTGCACCCGGCCCTCAGTTGTCTGGACCTCGCCGAACGGCGGCGAGCGTTGCCGAGGGCGCTGCGGCGTACCGGCGGGCTCGACACCGAACGGTTACGGGAGCAGATGGCGACGTTGCTCTCCGGCGACCTGCCGGGGAGTTCACGGAACAGATCGAAGGCAGGACGAGATGGCGACGAGCACGCGATGAGCGCGCAGCAATGAGCATGTCGACGCACTAGCGGTCCGCGCCCCCTCCTCGAGGTGGAGCCCGGACCACGAGACAGGAGAGCAGTGGCAAAGGTCCGGGTGTACGAGCTCGCGAAGGAGCTCGGAGTTGAGAGCAAGGTCGTTCTGGCCAAGCTCCAAGACATGGGAGAGTTCGTCAGGTCGGCGTCGTCGACCGTCGAGCCGCCCGTGGTTCGCAAGCTGAAAGAAGTCTTCCCCGCGCAACCGGCTGGTGCTGACGGCGCCGCCAAGAAGACGGCGAAGAAGACCACGAAGAAGGCGGCAGCCAAGAAGACAGCTGCGGCCCCGGCAGACGACGTTGCAGCGCCGGCTGCTCCCGCGGCCGCTGCGCCGGCAGCACCAGCGGCACCTCCGGCACCTGAGCGCCCGGCGCCGCCAGAGCCGGCGGCCCCACCGGTCGCCCCTGCCGCGCAGGCACCGGAGGTGCCCAGCCGCCCGGCCGGCCCGCGCCCTGGCAACAACCCGTTCACCAGCCGCGACGCCGGCTCGGTGCCGCGACCGGCCACGCCGCGTCCTGGCAACAACCCGTTCACCAGCCGCGACGCCGGCTCGATGCCGCGTCCGGTGCCTCGTCCCGGCGGCTCACGCCCGCATCCGGGGATGATGCCGGCCGGACGCCCCGCGCCCGGCACGCGTCCAGGAGCCCGACCCGGTGCTCGTCCAGGCGGTCCAGGTCGCCCCGGTGCGCCAGGTGGCGCTCCCGGTGGCGGACGTCCAGGCGGCGGCGGTCCAGGCGGCGGTGGCGGCTATGGCGCTCGCCCCGGTGGCGGTGGCGGCTACGGAGGGCGTCCCGGCGGACGCACCGGCGGCCGCGGTCAGACCGCGGGAGCGTTCGGACGCGGCGGCGGCAAGTCGCGCGGTCGCAAGTCACGCAAGCAGCGTCGCCAAGAGCTCGACAACCTTCAGGCGCCAACGATCGGTGGCGTCCAGGTACCCCGTGGCAACGGAGAGACCATCCGGCTGCCCCGCGGCGCGTCGCTGACCGACTTCGCCGAACGGATCAACGCCAACCCCGCGTCCCTCGTGCAGGTGCTGTTCACGCTGGGCGAGATGGCCACCGCGACGCAGTCGCTCGACGAGGACACGTTCGCGCTTCTGGCCGCTGAGCTCGGCTACGAGGTGCAGATCGTCAGCCCCGAAGACGAAGACCGCGAGTTGCTCGAGTCGTTCGACATCGACTTGGACGCCGAGGTCGCCGAGCAGGACGAAGACGTGCTGCAGCCGAGGCCGCCGGTCGTCACCGTCATGGGTCACGTCGATCACGGAAAGACCAAGCTGCTCGACGCGATTCGCTCGACCGACGTCGTGTCGGACGAGGCGGGTGGCATCACGCAGCACATCGGCGCCTACCAGGTGCACGTTCCGCACGACGGCCAAGACCGTGCGATCACGTTCATCGACACCCCTGGTCACGAGGCGTTCACCGCCATGCGTGCCCGTGGTGCCAAGGTCACCGACATCGCGGTGCTCGTGGTGGCCGCAGACGACGGTGTGATGCCGCAGACGATCGAGGCGTTGAACCACGCGACGGCGGCAGAGGTGCCGATCGTTGTGGCGGTCAACAAGGTCGACAAGGAGGACGCCAACCCGGCCAAGGTGCGTCAGCAGCTCACCGAGTTCGGCTTGGTTGCCGAGGAGTACGGGGGCGAGACGCTCTTCGTCGACGTCTCGGCCAAGAGCAGGCTGAACATCGACAAGCTCCTCGAGGCGATCCTGCTGACCGCGGACGCCGCACTCGACCTGCGCGCGAACCCTGACACCGAGGCACGCGGTATCTCGATCGAGGCACACCTCGACCGCGGACGCGGGCCGGTCGCCACCGTGCTCGTCCAGCGCGGCACGTTGCGGGTCGGCGATGCGATCGTCGCCGGTGAGTCGTTCGGACGCGTGCGCGCGATGGTCGACGAGCACGGGGAGCAGATCGAAGAGGCCGGGCCGTCGCGTCCGGTCCAGGTGCTGGGCCTCACATCGGTGCCACGAGCGGGAGACAAGTTCCTCGTGGCGGCCGACGACCGCACTGCACGGCAGATCGCTGAGAAGCGTCAGGCTGCTGAACGCAACGCGCAGCTGGCCAAGACCCGCAAGAAGGTCAGCCTCGAAGATCTGCAGAAGATCCTCGAGCAGGGCGCGATCGAGACGCTCAACCTCATCCTCAAGGGCGATGTGTCCGGTTCGGTCGAGGCGCTCGAGGATGCGCTGCTCAAGGTTGACGTCGGTGAAGACGTCGACCTGCGGATCATCCACCGCGGGGTCGGGTCGATCACCGAGCACGACGTCACGTTGGCGTCCGCGTCCGACGCGATCATCATCGGCTTCAACGTCCGGCCTGAGGGGCGGGCGCGCGAGCTGAGTGACCGCGAGGGCGTCGACATTCGCTACTACTCGGTCATCTACCAGGCGATCGACGACATCGAGAACGCGCTCAAGGGCATGCTCAAGCCCGAGTTCGAAGAGGTCGAACTGGGATCTGCGGAGGTTCGCGAGATCTTCCGCTCGAGCAAGTTCGGGACGATCGCTGGTTCGCTAGTGCGCAACGGTGAGATTCGCCGTGGCACCAAGGCCAGAGTCGTCCGGGACGGTGCCGTCGTGGCCGAGAACGTCGAGATCACCGGTCTCCGGCGTTTCAAGGACGACGTCACCGAGGTCCGCGAAGGTTTCGAGTGCGGTATCAACCTCGGCACCTTCAACGACGTCAAGGTCGAGGACGTCATCGAGACGTACGAGATGCGTGAGAAGCCACGGAGCTGACCGTTCAGTAGCAGGAGCAGACGAGCACGATGAGCGATCACGAAGCGAGAGCTCGCAAGTTGGCCGAACGCATCCAGGTGATCGTGGCGGAGACCATCGAGCGACGGATCAAGGATCCTCGCATGGGCTTCGTCACGATCACGGATGTGCGTGTCACGGGCGATCTGCGTGAGGCGACGGTGTTCTATACCGTCCTCGATCACGGAGACGAGTCCACCAATGGCGACACTGCGGCTGCGTTGGAGAGCGCCAAAGGCATGCTGCGTACCGAAGTAGGTCGTCAGACCGGCGTCCGGCATACACCTTCGCTCGCCTTTGTCGCCGACGCGGTTCCGGAGAATGCCCGTCACATCGATGACCTGCTGCGTCGGGCGCAGGCGGCCGACGAGCGGGTGCACGAGCAGGCGGCATCGGCGAAGTACGCGGGCGAGGCGGACCCGTACCGTCATGACGAGCCGGACGACGCCACCGCGTGAGCCCGATCGCCGCTTCGGAGTGGACGCGCGTCATCGATGCGATCCGCTCTGCTCGCTCACTCGTGCTGTTGGGCCACGTCAGCCCGGACGGTGATGCGCTGGGCTCGGCACTGGCCGCGGGTCTAGCCATCAGCAAGCTGCCCGGCGAACGCGAGGTGCAGGTCTCCTTCGGAGACGATCCGTTCGTCGTGCCGGCGAACTTGGAGTGGATGCCGGGTCAGTCACTGCTGGTCCCACCCGACAAGGTTTCGCGGACACCCGATGTAGTGCTGACGTTCGACGCCAGCAGTGCGGACCGGTTGGGCTTGCTTCGTGAGGTCTCTGAAGCCGCTCCTTTGTTGGTGGCGGTCGACCACCACGCCAGCTACGACGGCTTCGGAACCGCGGCGCTGGTCGACGTGGCCGCTCCCGCTACGGCTGTGGTGGCGCACGAGCTGGTCGAGCGGCTGGGCGTCCCGTTGGACGCTGAGATCGCAGCGTGCCTCTACACCGGGCTCATCACAGACACCGGCTCGTTCCGGTACGCCGGGACGACGGCAGCAACGCACGCCCTTGCCGGGCAGCTGCTCGACACTGGCATCGCCTTCGACGAGATCGCCAGGGAGGTCTTCGACGCCGTCCCGTTCGGGTACCTCCGCATGTTGGGTGCTGCGCTCGAACGGTGTCGGCTCGAGCGCGATGCCGCGTCCGGACGCGGACTGGTCTGGACGGTCGTGTACGCCGAGGATCGACGCGAGCACGATCTACCGTTCGACCTCGTCGAGCCGGTGATCGACATCGTGCGCAAGGCGTCCGAGGCCGAGGTGGCCATGGTCGTCAAAGAGGACGACCTCGGTGACCTGCGGGTGTCGATGCGTTCCAAAGGCGGTGTCGACGTCAGTCAGGTGGCGATGTCGCTGGGGGGTGGCGGCCACCGATACGCCGCCGGTTTCACTGCCACCTCGCGGGTGCTCGACGACGTGGTCGCGTCGGTGCGGGCCGCGCTAGACGCCGCGGCGATTCGTGCCTGACGCACAAGACAGTCAGCTACTCCGGACGCCGGAGGGACTGGTTGTCGTCGACAAGCCATCCGGATGGACGTCGCACGACGTCGTGGGCAAGATCCGTCGGTTGGCCGGGACCCGCAAGGTGGGTCACGCCGGAACGCTCGACCCGATGGCGACAGGCGTGCTCGTGTGCGGCGTCGGGCGGGCGACGCGCCTGCTCGGGCACCTGGCCGGACACGACAAGACGTACGAGGCGACGATTCGGCTCGGCCAGAGCACGGTCACCGACGATGCGGAGGGAGAACCGGTCGCAACGGCGTCGACGGTAGGAACGACCGAGGCGGACGTTCTGGCCGCGGCAGCGGAGTTCGTCGGGACGCAGGAACAGGTGCCGTCGGCCGTGAGCGCTGTCAAGGTCGACGGCCGGCGCGCGTACGCACGGGTCCGTTCGGGGGAGTCCGTGGAGCTGAAGCCCCGGGTCGTCACGATTGCCGAGCTGTCGGTCAAGGGCATGCGACGCCCCTCAGCCGACCTACTCGACGTCGACGTGCAGGTGACGTGCTCGAGTGGCACCTACATCCGGGCCATCGCTCGTGATCTTGGGAAGCGGCTCGAGGTCGGCGGTCACCTCACGGCACTGCGCCGCACCCGGGTCGGCGACATCGACCTGTCCATGGCCTCGACGATCGAACAGCTCGAGGCGAGCCTCGATATGCTGCCGTTGGCCGACGCGGTTCGTCGTGCGTTTCCGGCACTCGTGGCGTCCGACGAAGAGGCAGAGGACGTTCGGCACGGACGGCCCATCGCGCTCGATGACAAGCAGCGTGACGAGCAGGGTGACGAGCAGGGTGACGAGCAGAGTGACGAGCCCGGGCTGGTGGGTGTCTTCGACCGGAGCGGCAACGTCCTGGCACTGATGGAGCCACGCGACGGCATGCTTCGCGTCGTCGCTGGTTTTGCCGGAGGCACGTGACCAGGTCGCTCTGACGTCTGGCAGGGTGTCGTCATGTCCGGCGTCCGCAGGTTCGACTCGTTAGCGGAGATTCCGTCCGACTGGGGTCGTTCGGTCGTCACCATCGGCGTCTTCGACGGCGTGCACCGCGGGCATCGGCTGATCCTCGATCGCGCCCGACGGCTGGCTGTTCAGCTCGGCGCATCGGTGGTCGCCGTGACATTCGACCCGCATCCCAGTGCGGTTGTGAGACCGGACGCGCAACCGTTGATGCTCTCGACGCTGAATCAGCGGGTTGCGCTGCTCGGTGAAGCGGGCGCGGACGCAGTTCTGGTGTTGCCGTTCACGAAGGAGCTGTCGTCGTGGACGCCCACCGAGTTCGTCGAGCGGGTGCTCGTCGGGCCGCTCTGCGCAGTCGGTGTCGTCATCGGCGAGGGATTTCGGTTCGGGCACAGGGCGTCCGGCGATGTCTCGATGCTTCAGCAGTTCGGCGTCCAGCACGGGTTCACCGTTGACGCGGTTGAACTCGAGGGGTCCACGATTGTCGAGCACGGCGAACGCGGTCAGGTTCCGTGGTCGAGCACGTATATCCGTCAGTGCGTCGCAGAAGGAGATGTCGCCGAGGCTGCACGCGCACTTACTCGCCCCCACCGGGTTGAGGGGGTGGTCGTCCACGGTGATCACCGCGGGCGTGACCTCGGCTTTCCCACCGCCAACATCGAGCCGGTCGAGCATGCGGCCGTCCCAGCCGACGGTGTCTACGCCGGCTGGATGGTGCGCCATCCGGGGACGTCGAAGGAAGAGCAGCTACCGACGGCGATTTCGATCGGAACGAACCCAACGTTCGACGGTCAGCAGCGCCGCGTCGAGGGTTACGTGTTGGATCGGGACGATCTCGACCTCTACGGCGAGTACCTCGCCCTCGACTTCGTCACACAGCTGCGCCCGACGGTGAAGTTCGAGGCGATCGACGCGTTGGTGGCGCAGATCGAAGAAGACGTGCGCTGGACGCGCGAAGCGTTGGCGATCGGGAATCGCTGAGCCCAGGCGGATCGCCTAAGCCACGTCCTGCTGCCCCACGTCTCGGTCGTGCTCGACACCGTCCGGAGGGTCCGTGTAGTGCCACGGGTGTGTGGTGAACCGATGACCAGTGGGAGTAAGCCACTCGAGAACGCCGTCCGGGTGAGATGTAAGTGACCAACCCGGTGAGTGTTTGAGCCGGTGATGGTGTCGGCACAGGCAGGCGAGGTTGTCGGCGGACGTGGCGCCGTTCGGCCACGGCACGGTGTGATCGAGGTCGACGCCAGTCCTTGGGGTCAAAGCGGGGCGACGACAGCCGGGGAATCGGCAGGTCACGTCTCGGGTACGCACCGCGCGATCGAGCTTCGGTGATGGGCGGTATCTCTGCTCGGAGATGTCGGTCAGCACACCTGTGACCGGGTCAGTCAGCAACCGGCGCCACGATGTGACGGAGCTGTTGGCCTCTCCGTGCTCACTGCTGCAGCCGCAGTCCTTACCGGCGAGAGCCAGCAGCTCGCGAATCTGCTCTGCGGTGATGGATCCGTAGCCGCCGAGCTCACCGGGTGCATCTCCGGACGGGGTGAGGCTGGACATCGGCGCGGTCAGGTTCAGGTGCACCTGCGGTGGGTCGGCGCGTCCGCAGGTGAGGTCGTAGAGCGCGTCCGAACGGCGTTGGTCGAGAGTGCGAGCGTCGTTGCCGTCAGTGCTGTGCGCGACCGCGGTGAGAGTGTCGTAGATCTGTCGTGCTTGTGTCGCCGGCATTCTGGCGGCGAGTTCGGCGATGCCGTCGGGCAAGGGAATCAGCCGCACGTGTCGGTCGGCCATCGCATTCTGGCGGCGTTGTTCGGCCGCGGCTGGATCTGTGATGATCACGCGCCGATTGAGCCAGACCCTGAGCTGAGAGCCGGTGTGTGTTTCGCCGTACGCGACGGCTGACTCGACCAGCGTTCCGATGAATGCGTCGTCGACGACGGAGACCGCGTCGCAGATGGCCTCGACTTTGCGAGCGTCGAGGCGCCCAGCGCGCCAGGCAGCCATGACGGTTGGGAACGCGTGCGCGGCCATCGCCACCGAGAAGCGATGCGAGGCGATGGGCCGCGTACAACGCAAGTGCAAGGCGAGCTCATCGATGACGAACTCTTCGCGCCGCCCGGTTGGAACGACCGGCCCGTCCGAAGCCACTCTCGCGAGGTCATCCTCGGCATCGTGGCGCTGTGCTTCGTGGTGCATCTGCACCATCATTTGCGCCTGCGCTGCATCGATCGCGTTCTTGGCGCGCTCCAGTTCCACCAGTCGATCACGGAGGACCGCCGGAGAGACGGTCTCAGAGGCGGGGAGCGCTTTCAGCAACTCATCAACCCGCTGATCGAACGCACGAGCACCGTCGGGGTGCGGTTCGTCGGGAGGGGTTGATGAGGTCATGAGGAAATGCAATCAGCCGGGTCTGACAACGCCTTTCTACTTCCACAGGCTTCTGCGCGCTGTGTCCCAGCGCCAATCTCGACAGCTTCGGTCGGCATCGCTCTGACGCGGATCCGCTACATAGATCGACTTATGACGTGCGGTCGAGCAACGACCGAGCACGTTCGTCGTCAGCTCATGTCGCACGGAGCCCCCGAATCAGCGGCCCCATCGAGTCGACTCAGAGTCCCCTCAGAGCTGTGAAAGTCGGTCGAGTTCAACGTCCGCGTTGGCGCATGGCAGGTCGGCCACTCCCGGAGTGTCCTGAGCATCTCGATCCTGGCGTCGAACGGATCAAGCCCTTGCGGCCGGAGCCTCAATCCTGCGTCCTCCGGTCGGCCCCCACGGGCGCTCCCCGTGGGATTCGGGGTATTGGCAGCCCCGCTGGTAGCCTGACCAGGCCGTCAGATCGGCCGCGGAGCCATCGTGCCCGGGTGGACAAGCCCCGGAGCGCCGCGCAATGACCTCGAAAGGACAGCAGTGTCGCTTGACGCCGCAACCAAGAAGCAGATCGTCGACGAGTACGCCACAACGGCGGGTGACACCGGGTCACCCGAGGTCCAGGTGGCGCTCCTGTCCCGTCGCATCTCAGACCTGACCGAGCACCTCAAGGAGCACAAGCACGACCACCACAGCCGCCGCGGACTGCTGCTGCTCGTGGGTCAGCGTCGCCGACTCCTGAACTACCTCGCCAAGACTGACATCGAGCGCTACCGCAGCTTGATCGAAAAGCTCGGCCTGCGTCGCTAGTCGCCGGCCGTACCACTGCTCTCCCGTTTGGGAGGGCACCCAACTGAACACATGCACCCAGGTGTCGCGCCCGACCTGATTCACTGCGGTCCGGTATCTGTCGGTCCTCGGTAGTGGCAGCTCGGGAGATCCACGAGATCCCCCGAGGGCCTCGATCGAAGACCGGCCTTCTCACCCACGTCAGTGTCGCCATCAATTGGCCCATGGCTGGGCCCGCGACCTGGGTCTCACGAAGAGGAGGACCCGTGGAGGGTCTGGAAGTTCGATCGAGCGAAGCCGTCATTGACAACGGATCGTTCGGACACCGCATCATCAAGTTCGAAACCGGGCGCCTTGCCCGGCAGGCCGCCGGTTCGGCGGTCGTCTATCTGGACGACACCACGATGGTGTTGTCAGCAACCACCGCGTCCAAGCATCCGAAGGAGCACTTCGACTTCTTCCCGCTCACAGTGGACGTGGAAGAGCGCATGTACTCGGTGGGACGCATCCCCGGGTCGTTCTTCCGTCGTGAAGGACGCCCCAGCGAGGACGCCATCCTCACCTGTCGTCTGATCGACCGGCCGCTCCGCCCGTCCTTCGTCAAGGGTCTGCGCAACGAGGTGCAGATCGTCGAGACGATCATGTCGCTCGACCCCGAGCACCTGTATGACGTCGTCGCGATCAATGCCGCGTCCATGTCGACGCAGCTGTCGGGTCTACCGTTCAGCGGCCCGATCGGCGGCGTGCGCGTCGCGTTGATCGACGGTCAGTGGGTTGCGTTCCCGACCCACGCCGAGCTCGAGCGCGCCGTGTTCGACATGGTCGTTGCCGGTCGGGTCGTCACCGACGCCGATGGCTCGGACGTCGCGATCATGATGGTCGAAGCCGAGGCAACCGAGGCGACCATCGAGCTCGTCGCCGGTGGTGCGCAGGCACCGACCGAAGAGGTTGTGGCCGAGGGGCTCGAGGCGGCCAAGCCGTTCATCAAGCTCCTGTGCGAGGCGCAGTCCGAGCTGGCATCAGTTGCCGCCAAGCCAACGCGCGAGTTCCCGGTCTACCTGGACTACGAGGCCGACGTGTACGCAGCGGTCGAGGAGTCGGCGTCCGCCGAGCTCGCCCAGGCACTGACGATCGCAGGCAAGCAAGAGCGTGAGACCGAGACAGCTCGCATCTCCGAGCAGGTCTCCGAGAAGCTCGCGGCTGAGTTCGAGGGGCGCGAGAAGGAGATCAGCGCGGCCTTCCGCGCGGTGACCAAGAAGCTCGTGCGCGAGCGCATCCTGCGCGACAAGGTGCGGATCGACGGTCGCACGCCGACCGACATCCGCCGCCTGTCAGCCGAGGTCGGCGTCATCCCGTTGACCCACGGCTCGTCGCTCTTCGAGCGCGGCGAGACGCAGATTCTCGGTGTCACGACGCTGAACATGCTTCGCATGGAGCAGCAGCTCGACACGCTCAACCCGCAGAATCGCAAGCGGTACATGCACAACTACAACTTCCCGCCCTACTCGACCGGAGAAACCGGACGCGTCGGCTCGCCGAAGCGTCGCGAGATCGGGCACGGTGCGTTGGCAGAGCGTGCACTGCTTCCGGTGCTGCCGACGCGGGACGAGTTCCCGTACGCGATCCGGCAGGTGTCCGAGGCACTCGGCTCGAACGGTTCGACGTCGATGGGCTCGGTCTGCGCGTCCACCATGTCGCTGCTGCACGCCGGTGTGCCCCTCAAAGCCCCGGTCTCGGGTATCGCGATGGGTCTGGTCACTGGCCAGGTCGACGGCAAGGATGAGTACGTCGCGCTCACCGACATCCTTGGTGCCGAAGACGCCTTCGGCGACATGGACTTCAAGGTGGCCGGCACCGAGCAGTTCGTGACTGCGCTGCAGCTCGACACCAAGCTCGACGGCATTCCGGCGTCCGTGCTCGGTGACGCACTCAAGCAGGCACGCGCCGCCCGGCTCACCCTGCTCGAGGTCATGTCCGAGGCGATCGACGGTCCGGACGAGATGGCCCCGAACGCGCCACGCGTGATCACCGTCAAGGTTCCGGTCGACAAGATCGGCGAGGTCATCGGGCCGAAGGGCAAGATGATCAACTCGATCCAGGACGAGACCGGTGCCGACATCACGATCGACGACGACGGCACGATCTACATCGGTGCCGTTGACGGCCCGTCCGCAGAGGCGGCCCGCACGATGATCAACTCGATCGCGAACCCGACGATGCCGGAGGTTGGCGAGCGCTACCTGGGAACGGTCGTCAAGACCACGACCTTCGGCGCGTTCATCTCTCTGCTGCCTGGCAAGGACGGGCTGCTGCACATCTCCGAGATCAAGAAGATGGTCGGCAAGCCGCGCATCGACTCGGTTGACGACGTCCTCTCGGTGGGTCAGAAGATCCGGGTCGAGATCAAGGACGTCGACGATCGCGGCAAGCTCTCGCTCATCGCCGTCAAGGACGAGGACGAGGGCGCCAGCTCCGACAGCGAGACCGAGGCAACGGTCGACGCCTGACGTGGGCACTCGCGCCGAGACCCGCACGCTCCACAAGGGGCAGGACGGCAGCGTCGTCAAACGCACCGTCCTGCCCTGTGGGCTGCGCATCGTCACAGAAGCGGTCCCGACCATGCGGTCGGTCTCGCTCGGGGTCTGGGTCGGCGTCGGTTCGCGCGACGAGTCGGTGAAGCAAGCCGGCGCCAGCCACTACCTCGAACACCTGCTCTTCAAAGGCACCAAACAACGCAGCGCGCTAGAGATCTCAGCCGCCATCGACCAGCTCGGTGGCGAGATCAACGCGTTCACAGCCAAAGAGTTCACCTGCTTCTACGCGCGGGTGCTCGACGGAGATCTGCCTATCGCGGTCGACGTCGTCGTCGACCTCGTGCTGTCGTCCACGATTACCGGCCCCGACTTCGAGGCCGAGCGTGGTGTGATCCTCGAAGAGATCGCGATGCACGACGACGACCCTGGTGATGTCGTGCACGACATGTTCGCGTCCAGCATCTTCGGCGACACTCCACTCGGACGTCCCATCCTCGGCTCGACAGGTTCGATCGACACGTTGAGCCGTGACACCGTCCGTCGGTACTACCGGCGTTGGTACCGCCCCGAGCACATGGTTGTTGCTGCGGCGGGAAACCTCGACCACGCATCGGTGGTCCGTATGGTCAAGAAGGCCTTCGCTGCCGGCGGTGCGGACGTCCACGACGACAGCGAGCGCACTGCGGCGGTCCGTCGCGTGCAACCCAAGGCGCGCCCTGGGGGAGAGGTCGCCGTCGTGCCGCGTGCTACCGAGCAGGTCAACCTCGTGCTCGGTGTGCCAGGCGTCGATCGCAACGACCCTCGCCGCTTCGCCTTAGGCGTTCTGAACTCCGCGCTGGGTGGTGGCATGTCGAGTCGGCTCTTCCAAGAGGTCCGTGAGAAGCGTGGCCTGGCGTACTCGGTGTACTCGTACCACTCGCAGTACTCCGACGCCGGGTTGTTCGGCGTCTACGCCGGGTGTCTGCCGAAGAAAGTCGACGACGTGCTCGATCTCTGTCGGGCCGAGCTGCAACGCGTGTGCCACCGTGGCGTCACGGCCGAAGAGCTGCAACGCGGTAAGGGACAGCTTCGGGGCTCGTTGGTGCTCGGTATGGAAGACACCAGCTCACGCATGAACCGCATCGGCAAGAGCGAGCTCGTGTACGGCGAGATGCTGTCGTTGGACGAGATCCTCAGCCGGGTCGAGGCGGTCACGTTGGACGACGTCCAGCACGTGGCGTCCGATCTGCTCGAGGCAGCGCCGACGCTGGCCGTGATCGGGCCGTTCGATGCCGACCATGACTTCTCCGGCGCGGTGGCGTCGTGAGCCTGAAGGTGGCGGTGCTCGGTTCCTCCGGGCGAATGGGCACCGAGACCTGTCGAGCAATCGACGGCGCTGACGACCTCGAGCTCGTCGCGCAAGTCGATCGCGACGGATCGGTGAAGGACGCGCATGCCGCTGGGGCTGAGGTCGTTGTCGACTTCACCGTTCCCGATGCGGTCATGGGCAACATCGAGGAGGCGCTCTCACTCGGAATGCACGTCGTGGTCGGCACCAGCGGGTTCGACGACCAGCGCATCTCTCAGGTCCAGAAGCTCCTGGACGCCGCACAGGGCGAGCTCGGCGTCGTCGTTGCCCCCAACTTCGCGCTGGGTGCCGTGTTGCTGATGCGCTTCGCCCGCGAGGCCGCTCGTCACTTCACCTCCGCCGAGATCGTCGAGATTCACCACCCCGACAAGGTCGACGCCCCGAGTGGCACGGCGGTGCACACCGCGCAGGTGATCGCCGAGGCGCGCAGATCAGCAGGCGTGGGTGAAGCCCCCGACGCCACCGCGCGCGCCTTGGACGGTGCGCGAGGTGCTTCGGTCGACGGTGTTCCGGTGCATTCGGTTCGACTCCGAGGTGCGGTTGCCCACGAGGAAGTCGTGTTCGGCAGCGCCGGCGAGATTCTGACGCTGCGTCACGACTCGCTGGATCGTGCTGGCTTCATGCCCGGTGTGCTGCTCGCGGTGCGTTCGGTCAGCAGTAGACCGGGGCTGACCGTTGGGCTCGAGCCCCTCCTCGACCTCGCGTAGCGGTTCCCGGGGTGGCATGACGTCATGAGCAGACCCGGAAGCTCGCGAACCGCGCGGATCGTTGCGTTCGTCCTCGCTGCCATCACCCTGCTCTACTTGGTCGCCATCGCGCGCCGAGCGTGGGCACTCATCACCGACGGCGACCCCGTGGCGCTGGTGCTGGGTCTGGCCATCATGGTGCTGCCGGTCATCGGGGTCTGGATCCTGTGGTCCGAGATCGGCTTCGGCATCCGCACTGCACAGCTGGGTCGCGAGCTTGCGGCGTCCAACGGTCTGCCCGAGGACGACCTGCCGCGCACACCGAGCGGACGCGTCGTGCGCGAGGCAGCGGACGAGCGGTTCGCCGTTCGTCGAGCCGAAGTAGAGGCTGCTCCAGACGATTGGGGGGCCTGGTTCCGGCTGTCAGTGGCCTACGACGACGCGGGCGATCGACGACGTGCTCGCGAAGCCATGCGTACGGCAATCGACAAGTTCGACGCCTCGACCACCTGAACTGTTCTCGCGGCCGGGTGCCGGCGAAATAGTCGCTATGGTCGGTCAACCGGATCGGCGACGAAAACGAGTGAATGCCGTGACGAGTTCATGGGAGATGGCGGCGGACGACCGGGAAATCGTTCCGGAGCTGGACGTCGTCGTCTCCTTGCCGGGCGTCGAGTCGTTCGAAGGGTTCTACGCCAGGGAATACCGCCTGCTCGTGGCGTTTGCTCACGCCTTGACCGGCTCTCGAGCACACGCCGAAGACGTTGCGCAGGAAGCGATGCTCGCCGCCTACCGGCGGTGGGACGAGGTCGGACGCCTGGATGCGCCACACGCCTGGGTGCGGCGCGTGTGCGCGAACCTCGCAGTCTCGTTCGTCCGTCGTCGGCTCGTTGAAGCTCGTGGTCTGCTCAGGCTGCGTCGCAGACGCACCGAGGTAGCCGCGCTCGACAACGACGATGCGACGTTCTGGGCTGAAGTGCGGCGCCTTCCCAAGCGACAGGCGCAGTGCATCGTGCTGTCGTACGTGTACGGCTGCTCGGTCGCTGAAATCGCACAGGTACTCGAATGTGCGGACGGCACGGTCAAGACGCATCTGGCCCGTGGTCGATCGACATTGGCCGCGCGTTTGGGATTCCACGGTGATGAGGGGGACCAGTCATGAACCTCGACACCCGCGCTCGGCGTGCTGCGGACGGAGTGCGCGCCTCGGCCCGAGGGGTTGACCCGATGGCACAAATGACAGAGCTCAGACATGAGGATGGAGTTCGACGCAGGACAGGTGCAATGGCGGCTGTTGCCACCACTCTGGCCGTTGCTGCAGTCGGGATCGGTTGGTTTTTCGTGCAGCAGGGCGGGGACGCCGACAGCTCGCCGGCAGTTCCCGCATCGACCCCCACAGCCGCCGCCATCGAACTGGTACCTGGCGAGACGGTAGGGAGCCATTTGACTCCCTCACTCGTCGCCACGGCGCCGAAACAATGGGCGGTGGCCAACGACGGCGCGTACGTCAACCTGGGCTCTGACGACGGGATGTTCATCGAGATCGACGGCCCGCTCCTGCAAGTCTTCGATCCGAAGACCAGCAGCGGAACTGACATTCCACCCGACGGGTTCGCCAACTGGTTGCGCGACCACCCCTGGCTCACCGTGTTGGACGACCGGGAGGTGCTCATCGACGGCGAACGCTTCCCCCAACTGACCGTGAAGGTGGTCAAAGGCTTCTACAAGCCCGAACTTGGGTCGGTGGTCTCGCTGGGGAGGTCCGCTGACATGGCCGAGTCGGGGCGGTGGCCACAGATCGCCGAGGGCCGAGTCCTTACGCAAACAGTTCTCGAGGTTGACGGCGAGACGATGGTGGTCTCTGCCTACGGGGCTGAGGACGACGAGCAGCGGGCTGAGCTGGACGCGGCCCAACACATGGTGTTGTCGACCATGGAGTTGCCGGATTGACGAGCGCTGAAGCCAAGGGAGGGCGCGCAGCTTAGCTGCGCGCCCTCCCCATGGCGCCGGCGTCTCGCCACCACCGCTCGATGGCCATGGACGCCATGACGAAGGCTTCGCCGCGTCCGATGAAGTCGGGGCTCATCCGGCGCACCGGTGTCGCTACCGGACCGATATCGCGCACCGTGATCACGACGAGGTCGCCTTCTGTCTCGGTGTTTGTTCCGCGGGTGCGCGTCGAGACGTCTGTGACGAGTCGCCAGGGAAAGACGCTCACCTGACGCATGGTCATGATGCGCACGCCGGCGTCGTTGACGTAGACACCAACCGCGAGGAACCGGCTGACGGCGATCGCGAGCCCTGCTGCCGGTAGACCGAAGATCAGCGCGTAGATGAATCGGGGGATGAGTGGGCCGGGCGTGAGGATCGCACTGGCGGCGATGATCGTCGGAAGCACCGTCACGAAGAGCCCTATGCCCGTGACCAGCACGCGGACCGGGCCGGGGCGGTAAGGCCGGATCCACTTCACCTGGCGGTAGTCGGCGCCGACCGGACCCTTCGGGCGGTCAGGCCAGAACTTCCAGCCGGTGTACCAGTGGCTCACAGTGCTCATTGTCCCGTCCGGCGCGTGGGCACGGGACTCACCCGACCAGCTGCCGCACCACGGCGGCCACGACCGCGGCGCCAACGACGACCACTAGGAAGGGCGCACGAAGAATCAAGGCGATGACGGCGTACGCCAAACCTGCTGCTCGGGGGTCGATCACGAGTGACTTGCCGTCGCCGAAGATCTGCACTGCCGTCAGCGCCGCCAGCAAGCCGATCGGGATCAGCGTTGCCGCGCGCCGCACTCGAGGCTTCTCGAGCACCCAACCCGGCACCACATACCCGGAAAGCTTCAGCGCGAAGGCGCCGATGGCCAGCACGACGATGGCGACCCACAGGAGTGCGGCGTCAGACATCGCGCGTCCCCTCGGTGTGATGCCCTCCGGGTTCGGGCCACGCCGCGGTAATCCCGACGGCAGCAGCAAGGAGTACGGGTAGGCCAGGGGGGAGGACCGGAGTGAGCGCCAACGCCAGGAGCGCCGAAAGGCCCGCGACGAGCTGCCTCGTCCGCGTCGTGAGCTGTGGCCACAGCAGGGCGAGGAACGCCGCGCCAACCGCAGCGTCGAGCCCGATCACGCTCGGGTCCGAGATCTGGTCGGCGGCCAGTGCGCCGATGAGCGTGGCTGTGTTCCAGCACACGAAGATGGTGAGCCCGGTGCTCCAGAAGCCCTGGCGGGCGAGATCAGGGGTGGGTTGCGAGATGGCGACCGCCGTGGACTCGTCAATCGTGATCTGGGCGGCCGCCAGCCGACGTAGCCCACGGACGTTCAATGTTGGTGCCATTCGCAAGCCGTAGAACGCGTTGCGCACGCCCAATGCGAGCGCAGCGACCGTTCCCGAGAGTGCGGCACCGCCCGCTCCAACCACGCCGATCAGTGCGAACTGGGAGGCCCCGGTAAAGACGAACAGGCTCATCACGACCGCCTGGACCATGCTGAGCCCATTCGCAACGGCGAGCGCTCCGAACCCCGCACCGTACGACCCGACGGCGATGCCGATCCCGAACGATCGCGTCCGTACCGCACGTCGCTCTGCGGCGACACTGTGCGGATCAGCGTCGTCGGTGCCGTCAGTCACCAGGCGGCGCCTTCTCAGACAGGGCGTCATCAGACGGGGCCTCGTCCGCGTCCAGAGCCAGCGACGTCGCCAGTCGCACCTGTCGCAGCGCCGCCTCGGGGTTCTCCTCATCGTCGGAGAGCGTGCGAAACGCACCGTCGGCGATCCACCCCGCTGACTCGAGGAACCGGCGGGTGCCGTCATCGCCGCTGGCCACCCACGCGACCGCCTCGGACTCGCCTCGCTCACCTGCGGTGTCGAGGGCGGCGCTCAGCAGGCGCGAGCCGTGTCCTCGCCCGCGGGACTCCGGTTGCACGGTCAGCACCAGCAGCTCGATGCAGCGGTTCGCGTCCACGTCGGGGTCGGACGCCGGTGCCACCGCCGCGACGCCGACCACGGTTTCGCTGTCGGGCGTGCGATCCACGGCGACCCAGGTCTGGTGTCGATCGCTCGGTGGCACCGTGATCGAGCGCTCCCAAAGCCGCTCCATGTGCTCCAGCTCAGGCGGCTCGGGAATTGCCATCGTCGCGGCGGACGCCTGCCAGCTGCGCCGCTGAACTGCGGCGAAGTCAGCGGCGTCGACGAGGCGCGCCGGTCGTACATAC